>NZ_JBGCCM010000009.1:0-305390 GCF_041262085.1 Catenulispora sp. GAS73
GCAGCGATCCGACTTGATACCACCGGACCGGTCTGCTTCCGTCAGGCGACGACGCGACGGGGAACCCGGGACAAGGCGACCACAAGCAACGACCGGCAGCCGACTACGCGGCCCCCCCTCCCCGGAGCGAGTGCCGCTCGCCGCGCAGGCGCCGCCGGAGGCCCTGCTTTTGGCCTTAGGCACCCACCAAACGCGGCCGCCAGCCGCCGACTTAACGCGTGCGCAGTGACTCGGACCTGTGCGCGGTCGTGCACACGAACACCGCCGGCCGCCAACGCAACCTGCGGCACGCCACCGAACTGCGCCACCCAGCGGATCCTTCTTAAACTAGTGCGAAGCCGTAAAAAGCTCCTAAAACCCACCAGCAAACCGCACCCGCACACCGCGCCGAACCCCCTCCTGCGGCCTATTCTTCGCGCACCAGCACCGTCTCAGCCCCCGCCGACATGTTCGCCAGCACCCGCACCGCGGCCTCGTGCACCGTCACCGGTGCGTCCACGGCCTCGACGTCGCCGCGGCTCAGGGCCTTGCGACGCAGCGTCTCCGATGCGGATGCCAGCAGGGCGCGGTGCGTGTACTCGCCGCGCGTGGGCCCCTTCTTCCCCGTGGAGGAATACAGGCGCAGCACCGGTTCATCGCCGCGGCCCGAGCTGGCCGCGACCTCGCGGGCGGCGCGCAGCAGCGCCTCGTGGGTCTCGTGGGTCTCCAGCCACGCCTCGTACTCGTCCTCGCGGCCTCCGACGGTGATCGTGCTGACCACCGACGAGATCTCCATCATGGAGTCCTCGATGAGGTCCACGAACTCGTCGCCGACGAACAGGATGCGGGCCTCGGCCTCGTTCAGGGCGTGGACCAGGTGCGCGCGGTCCAGGCGCCAGTCGAGCCAGGTGCAGACCAGGCCCATGTTGCTGGCCGCGAACAGGGTCTCGAAATGGACCGGGTGGTTGCGGGCGAGCACGGCGACCCGCTGGCCGCGCTGCAGCCGGTCGCTGCGGATCCCGGTCACGCACTTGCGGATCCGGGCGTCGAAGCCCGTCCAGTCCCACTCCTCGTCCCCATAAGCGAGGACGGACCCGCGCGCGTTCTCGTCGAGGTTCACACGCACGATGTCGCCGAGCCAGTGGAACTCCACCGGGTCGCGCGTCTCAGCACTTTGCGTGGCAGGCATGCCCCGATTCTGGGCTGAATCAGTCCTGCGCGCCAGCAGTATGCGCGCGCAGGACTTACATTCCCCACACGCCCTATCAGGCCAAAGTCACCAAAATCTGGTGCGCGTCCACGAACTGACCCACGCCGCAGTCCACGGAGGCGACCACGCCGTCACGCCCAGCCTTCACGTGATGTTCCATCTTCATGGCCTCCATGGTCACCAGGACCTGCCCAGCCTTCACCGCATCGCCCGCCGCCACGGCGATCGCGACCACCGTCCCGGGCACCTCAGCGGCGCCGTCATCTGCGGCGGAGGCGTCAGCGTCCGCCGGGAAGCGCGGCGTCGGCTTCCAGGCCGAGTGCCCGCCGTCGCTGTCGTCGATCCACACGACGGTGTCGTCCGCGACCCGCACGCGGCACAGCCGGTCGACGCCGTCCACCGCGACCCGGACCGACTCAGGACCCAGATCCCTAAGTGATACCTCGTACTCGGCTCCGCCGTGGATCAGATACAGCGTCGAGCCGTCGAGACGGTAGGTCACCGGTGTCTCCGGTGCCCGGCGGATGTCCTGCCGGGTCCACGCCGCGTTGGCGCCGGCGTAGGGGAGCAGCCGCCAGCCGGCCGGGGCGAAGGCGGTCGCGCCGCCGGCCGCACGGCGCCGGTGGACGGACACCGCGATGGCCGCCGCGAGGTGCGCGGTGACGTCGGTCCGGTCCTCGGGCGCGGCCAGCGCGGGGTGCAGGTCCAGGAAGTCGGTCCGCGTGGCCCCGGCCAGGAAGTTGGGGTCGCGCAGGATCGCGACCAGCTGGTCGCGGTTGGTCTTCAGGCCCTGGATCCGCATGCCGGCCAGCGCCGAGGCCAGCTTCAGCGCCGCCTCGCCGCGGGTCGCGCCGGTGGCGACCACCTTGGCCAGCATCGGGTCGTAGTAGTGCGAGACGACGCTGCCGCTTCGGACGCCGTCCTCGTAACGGATCCCGGGTACGTCAGCGTGCTCATACAGGGCCAGGGTCCCGGGCGAGGGGATGTACTTGCGTGCCGGGTCCTCGGCGTAGAGGCGGACCTCGATCGCGTGGCCGTGCAGGCCCTCGGGGTCGGGCGCGGTGAGCTCCGCGCCGGAGGCCACCTCGAACTGTTTGCGAACCAGGTCCTGACCCCAGACCTCTTCGGTGACCGGGTGCTCGACCTGGAGCCGCGTGTTCATCTCCAGGAAGTAGTAGGAGTCGTCGGTGTCGTCGAAGAGGAACTCCACGGTTCCGGCGCCGACGTAGCCGAGTTCACGCACCAGCGCGCACGCGACCTCGCCCATCCGGGCCCGGACCACCGCGCCGACCACCGGGGACGGCGCCTCCTCGACGACCTTCTGGTGGCGCCGCTGCACGGAGCACTCGCGCTCGCCGTAGAACACGGCGTTGCCGTGGCTGTCGCCGAAGACCTGGATCTCGATGTGCCGGGAGGCGGTCAGGTAGCGCTCCAGGAAGACGGTGCCGTCTCCGAACGCCGCCGCCGCCTCGCGCCGGGCCCCGGAGACCGCGTTCTCCAGCTCGTCCACGCCGGAGACCAGGCGCATGCCCTTGCCGCCGCCGCCCGCGGAAGCCTTGACCAGCAACGGGAATCCGACGCCTTCGCCGGCCTTGCGCCAGTCCTCGGGCTCGTCGGTGGTCAGCAGCGCGTCGGGCAGCACCGGTACGCCGGCGGCCTGAGCGATGGCCTTCGCCTCGTGCTTGATGCCCATCTTCCGGATCGCGTCCGGCGAGGGGCCGACGAAAACGATCCCCGCCTCGGCGCAGGCCTCGGCGAAGGCGGCGTTCTCCGACAGGAAGCCGTAGCCGGGGTGGACGGCGTCCGCGCCGGTCTTGCGCGCGGCTTCCAGGATCTTGGCGACGTCCAGGTAGGACTCGGCGCTGGTGCTGCCGCCGAGGGCCACCGCGACATCGGCTTCGCGCACATGCGGCGCGTCGGCGTCCGGATCGGAGTACACGGCGACGGTGCGCAGGCCCATCGCCTTGGCGGTGCGGAAGACCCGCCGGGCGATCTCGCCCCGGTTGGCCACCAGCACTGTCGAGAACGTCGGATACGTCGGCATGGCGTCACTGTCTCACAGGTCGGACAGTCGTTCATGGAGCTGTGAGCCGCGTCACCCTACATCCGGAAGGGCGCGAACTGGCGGGTCCCGACCACCGGCCCGGAGTCGATCGCGGACAGCGCGAGGCCCAGCACGGTCCGGCTCTGGCGCGGGTCGATGACGCCGTCGTCCCACAGCCGGCCGCTGGCGTAAACGGCGTCGGACTGGCCGTCGACCATGGCCTCGACGAACTCGCGGGTCTGCGCGTCGGCGGCCTCGTCGTACGGCTGCCCTGCTTTTTCAGCCTTTTGCCGCTGCACGATCGACATCACCCCGGCCAGCTCCCGGCCGCCCATCACCGCGATGCGGTGGTTCGGCCAGGTGAAGACGAAGCGGGGGTCGTAGGCGCGACCGGACATGCCGTAGTTGCCGGCGCCGTAGGAAGCGCCGACCATCAGGGTCACGTGCGGTACGGCGGAGTTGGAGACGGCGTTGATCAGCTTGCTGCCGTCCTTGATGATGCCGCCGCGCTCGTAGCGCGAGCCGACCATGAAGCCGGTGATGTTCTGCACGAACAGCAGCGGGACCTCGCGGGCGTTGGCGAGCTGGATGAAGTGCGCGCCCTTGTTGGCCTCCTCGGAGAACAGGATGCCGTTGTTGGCCAGGATGCCGACGGGGTAGCCGTGGATGGAGCCCCAGCCGCAGACGAGCGTGGTGCCGTAGAGCGGCTTGAACTCGGAGAAGCGCGAGCCGTCGAGCACCCGGGCCAGGATCTCCCGCACCTCGACGGGGCGGCGCAGGTCCATCGGGGCGAGCGCCAGTAGGTCCTCGGCGGCGTACAGCGGCTCGTCGGGACTCTCGGTCGGCCCCGGGCCCGCCTTGCGCCACCGCAGATCGGCGACGATCTGGCGGCCGATGCGGATCGCGTCGCGCTCGTCGCGGGCGAGGTAGTCGGCCAGCCCCGAGACGCGGGCGTGCATGTCGGCGCCGCCGAGGGTCTCGTCGTCGGTGTCCTCGTTGATCGCCATCTTCACCAGCGGCGGTCCGCCGAGGTAGACGGCGGCCTGGTTCTTCACCATGACCGTGAACTCGCTCATGCCGGGCACGTAGGCGCCGCCGGCCGTCGAGGACCCGAACACGATGGACAGCGTCGGGATCCCGGCGGCCGACAGGCGTGAGATGCCCTTGAACGAGGCGCCGCCGGGCACGAAGATGTCCGCCTGCCGCGGCAGATCGGCGCCCGCGGACTCGGTCAGCGAGATGAGCGGCAGCCGATTGCGCTCGGCGATCTCCAGCATCCGCAGCTGCTTGGCGACGCCCGAGGGGCCGACCGCGCCGCCCTTCACCGTCGGATCGTTGGCGCCGATCATGCACTCCACCCCGGCCACGGTGCCGATGCCGGAGACCCCGCCGACGGTCTCGGACGGGTCGTGCGTCCCGGCGAGCGCGGCCAGTTCGAGGAACGGCGCGTCCTCGTCGAGCAGCAGGTCCAGGCGCTCGCGCACGAGCAGCTTGCCGCGCGAGCGGTGGCGCTCGGCGTACTTCTCACCACCGCCGGCCAGCACCTTCTGTTGCAGTTCCCTGATGCGCGCCAGCGCCGCCAGCACCGCTTCGCGATCGGCCAGAGCCGTCTCCGAGGCGGGGTCCAGCTGGGAGCGGAGCACTGGCATGGCGGCCTCCGGGTTGCGGTGCGGGGTGCGGGCACTACTCGTCGGTAACCTAAACCGGCCCGGGCAGGCACGCAATCGATCAGATCTCTTTGAGCATGCCCCCGTCCACGACGAACTCCGAACCGTTGGTACTCCCCGACCGCGGCGAGGACAGCAGCACGATCGCATCCGCCACCTCCTGCGGCTCCACGAACCGCCCGGTGCTCAGCCGCATCATCTCCGGCAGCGTCTTGTCGAGCAGCGTGTCCCGATCAACCCCCATCGCCCCGGCGAACATGTCCGCGACACCACCCTCGTCGGTCCACCAGTTGGTGCGCGTGATCCCCGGCGACACGGTGTTGACCCGCACCCCCTGCGGCCCGAACTCCTCGGACAGGCCCTTGGAGACGTGGCTGACCGCGGCCTTGGCGGCGGCGTACTCGTAGTTGTTGGTCCCGGGCTGGCGCGCCAGGCTCGACGAGACGTTGACGATCGTGCCCCCGCGCTCGACCAGGTGCGGCAGCGCCACCCGCGTCAGCCGCATGACCGCGAACAGGTTGAACTCGAAGACGGCCTGCCAATCGGTGTCGGTCCCATCCAGAAAGGGCCCACGCGGCAACACAACCCCCGGCGGCGGCCCACCGGCGTTGTTGACGAGGATGTCGAGGCCGCCGAAGGCCCCGACGGCGCGCTCCACAAGCTCTGCCGGAAACGCCGGATCCATAAGGTCGCCAGCCGCATGCAGCAGATTCGGCCCGGCCAGATCCGCCAGCCCCGGCGACCCGGACCGAGAGGCAGCCACAACGAACGCACCCTCCTCCAGCAGAGTACGAACAACGGCGAGGCCGATGCCCTTACTGCCGCCGGTGACGACAGCGACGCGGCCACGCAACGCGAGGTCCATGAGGACTCCTTGAGCTCGATGAAGTGGTTGAAATCGCAACCACTCATCGATCTTGCGTCGCCGGGGGAGTGCGCGCTGGCGGGCTTCGGACCGGTCTTCTTGGCAGGCACCCGCGCCGCGCCGGACAAAGGGCGCGCCTCAAAATCTGCCCACCGCCGACCGACCGGCGCCCCTACCCCCGCCGAGCGCCGCCCGCGATCAGCCCCGGCGTACGCGCCACCAGCTCCGCGCCGGCCTTCGCCACCGAGCCGGTGTCGTACGGGGGCTGGGGGTCGTACTCGATCCAGAGTTGGACCGCCTTCGCGAATTCGTCGCCCTCGATCAGGCCGGCGAGGGTCAGGGCCATGTCGATGCCGGAGGAGACGCCTGCCGCTGTGACCACCTTGCCGCGGCGGACCACGCGGTCGGGGGTGTAGTGGGCGCCGAAGGCTTCCAGTTCGGGGATGGCGTTCCAGTGCGTGGTGGCGTCCAGGCCGGTGAGGATGCCTGCTGCTCCGAGCAGGAGGCTGCCGGTGCAGACCGAGGTGGTCCAGGTGGTGGTTTCGTGTATGCGGGCGATCCAGTCGGTCAGGGGCTTGCGGGCTGCGTAGTCGCGGGTGCCTCGGCCGCCGGGGACCAGGAGGATGTCGCAGGTGGTGATGTCTTCGGGGGTGGCTTGGGCTTCGAGGGCGAAGCCGCCGTCGGCGCCGCGGACCGGGCCCGGTTCGGTCGCGACGAACACGACCTCGGTGTCCGGTAGGAAGCGGAGGACGTCGTACGGGCCGACGAAGTCCAGAGGCATGAAGCCGGGGAACAGGGGGATGGCGAGACGGGTCATGGTCGACTCCTGGGTGCTTCTGGCCTGGGATTACTCGGTCTGCTCGGTCTGCTCGCTCTGCTTGGTCTGCCTGGTCTGCTTGCGGGAACTGAAGTGCCGCCGGTACTCCCCGGGTGTCACCCGGACCGTCCGGTTGAAGGTGCGGTGCATGGTCTCGACCGTGCCGAAGCCGCAGGTCCGCGCGATGCGGTCGAGCCCGTCGTGCGTGCTCTCCAGCAGCCGCCGCGCCGCCTCGATCCGCGCGGCCTCGACGTACGCCGCCACCGTCATCCCGGTCTCGGCCCGGAACACCCGCGAGAAGTGCCGCTCGCTCAACGCCGCACGCCGCGCCAGCGCCGGCAGGCTCAGGTCCTCGTCGAGGTGGTCGGCGATCCACGTCTGCGCCTCGCGCAGCGCGTCACGCCCCGGACGCTGCGCCGCCAGCTGCGTGCTGAACTGCGCCTGGCCGCCGGGCCGCTGCACGAACACCACCAGCTGCTTGGCGATGGCCCGCGCCAGCTCCGCCCCGTGGTCGTCCTCGACGAGTGCCAGCGCGAGATCCACACCGGCCGTGACCCCGGCGGACGTCCAGATCGGGTCGTCCCGCACGAAAATCGGGTCCGCCTCGACCCGGACCTCCGGGAACCGGGCGGCCAGCTCGTCGCACGACTGCCAGTGCGTCACGGCGCGCCGGCCGTCCAACAACCCCGCCGCGGCCAGCAGAAAAGCCCCGGAGCACACCGAGGTCACCCGCCGAGCCCGACCCGCCATGGCCTGAACCCAGTCGACGTACTCGGGAGAATCGCAGGCATCGCGGACGCCCATCCCACCGACTACGACCAAGGTGTCGATCGGCGACGAGACCGCGGAGGCCACCGTGCGATGCGGCACGACGGCCAAACCGTCGGACGCCACCACCGGATCAGCCGACGCGGCCACGACCTCGGTCGCGTACCGACGGCGTCCACCGTCCAACGGAAACAACCGATCGGCCTGCGAGAAGACCTCCAGCGGCCCGCTGAGATCGAGCAGCTGGAACCGCGGAAAGACCAGGAACACCACGCGGCGGCTCACAGCTCTTCTGTCCAACACAGTAAGAGCCTCGCCGCCGCCGGCGAAGTCCGCAACGACACATGAGTGACGAATCCGGCCATGAGGGCCGGCCGGATCCGTCAGCAGTCCTCACTCAGCCCGGCTCACACGCGGTGATCGCCGCGACCATGGCCTTCCCCACCTCAGGCCCCAGCACCCGGTAGTGACTCGAAACGTACGCACTCGAATCCAAGTTGCTGATCGCCCCCGCCGGGAACGCGTACCCCGGCCCCTCGACCGGCAGCATCGCGCTCCAGCACGACTCCGGCGTCGAAAGCGCACCGTGCCGCCCGATCGCGCCGAACTCGTCACGCACATCGCTGTCGGGCACCATCCCGGTGGTGTCCGGCTGGTCCCCGGCCATCCGCGACGCCAGCTCGTACGCGATCCCGACCATGTCGTCGTGGTGCGAGTACGTCACGACCACCGGCCCCTGCAACCGCCCGCCGGACAACCCCGGCCGGAACAGCCCGTCGTGCACCCCGTCCCACTGCTTGGCGAACCCGAACTGCGAGAACGCGCCCTGGATCAGCATCGCCGACGACACCGGGAACGGCTCGCAGTTCGCCAGCGCCGAGGCCATCACCCGCGCCCCGAAGCTGTGCCCCGCCAAGTGCAGCCGCACCTGCGGCCGCGCCGCGCGCACCGCTCCCAGCACCGGCACCAGCCCCCTGCCGACCGCACCGGACCGTGCCTTCATCTCGTAGTACGTCGACAGGTTCATCACCGCCGAGATCCCGTCCTCCAGCGGCCCGAACTTCTCCAGCAGCGCCCCGGGGTCCAGCCCGAAGAAGGTGGCCTGGTGCTCGCCGGGGTTGGCGTACTCCGCCGCGTCCGGCAGGCCCACGATGCTGGCGCTCACCCGGTCCCGGACCCGGGTGACGAACGACGCCGCGGTCCGGCCGGTCGGATCGTTCACGGCCGCGGCCGCCTCGGCCGCCTCAGCGTCCGGCGCCGCGTCGAATCGCTTGGACGGCCACAGGATCCCGAGCACGGCCAGTCCCGGCGGCGCCCCGCCGACCTGCGCCATGGCCGCGGTGAGCCCGGTGTAGAGGTCCTGCGCGCGCAACGGGTCGTCCAACCAGCCGTGCGAGAGCACGAGCAGGTCCGTCACGTCCGCGCCGAGGGCCACCTCCGGGGCGACTCCTCGCTGTTGGGGATCGGCCACTTGACCGTCCGCTCCGAATGACAACTCTCCGTAGGCGAATCCGTTGAGGGTCACACCTGATATGTCCCGCTCCGGGCGGTCGGCGAAAAGTCTCACGGCGGTTAATCTGAGATCACACCCGAGAAGGAGATTCCAGCCGTGGCCGACGACGTCCAGACCCCGAAGCTCCGTGAAGCATTGCGCGGCATCCCTGTGTACAAGGCGGGAAAGATTCCCGACACCTCCGCCTTCAAGCTGTCCTCGAATGAGAATCCTTACCCGCCGCTGCCCGGCGTGCTGGAAGCGGTGCAGAAGTCCGCGGAGAGCTTCAACCGCTACCCGGACATGGCCGTGTCGGCGCTGAGCGCGGAGATCGCGGAGCGCTTCGGCGTGCCGGTGGAGCACGTGGCCACCGGGACCGGCTCGGTCGGCGTGGCGCAGCAGCTGCTGCAGGCCACCTCGGGTCCGGGGGACGAGGTGATCTACGCCTGGCGCTCCTTCGAGGCGTACCCGATCATCACGCAGATCTCCGGCGCCACCTCGGTGCGGGTGCCACTGACCCCCGGCGAGCACCACGACCTGGACGCGATGGCCGCCGCGGTGACCGACCGCACGCGCCTGATCTTCGTGTGCAACCCCAACAACCCGACCGGCGTCGCCATCTCCGAGGACGACCTGGTGCGGTTCCTGGACCGGGTGCCGAGCGACATCCTGGTGGTGATCGACGAGGCGTACCGGGAGTTCGTGCGGGACGACAGCGTCCCGGACGGCGTGGAGATCTACCGCGACCGCCCGAACGTCGCGGTCCTGCGCACCTTCTCCAAGGCCTACGGCCTGGCCGGTCTGCGTGTCGGCTTCGCGATCGCGCACGAGCCGGTGGCCGCCGCGCTGCGCCAGACCGCCGTGCCCTTCGGCGTGAACAGCCTGGCGCAGGTGGCCGCGATCGAGTCGCTGCGGGCCGAGAAGCAGCTGCTGGAGCGCTGCGAGGCGCTGGTCCAGGAGCGCACGCGGGTCACCCAGGCGCTGCGCGAGCAGGGCTGGACCGTGCCGGAGAGCCAGGCAAACTTCATCTGGCTCCGGCTGGGCGAGCGCACCACGGAGTTCGCCGCGAAGGCCGAGGTCTCCGGCATCGTGGTGCGGCCGTTCGCCGGCGAGGGCGCGCGGATCACCATCGGCGAGGTCGAGGCGAACGACATCCTGCTGCGGGTCGCGGCCGAGTTCCGGGACTAGCCGGACGTAGACGGAACGGAAAGGAGGCGGCGCCGGCACCGGCGCCGCCTCCTTTTGCACAAAGCGCCGTCCCGCAGCCTTCGGCCTAGACTCGGATCGATGTCCGAATCACGTGAATCGCCCGGAATAGCCGACCTGCAGGACGCGCTGGCCGCCTCCCGCCGCCGCGAGTCCTGGCTGTCGGCGGCCTCGGACGTCATCACCCTGATGCTGATCGCCGAGGACCCGCACGAGGTCCTCACCCTGGTCGCCGAGCGTGCCCGCGAAGCGTCCGGCGCCGACCACTGCTCGCTGCTGCTCCAGCACGAGGACGGCAGCTGGCGCGTCGACGTGGCCACCGGGCTGGCCGCCGACAAGGTGCGCGGCGCGTCGGTGGAGCCGCATCGGCGGTCGGTGAAGGTGGCGATCACCGGCCGGGCGTTCGCGATGGAGGCGAACGACGCGCACCGCGAAGAGCTGGCGCCGCCCTACCGCGCCTTCGGCGCCATCGTCTACGCCGCCCTGGCCCAGCGCGACGACCGGCCGATCGGCACGCTGGTCCTGGCCAACGCGCCGGGCAGCCGCACCTTCGACGACGAGGACGCCCGCCTGGCCACCGCCTTCGCGCACCAGGCGGGCCTCGCGCTGGCCCTGACGGAGGCACGCGCCGCCGAGGACCGGCTGGCCGTCTACGCCGACCGCGAGCGCATCGCGCGCGACCTGCACGACCTCACCATCCAACGGATCTTCGCGGCCGGCCTGTCGCTGCAGACCCTGAGCCGCCGCCTGAGCACCCCCGGCCCGGACCTGCCGGCCGCCGCCGAGCGCCTGGACGGCGTCATCGACGAACTGGACGCCGCGATCGCCGAGATCCGCACCACGATCTTCGACCTGCAACTCACCGCCGACCAGGAGGCCACCTCGACCCGCGCCCGGGTGCTGCGCGAGGCCTCCCGCGCGGCCCGCGTCCTCGGCTTCGAGCCCTCGGTCCGCTTCACCGGCCCGCTGGACTCCCTGGTCGGCGGCGACACCGGCGCGCACCTGGTGGCCGCGGTCCGCGAAACCCTGGCCAACGCGGCCAAACACGCCGGCGCGACCCGGGTCGAGGTGGTGGTGACGGTGGAGCCGGGACCGGCGACCACGCTGACCCTCGACGTCCTCGACGACGGCGGCCGCCCGATGCCGCGCTGGCGCCCCAACCCCCGCACCGCCCGCCAGGGCCTGTCGAACCTGGCCGCCCGGGCCCGCGAACTCGGCGGCAGCTTCCACGCCGGGCCCGGCGACGGGGACCAGGGCACTCGCGTGACGTGGCGCGTGCCGCTGTAGCTGTGGCCGCGGATCCTCGCTGTCCGGCAAGGCTTTCCGCGTGTGGGGATCCGCAGACCCACGAGCAGAGTCCGCATCTCTTCCGGCTATCGGTGATCTCAACTTCTGCTCGTGGACGTGCGCGAACAGGTAGCACACGGCCTCGAAGTCGGCGTCCAGCACGGCCAGCCGCGGATCGGCGTCGACGGCGGCGTGGAACTCGCGACCGACAGCGAGGATGAAGCCGCGGGCGTAGAGGAAGCCGTCGTCGGAGCCGTCGGTGACGTCGTGGACTTCCTCGCGGTCGAGGTCGTAGAGCTGGCGCTCGACGACGCGATCGAGGGCGGTGAGCTCGGGCGAGGAGAGCCCGGCGGCGAGGTCGCGAAATTGCTGGAGGAAGGTGTCACCGGCGGCGTCGACGGTGGCCATGAGCTGTTGGCCCACCACGTCTTCGGCGGTGCTCGGCACCTGCGGACGCGTCGCCAAAGCGTGGCGGGCAGGACCCACAGACCTCAGTGCGCGGAGAAGCCGAGCGCGCACAGGAGCGCGTCCACGTGCTCGGCCGCGTCCGCGTCCAGCTCCCCTCGCGAGACGGCCCGCGCGAACATGGCCTTCAGCACCTCACGCCGTCGTCCGGTCCACTCCTGGAAGACCGGTGCGAAGTGACGGGTCCAGCTGAGCCTCGGCCATCAGCCCTTGCAGAGTCCTGACACGCAGCGGGTGATGAGCTTCCGTACGCGCTGGATCTCGTACGAGACCTGGCCGGATAGCGCGCATCAACCCAGGCACACCAAAAGGGCCCGGCTGCGGCGACCACACACACCGCAGCCGGGCCCTCCCCCGATTCAGACAGGTCAGAAAGCGGATCTGTCGGCGGATCAGACCACCTGGAAGGTGGCCATCATCCCCATGTCCTCGTGTTCCAGGTTGTGGCAGTGCGCGACGTACCGCCCCCGGTAGGAGTCGAACCGCACCGCGAAGGTGATGTCAGAACCCGGGGACAGCTCGACGGTGTCCTTCCAGCCGTGGTCGTACTCCCCGAGGCCGCCGGAGCCCCGGCCGGTGACCTGGAAGTGCGCGCCGTGCAGGTGGACGGGATGCCGCTCGACCGAGGTCACCGTCCACTGCTCGGTCTTGCCGAACTCCGGCTTCAGCAACGGACGCGCCGGGTCGAAGGCCTTGCCGTTCACGTGCCACTGGCTGCCGTCCAGCGCGAAGACCAGGCGCCGTTTGGCCCCGTCCACCGTCAGCTTCTCGATGGTGGACAGCGTGCTCGGGACCGAGGAGTCGTCGGAGGCCTGGGACGTCACCTTGAACTGCATCACCTGGCCGGCGCCGCCGCTGTCGGCGGAGTTCTTCAAGGTCACCGTCGAGCCGACCGGGTACTTGGAGAAGTCCACGACCACGTCGAAGCGCTCGGCGGGGGACAGGTGCAGGGTGGAGTGCGTCATCGGCGAGGCCAGCAGGCCGCCGTCGGAGCCGACCTGGATGAAGGTCCCGCCGCCGGGGCCGTCCAGCTTCAGCTCGTAGCGGCGGGCGTTGGAGGCGTTGACGATCCGCAGCCGGTACTTGACCGCCGCGACCTCCAGGTACGGCCAGGGCGCGCCGTTCACCAGGATCACGTCGCCCTGCGCGCCGGCGGCGATCGACTTGTCCATGCTCGGCTTGCCGAGCAGCGTCGGGTCCTTCTCCGGATAGATCAGCTGGCCGTCGGCGTCGAAGGCGCGGTCGGCGATCATCAGCGGGATCTCGCGCTCGCCCTTGGGCAGCGGCAGTTTGTCGTCCTCGGCGTCGCGTACCACGCAGAGCCCGAACAGGCCGCGCCAGATCTGCACGCCGCTGAAGTCCATGCGGTGGTCGTGGTACCAGAGCGTGGCGGCGCGCTGGTTGAGCGGGAAGACGTAGTCCCGCTGCACAGCGGCCAGGTGCGCCTGCGGGTCCGCCATCGACGGCATGCCGTCCATCCCGGGCATGGAGGCGGCCATGCCCGGGTTCGCCATGTCCGCGAGCACCTGCGGGAAGACCAGGTCGGTCGGGAATCCGTCGTCGCTGGGCGGGGTCAGGCCGCCGTGCAAGTGGGTGGCGATCGGCACCGGCAGCTGGTTGGTCTGGTGCACGACCATCGGCGTGCCAGCGTGCACGTCCAGGTACGGGCCCGGGAAGGTCCCGTTGTAGCCGAAGATCTTCGTCCGGTACCCGGGCAGGATCTCGACCTCGGCCTGCTTCAGCGTCATCGAGTAGTGGACGCCCTGCGCGTCGGTCGAATCCGGGGCCAGGGGCTTCAGGATCGGCAGCGGCACGGTGTAAGGCTGCGGCAGCTTCGCTTTGCTCGTCAGGGTCCCGGGGTTGATGCCGTCGTCGCCGGGCTTGGCACATCCGGCGAGCGTCGGCGCCAGCACCGCGGCGGCGCCGGCGCCGCCGAACAGCCGCAGCACGCCTCGGCGGGACAGGCGCAGGCCACTCATTCGCCGGCCTCCGCGGCGGGGAAGGCCACCACGGCGGCACCGGACTCGGCTGCGGCCGGCCGGTAGGGCCGCATGATCAGCGGCATGAGCTGGGCGACGCCGCCCATCATGATGACGCCCAGCGGGATGTGGATCCACATGACGTGGCCGTACCCGGCCCCCATCTGCAGGATCTCGACGACGAACAGGGCGGCCGACGTGGTGAACGCCGCGCGCGGGACCAGGCCCCGGCGCCAGGCCGGGAACGCCAGGACGGTCATGACCAGGCACAGCGCCACCACGATCGTGGCGTTGGTGGCGTGCGAGTCGATGGCCGAGTCCTGCCCCGAAAGGAACAGTCCGGCCAGGATCGGTTGCAGCAGGAAGGAAAGCGCGTGGAGCACAGCGACCACGCGCAGGGCAGGAAGCATCGGTACGTCCCCCTCGACGTATTCGTCTCTTACGGTTCGCGATGACCTCACGACCCTGGCACACAGGAGTTGATCTACGCGTCCCACAGCGGAAGGCACCGGTCATACTCCGCTGGAAGTACCTGCCAGGACGTAGGCTGGACGGGCCATGACGAACGACGCCCCCACCCCCGACCACGCCCGGACCGCGCCCCCGGTCGACCAGCTCGACCTGGCCGCCGTCGAGGCGCAGCTGAACCGTACGCCGCGCGGCGTACGCCGGGTCGCGCACCGCTGCCCGTGCGGCAACCCGGACGTGGTGGAGACCGCGCCGCGGCTGCCCGACGGCACGCCGTTCCCGACGCTGTTCTACCTGACCTGCCCCAAGGCGGCCTCGGCGATCGGCACCCTGGAGGCCTCCGGCCTGATGAAGGAGATGACCGAGCGGCTGACGACCGATCCGGAGCTGGCCGAGGCCTACCGCGCCGCGGACGAGGAGTACCGCGCCCGGCGCGACGAGATCGAGGTGCTGGAGGGCTTCCCGACCGCCGGCGGCATGCCGGACCGGGTGAAGTGTCTGCACGTCCTGGTCGGCCACGCGCTGGCCGCCGGCCCCGGGGTGAACCCGCTGGGCGACGAAGCGCTGGCGCTGCTGCCGGAGTGGTGGAAGGCCGGGCCATGTGTCACACCGGGCATGGAACCGGGTGCATAGCGGAACATGAACGACATGACCAAGCGCGTCGCCGCGATCGACTGCGGCACCAACTCCATCAGGCTGCTGATCGCCGACGTCCACCCGAAGACCGGCGGGACCGAGGATGTGGTGCGCGAGATGCGCATCGTCCGGCTCGGCGAGGGCGTGGACGCCACCGGCCGGCTGGCGCCGGCCGCGCTGGAGCGCACCTTCGCGGCCTGCCTGGAGTACCAGGACCTGATCGAGCGGAACAGCGGCGGCACGCCGATCCCGCTGCGCTTCGTCGCCACCAGCGCCACCCGCGACGCCGAGAACCGGCGGGAGTTCGTCGAGGGCGTGAAGGGCATCCTGGGCGTGGAGCCGTACGTGGCCACCGGCGACGAGGAGGCGCGGTTCTCCTTCGCCGGCGCCACCTCCGAGCTGCCGCACGACCGGCACCAGGCGCCCTACCTGGTCATCGACATCGGCGGCGGGTCGACGGAGTTCGTGCTCGGCGACGGCGAGCGCGGAGTGATCGCGGCGCGCAGCGTCGACATGGGCAGCGTGCGGATGTACGAGCGGCATCTCAAGGGTGCCGCGATCGCGACCGAGGCCCAGGTCAAGGCGGCCCGCGCGGACATCGAGAAGCTGATCGACCGCGCCGCCGACGCGGTGCCGCTGGACGAGGCGCGCACCCTGGTCGGCCTGGCCGGCACCGTGACCACGCTCGGCGCGGTCGCGCTGGACCTGGAGGAGTACGACTCCTCGCGCGTCCACCTCTCCCGCCTCTCGCTGGGCCGGATCCGGGACATCACCACCCGGCTGCTCGGGATGACGGCCGAGGAGCGCAAGGCGGTCCCGGCGATCCACCCCGGGCGCGCCGACGTGATCGGGGCCGGAGCGCTGATCCTGCTGGCGATCATGGAGCGGGTGGCGCCGAGCCTGACGGTGCCGGAGGTCGTGATCAGCGAGCGCGACATCCTCGACGGGATCGCGGCCAGCATCGCCTGAGAGCTCGACCGTCTGAGGGCTCGGCCGTCTGGGGGCCCGACCGTCTGACCTGCGAAGTGCACCCTGAGGGCGCTGCCACCGCGTATCACCGGTGACATCGGCCTTCGGGCTTTCACACGAGGGAAGCGGGTCGGGGTGGACCAGGCGATCAGGGAGCAGGAGTTCACGGAGTTCGCGATGGCACGCGCCGAAAAGCTCCGCCGGACGGCGTTCCTGTTGTGCGGGGACTGGCACCGCGCGCAGGACCTCACGCAGATCGGCCTGGCGAAGGCGTACGCGGCGTGGCACCGGATCCACGGTGACGGGGCCGTCGAGGCCTATGTGCGGCAGATCATCGTGCGCGAGTTCCTGAGCCAGCAACGCCGCCGGTCCTGGCACGAACAGCCGTCCGACGCACTGCCGGAGCAGGCGCTGGACGGCGGGCAGGAGCGGGCCGAGCTGCGCTTGTCGCTGCTGGCGGCGCTGGCGCGGCTGGCGCCGAAGCGGCGGGCCGTCGTCGTCCTGCGGTACTGGGAGGACCGCAGTGTCGAGGAGACGGCGTCCGTGCTTCGGATGAGCCGGTCCGCGGTGAAGTCCGCGAGCCTGCGCGCCCTGGCCGATCTACGGGTCCTGCTCGACGAGGACCTGCGGGTCTGAACACCCTGCGGCCTTTCCCATGGACGCGATTGGAGTTTCCTCATGACGTCTGAAGACAGTTTCCGCGAACGGCTGGAGACCGAGTTGGCGGCGTTGCGCGCGCCGGCGATCGGCGGCATCGCCGGCGAGGCGCTGGCGCACGGCCGCCGGATCCGGCGGCGGGAACGGGTGGTCGGCGTGGTCGGCGGAGTGGCGGCGGTGGCCGGGGTCACCGCCGGGGCGGTCGCGCTGGGCGGCGGGTTCGGCTCCGGAGGGGCGGGGACCGCGGCGTCGGGTGGCGGGCTGGGGCCGGGTATCGGCCCGGGCGTGGCGATGGAGACGACGACTCGCGCGCCGGTTGCGACGCCGACACCGACGTCGGGGACGTCGCGCACGTCACCGACGTCCTCGCCGACCTCGGCGCTCTCGTCCCCGGGTTCGCCGCCGTCCCAGGTCTTGTCCGAGTCCACACAGTCGTCACCGAACACGGTGATCGGAACGGTCCCGGCGTCCTGGAAGCCGCCGGTACCGGTGTCGCCGGCCGATCCGACGGCCGCCGACGGGCCGTCCGTCGCCGAACTCGTCATCGAAGCGCTGCAACGGTTCGGGCCGGGGACGGGATCGAGCTTCAGCGGCAGCTCGATCAGCGGCGTCAACGCGAACGCCACCCTGACCTGGACCACGCAGCACGGCGCGATCCGGATCTCGGCCTCGGTGAGCGACGGCGCCCTGGACGGCAAGACCCCGCAGTCGCAGTGCATGCCGGCCTTCGAGGAGGACTACTGCGCGGCGGCGACGCTCTCCGACGGTTCGGTGGTCATGGTCCAGCACGGCATCGGCTATCCCTCCGGCACCAGCGCTCCGACGCACAACAACATGGTGTCGATCACGCGGCCCGACCACGCCGCGATCAACGTCGTGGAGTGGAGCGACGGTCCGCTGACCGACGACCAGCTCTACCAGATCGTGTCCGACCCGCACTGGGGCCTGCGGATGGCCGGCTCCTTCGTCGGTCACGCGGACGCCGTCGTCCGGCCCTTCACCGACGACGGTGCGGGAGGCTGACCGGCCCGCCCAGGAAGCCGGGAACTCTCCCGTGGCGTCGCTCGTCTGTTTATCCGGCCGCGCAGCGTCTGGCCAGACAGCCGGGCGGCGCTATTCTTCTACGCGACGTCGAATGTGTCTCACTACCTGACACTGTGTCGGAATAGCTGTAATGTTGCTCACAGTGTGACCAGCGTCACCAGCGCATCTGATGCCAAACGCGCCCAAATCTTCCCGCCGACATCAGCTGTTAACTCGCACCGCACGGGGCACTGCCTGAACCTCTCTACGCTTGAAAAGTAAGAAGATCGAGCGTCGAGACGGCGGCCTTGGACTAGGCGGCGGAGGCGAGCATCAAGTGGGCAAGGCGAGCGGGAACGGCAAGGCGATCCCTCGGATTCTGATCGTTGGCGGCGGCTACGTCGGGATGTACACGGCGCACCGCATCCTGAAGAAGCTCGGCAAGGACGAAGCGCTGGTCACTGTCGTCGACCCGCGCTCGTACATGACCTACCAGCCGTTCCTGCCCGAAGCGGCGGCCGGCTCCCTGTCCCCGCGGCACGTCGTGGTGCCGCTGCGCTCGGTACTCAAGCGCGCCGAAGTGCTCACCGCGCGGGTCACCGACATCGACCACGAGCGCAAGGTCGCCTCGATCGAGCCGATCGCCGGCGAGCCGTACGAGATCGAGTTCGACCAGGTGGTCATCGCGGTCGGCTCCATCGCGCGCACCCTGCCGATCCCGGGCCTGGCCGAGAACGGCATCGGCTTCAAGCAGATCGAAGAGGCCATAGCGCTGCGCAACCACGTCCTGGGCCAGATGGACATCGCGGCCACCACCAAGGACGAGAAGATCCGCCGCCGCGCGCTCACCTTCGTCTTCATCGGCGGCGGCTTCGCCGGCATCGAGGCGATCGCCGAGCTTGAGGACATGGCGCGCGACGCCTGCAAGATCTACCCGAACATCCGCCCCGAGGACATGCGCTGGGTGATGGTCGAGGGCTCCGGGCGCATCCTGCCCGAGGTGCGGCCGGCGCTGGGCGAGTACACGGTCCACGAGCTGGAGAAGCGCGGCATCCAGGTCAAGCTGAACACCTTCCTGGAATCCTGCGTCAACCGCCGCGTGCAGCTCTCGGACGGCACCAAGATGGTGGCCTCCACCATCGTCTGGACCGCCGGCGTGAAGCCGAACCCGGTGGTGCAGAAGTTCGGCGTCCCGCTGGGCGAGCGCGGCCACGTCAAGGCCGACGCCACGCTGCGCGTCGAGGGCTTCGCCAACGTCTGGTCCGCCGGCGACGGCGCGCAGGTCCCGGACCTGGCCAACCCCGGCAAGTGGTGCTCCCCGTCGGCTCAGCACGCGGTGCGCCAGGCCAAGCAGCTGGCGGACAACGTGGTGGCGGCCGTCCGCGGCTTCGAGCCCCGCGAGTACAAGCACAAGCACGTCGGCTCGGTGGCCTCCCTGGGCCTGCACAAGGGCGTCGCCGACGTCTACAACATCCGCCTGCGCGGCTGGCCGGCCTGGTTCATGCACCGCACGTACCACATGAGCCGGGTCCCCACCTTCAACCGCAAGATCCGCGTCATCGCCGACTGGACGCTGGCCCTCTTCTTCCGCCGCGAAGCCGTCGGCCTGGGCTCCATCGAGCGCCCGCGCGACGAGTTCGCCGAGGCCGCGGGGGACCAGCGCAAGGCTGCGTGAGGTCGAGGCCGGTCTGAGCTGTCAGAGCGGTCGGGTCTCGGGCCGGGGCCCGTCGGAGCTTTGCTTCGGCGGGCTTCGGCCTTTTCCTGTGCTGTGCGCCGCGCCTCCGACCTGAGCCGCACGCGCCCAGGCCTTGAGACGATGCTTCGCACCGCGAACCTCCCAGCGGTACCCTCGCTCCCGTGAGCAGGGAATCCGAACCCCGCCTCGACCCGCCGATCCGCCCGGTGCGTGACGGCGTGGTCGGCGTCGTGCTGCTGGCGCACGGCGGCAAGGAGCGCTCGCACCAGGCGCCGCACCGGCGGGGCGGGCCGGTGACTCGGATGCGCATGATCGCGCGGGCCGTGGCGCCGCGGTTGGCCGGGCGCGGGGTCGTCGTGCACACCATGCGCTTCCGGTATCAGGGGTGGAACGGGGACGAGCGGGCTCCCGTGCCGGATGTGCGGTGGGCCGCCGCGCGGCTGGCCGAGCGGTACGGCGAGGTGCCGATCGTGCTCGGCGGGCACTCGCTCGGCGGCCGTGCCGTGGTGAACGCCGCCGACGCGCCGCAGGTGGTCGGGGTCCTGGGCCTCGCGCCGTGGCTGCCGGAGACCGAGCCGACCGCGCAGTTGGCCGGGCGGCGCCTGTTGCTGGCGCACGGGACGCGCGATCGCGTCACCTCGCCGCGTTCCTCCTATGAGTACGCCGCGCGGGCCCGGGCCGAGGGGCACGACGTGGCGCGGATCGTGCTGCCGGGCTCTGGCCACACGCTTCTGTCCCGGGCGCGAGATTGGAATCGGCTCGTGCTGGCGTTCAGCCATACGTGTCTCCTCGATCAGCCCGGCTCGGCGCAGGCGCCCGCGACCCGGCCGCCGCGCTATGCCGACCTGATCGTCGAGGCCTTCCAGGCGGACGCCCCCGAGGGCTTACAACGAGTCCTGAGCCCCGCCGGGCGAGTCCGCGCTTAACGATCAAGAGCGTGTTACGTTACTGAAGGCGTTCAGAGACTGACCCCGATCTCGGAGCGGAAAGATGACTCACCAGTCCATCCCGCTGATCGACACCGATCGCTGGCCGGACCTCGCGCGCATCCCGGACCGCCCGGTCCGTGCGCGCGTCGCACGACGTTTGTTCACCCACGCGCTGAAGAACATCCCGGTGACCGTGGTCGCCCCCAACGGCCTGGCGCTGGCCGGAGCCGGCGTCCCCGGCGGCGGCGGGCCCGTGCTGCGGGTGCGGCGGCCCCAGGAGTTCCTGAACCGGCTCGGCACCGACGGCCTGATCGGCTTCGGCGAGGCCTACCAGACCGGCGCCTGGGACACCGAGACCGGCGACGAGTTGGTGGCGCTGCTCACCGAGCTGGCCTCCCGGCTGGAGGACCTGATCCCCCGGCCGCTGCATCGGATGCGCAGCCTGGCGGCCCAGCACTCGCCGCGCGAGCAGGACGGCGACCGGCACGGGGCGCGGCACAACGCACACGCGCACTACGACCTGTCCAACGACATGTTCGAGGCCTTCCTCGACCCGTCGATGACCTACTCCTCGGCGCTGTTCGACCCGGTCGCCGACGCCGACGGCCCCGGCGACCTACACGCCGCGCAGATCCGCAAGATCGACGCGATGCTCGACGCGGCCGGCGTCCGCAAGGGCACGCGGCTGCTGGAGATCGGCTCCGGCTGGGGCGCGCTGGCGATCAAGGCGGCCGGCGAGCGCGGCGCCACGGTGCTCACCGTGACCCTGTCCGAGGAGCAGCAGGACCTGGCCCGCGAGCGCGTGGCCGCGGCCGGCCTGGCCGACCGGGTCGAGGTGCGCCTGGCCGACTACCGCGAGGTGGCCGAGGAGCAGCCGTTCGACGCCGTGGTCTCGGTGGAGATGATCGAGGCGGTCGGCCGCCGCTACCTGCCGGACTACTTCCAGGCCATCGAACGCAACCTGGCCCGCGGCGGCCGCGTCGCCATCCAGGCCATCACCATGGCCCACCACCGCATGCTCGCCACCCAGGACTCGTACTCCTGGATCCACAAGTACATCTTCCCCGGCGGCCTCATCCCCTCGATCGCCGAGCTCGACTTCGCCGCCGGCACCGCCGACCTGCGGCTGGCGGCCCGCCGCGACTTCGGCCTGGACTACGCCCGCACGCTGCGGGCCTGGCGCCACCGCTTCGAGGAGAACTGGCCGCGGGTCGCCGCGCACGGCTTCGACGAGGTCTTCCGCCGCACCTGGCGCTTCTACCTGGCCTACTGCGAGGCCGGATTCGCCTCCGGCTACCTCGGCGTGTCACAACTCGCGTACACGAGGCGATGATCCGGGCAACCCCGGAGCCCTCTACTTCCGTATAACTCCTGCCGGCGCAGGAGCAGTGAGAGGTGGGGGATGGACAGGTCGTACGAGGCGGAGTTCGCCGAACTCGTCGCCGCCAAGGGGGCGGCGCTTCGGCGCACCGCCTACCTGATGTGCGGAGACTGGCACCTGGCCGAGGACCTCGTCCAGGGCGTGTTCGTCAAGATCCATCTGCACTGGCGCCGCATCAGGCGCCAGGACTCCTTCGACGCCTACCTGCGCACGACGCTCTTCCACGCGTACCTCGACACGCGTCGCGCCAAGTGGCGGCGGGAGACCCCGGCGGAGTACCTGCCGGACCTCGAAGCGCCGGGCACCGAGCCCAACGACGACCGCGACGTCCTGGTCGCGGCGCTGCGCCGGATCCCGCCCCGGCAGCGCGCGGTACTGGTCCTGCGGTACTGGGAGGACCTGAGTGTGGAGGAGACGGCCGGGCTTCTCGGGTGCGCCGCGGGCACCGTCAAGAGCCAGGCCTCGAAGGGGCTCGCCGCACTGCGTCCGCTGTTGGCGGGCACGGTCTTCGAACCCACCAACGCCGACTGCTGAACTCGATAGAGGGACGAACCCATGCCAGATCTCGACACCCGAGAGGACGACTGGGCCCGCGGCGTCTTCGACCGCGTGCGGACCGGTCAGGACGAACCACGGTGGATCCCCGACGCCGAAGGCGCGTCCCGGCTGAGCACCCGCCATCGGCAGCGGCGGACCCGCGTCGCCGGCGCCGTCACCATGGCGGCCGTGATCGGCGTTTCGGCCACCGCCTACGCCACCCTCGGCCGCAACGGCGGCGACAACCGGCAGGTCACACCGCCGGCGGCGACCACGTCGCCCTCGTCATCGGTGCCCTCGTCATCGGCGTCCGCCACGTCGCCGTCCGCGTCGACGCCGTCCACAACGCCCTCCACCTCCCCCCCGACGGGGAGTCCGACCACCACGGGCACCACGACCGCGAAGCCGACGGTCGACGACGCGAGCCTCGGCGAGTACTTCCAGTTCACCGGAGGATCGATGGGCGGATCGGGCTTCGGCGGCGCGTCGAAGGGCATGCGGTGGTCCACCGACGGCATGGCCACGATCGGCACCGTGTGGCAGGGCATGGATCCCACCCTGGGCCACGTCCGTGCGCTCATCGCGAATCCGGTCCCGCTCCCCCTCGGCCTGTCCTCGGGCGAGCGGCAACTGGAGATCTACGGGGCGGGCTACTGGACGCCGAACGGCGACATCACGCCCATGACGCGCCCGACCCAGCATCCCACCACGCCGTTCGGCTACGTCACCATCTCTTCCACGAGCCCGATCGCGTCGAACGACGGAAAGCCGAACGGCCCGTGCGGCATCCCCGACCAGGTGTTCGGCAGAAGCCTGTTCGGGATCCCCACCGCGTGGTCGCCGTGCGACACCCGCCCGCAGAGCGACGGCTCGGTCATCGTCACCACCCACGCGCAGAACCTCGCCGAAGGCACCTCGACCATCGCCGTCCGTGAGTTCCCCAGCGGGGCCAAGGTGATGATCACCGCCGCGTCCTACCTCGTCTACTACCGCGGGCCCGGCGGCTTGTCGCCGTCGGTCACCTGGACCACCCAGGCTCCGGACTACGTCGCCGGCCCGAAGATGGACTCGGTCCCGTGGACCGACGACAGCCTCGCGGCGGCGCTGAGCGCACCAGGTGTCAAGGGCCTGCCCTAACACAACCTCAAGACGGCCATCAGACGTCTATACAGATACCGGCACACGCCGGCAGCGGTCCCGAGCGGTCCCCCCGGTTCGGGACCGCATCCTTGTCTCAAGACCTCGATGCCTCGCTGCCTCAAAGTCTCAACGTCAGAATGCATGGATTCCTGGTTACTCGGACGCCTGGAAACTCGGACGCGTGAACGCCTCAGCCCTTGTAGGCGCGCAGAGCCAGCAGAGCCAGGTCGTCCCGCGTCCCTGAGGACCCGAAGTCCACGACCGCCTGCCGCACCCGCGCCACCACCCCCGGCGCGGTCATGCCCGAACAGCCGGACAGCGCCGCGGCGACGCCCTCGTCGCCGAGCATCAGCCGGCCGTTGCGGCGCTCGCTCGCGCCGTCGGTGTAGACCAGCAGCACCTCGCCGGCGCCGAGCTCCACGTCCTCGGCGTACAACGTCGGCTCGGGCAGCACGCCGAGCAGCGGCTGCGGGTTCGCGGCGGCGCGGACGCTGCCGTCCTGGCGCAGGATCAGCGGCAACGGATGCCCGGCGCAGACCAGCACCAGCTGCGCCGAGCCGTCGGGACGGGGTTCGACCTCGCCGTACAGCAGGGTGATGAAACGGCCGGCGTCGCCGGCCAGCTCGCCCTCCTCCAGCACCGCCTGGTTCAGCCGCTCGACCACCGTGACCGGCGAGCGCCCCTCGCGGGCCAGCAGCCGCAGCGAGTGCCGGGCCAGGCCGGTCAGCGCGGCGGCCTCCGGGCCGGTGCCGCAGACGTCGCCGACCGCGAAGCCCCAGACCTTCCGGCTGATCGGGAACACGTCGTAGAAGTCGCCGCCGACGTGCACGCCGTCGCTGTTGGACGCGGCCTCGTAGACCACGCCGATGTCCAGGCCCGGGACCGTCGGCAGCGAGGGCGGCAGCAGTGAGCGTTGTAGGCCCCTGACGATCTCCACCTGTTCGGCGTACTGCCGCGCGTTGTCCAGCGCCGCGGCGATCCGGGCCGCCAGCTCCATCGCCAGCGGCACCGTGGGACCGGCGAAGCCGCCCTTGCCGGGGCCGCCGAGGACCAGGGTGCCCAGCGACACGCCGCGCGCGGTGAGCGGGATCGGCAGCGCCTGGCCGTACGGCGAGGCCACCGGGACCGGCCACTCGCCGTACGCCGCACCGGCCGTGTGAGCCCTGCCACTTTCCTCGGGCAGCGGCGGCTGCCAGCCGTCCAGCGCCGAGCGCAGGGCGTCCAACCTGCGCTCTTCTCGGTGCCAAATGTGTTCCGGCGTCCACGAAGACGACACGTTCGGGTGATCCGCAGCCGGATAGAGTGCCACCCAGTCGGCCAGCCTCGGCACGATGAGCTGGGCGGCCAGGGCCGCCAGGCGGCGCCGGTCCAGCGTGCCGGACAGGAGTTCGCCGGCCTGGGAAAGCAGGGTGAGCCGGACCGCTTCTTCGGGGCGGTCTCGGGGAAGAGACGTACGGGGGGTGCGAGGGGCCATCACGTTCGAGCCTAGCCCGGGCCGGGCATCCGCGCGGGCTAATCGTATGGTTCATCCGTTTCCGCCCGAACGATCTGCGAGACTGTGACAGACCGAGAGAACACCGGGCGGCCGCTGCCGCACGTCGGGTGACTCCGCGAGAACTGAGAGTCATCTGGCGTCGCACACCAGACGCGGGCCGGCCGCCCATGTCAAGGAGGCGCGGCGATGACGCTGCAATCGGAACGCCTGGCGGACGCCGAGCTCGATCGCCAGCTCGGAGCCATCCTGGAAGTGGCCCAGGCGGTGGCCCGAGGCGACCTGTCGCGCAAGATCGCGCTGTCCGGGGACATCGTCGACGGACCGGTCGCGGAACTCGCCCAGACCATCGACGCGATGGTCGGACAGCTGTCCGGCTTCGCCTCCGAGGTCATCCGGGTGGCCCGCGAGCTGGGCACCGAGGGGCGCCTCGGAGGTCAGGCCACTGTCCCGCACGCCGAGGGCATCTGGCGCGACATCACCGACTCGGTGAACTCCGCGGCCCGCAACCTCACCGCGCAGGTCCGCGACATAGCGGGAGTCACCACCGCGGTCGCGCAGGGCGACCTGACCCAGAAGATCACGGTCGAGGTGGCCGGCGAGATGCTGGAGCTGAAGGACACCATCAACACGATGGTGGACCAGCTCTCAGGGTTCGCCGACGAGGTCACCCGCGTGTCCCTGGAGGTGGGCACCGAGGGCCGGCTCGGCGGCCAGGCCCGGGTGCCCGGCGTCGCCGGCACCTGGAAGGACCTCACCGACTCGGTGAACTCCATGGCCGACAACCTGACCACCCAGGTGCGCAACATCGCCCAGGTGGCGACGGCCGTGGCCTCCGGGGACCTGACCCAGACCATCACCGTCGACGCCCGCGGCGAGATCCTGGAACTGAAGACCACGCTGAACAAGATGGTGGACCGGCTCGGCACCTTCGCCGACGAGGTCACCCGCGTGGCCCGCGAGGTCGGCACCGAGGGCAAGCTCGGCGGCCAGGCCACGGTGCGCGGCGTGGCCGGCACCTGGAAGGACCTCACCGACAACGTCAACGCGATGGCGAACAACCTGACCAGCCAGGTGCGGAACATCGCGCAGGTGACCACCGCGGTCGCGAACGGCGACCTGTCCAAGCGCATCGACGTCGAGGCGCGCGGCGAGATCCTGGAACTGAAGACCACGTTGAACACCATGGTCGACCGGCTCTCCGCGTTCGCCTCCGAGGTCACGCGCGTGGCCCGCGAGGTCGGCACCGAGGGCAAGCTCGGCGGCCAGGCCACGGTCGAGGACGTCTCAGGGACCTGGCAGCGGCTGACCGAGTCCGTGAACGAACTCGCGTCGAACCTGACCACGCAGGTCCGAGCGATCGCCGAGGTGGCCACCGCGGTCACCGCCGGCGACCTGACCCGGCTGATCACGGTCGAGGCCAAGGGCGAGGTCGCCGACCTGAAGAACAACATCAACCAGATGATCGGCAACCTGCGCGAGACCACGCGCCGGAACGACCAGCAGGACTGGCTGAACACCAACCTGGCCCGGATGAGCGGCCTGATGCAGGGCCAGCGCGACCTGGACGCGGTCTCCGCGCTGATCATGAGCGAGCTGACCCCGCTGGTGAACGCCCAGTACGGGGCCTTCTACCTGGCCCGCCGGGAGTCCGGCACGAAGGTGCTGAACCTCATCGCGTCCTACGGCGTGGACCGCGAGTCCCCGGACGTCACCTCGCGCTTCCGCCTGGGCCAGGGCCTGGTCGGCCAGGCCGCGGTGGAGCGCAAGCCGATCATGATCCAGCACGCCCCGGTGGACTACATCCGCATCTCCTCCGGCCTGGGCTCGGCGTCGCCGTCCTCGGTCGCCGTGCTGCCGGTCCTGTTCGAGAACGAGGTCATGGCGGTCATCGAGCTGGCCAGCTTCCACAGCTTCGACGAGGTGCACCGGGCCCTGATGGAGTCGCTGATGGAGATGGTCGGCGTCACGGTCAACACCATCACCGCCAACACCCGCACCGAGGAGCTGCTCGGCGAGTCCCGCCGGCTGGCCGACGAGCTCAAGGCCCGCACCGACGAGCTGCAGATGCAGCAGAAGGAGCTGCGCCGCTCGAACGCCGAGCTGGAGGAGAAGGCCGAGCTGCTGGCCCGGCAGAACCAGGACATCGAGGTCAAGAACTCCGAGATCGAGCAGGCGCGGCAGGAGCTGGAGGAGCGCGCGAACCAGCTCACGATGTCCTCGCGCTACAAGTCCGAGTTCCTGGCGAACATGTCGCACGAGCTGCGCACCCCGCTCAACAGCCTGCTGATCCTGGCCCGGCTGATGTCCGACAACGCCGAGGGCAATCTGACCGAGCGCCAGGTGGAGTACGCCGAGACCATCCACGGCGCGGGCAGCGACCTGCTCCAGCTGATCAACGACATCCTGGACCTGAGCAAGATCGAGGCCGGGCGCATGGACGTGCAGCCCGCCCGGATAGCGGTCAGCCAGCTGGTGGACTACGTGGAGGCCACGTTCCGTCCCCAGACCGAACAGAAGGGCCTGGAGCTGCGGGTGAGCGTCACGCCCGCGGTGCCGGCGCACCTGTTCACCGACGAGCAGCGGCTGCAGCAGGTGCTGCGCAACCTGCTGTCGAACTCGGTGAAGTTCACCGAGTCCGGGCACGTGGAGCTGATCGTGGACACGGTCGACGACGTCGTCCTCGGCGGCCCGGAGGACAGCAACGAGGTCGCGCTGGAGCCGGCGGTGTCCTTCGCGGTGTCCGACACCGGCATCGGCATCGTGGACGACAAGATCCAGACCGTCTTCGAGGCCTTCCAGCAGGAGGACGGCACCACGTCGCGCCGCTACGGCGGCACCGGGCTCGGGCTGTCCATCAGCCGGGAGATCGCCAAGCTGCTCGGCGGCGGCATCCGCGCCGAGAGCCAACGCGGCCGCGGCTCGACGTTCACTCTGTTCCTGCCGCACGCGGTCGGGCCGGACGGCGCCGCGGTGTTCGGCAGCACCGGCAGCCTCGGCTACGGCACCAGCCCGCTGCCGGCCGGCGGGACCGCCGAACCGGCGCCGACGCTGCCGCTGATCCCCGAGCAGTCCCCGCATCCGGACCTGTATCTGCCGTCCACGGAGCTCTACGCGGCCGGCTCGGACATCACCTTCGACGGGGAGAAGATCCTCATCGTCGACGACGACATCCGCAACGTCTTCGCGCTGACCTCGGTCCTGGAGCAGCAGGGCTGCACGGTCATGAACGCCGAGAACGGCCGCGCGGGCCTGGAGGCCCTGGAACGCGCCGACGACGTGGCGCTGGTCCTGATGGACGTGATGATGCCGGAGATGGACGGCTACGCCACGATGGCCGCGATCCGCGAGATCGACCGCTACAAGAACCTGCCGATCATCGCGCTGACCGCCAAGGCCATGCGCGGCGACCGGGAGAAGTCGATCGAGGCCGGCGCCTCGGACTACGTGACGAAACCGGTGGACACCCCCCACCTGCTGTCCGTCATGCGAGGCTGGCTCGACGCCGATACCGGCGCCCAGCCCGCCGCAGGAGGCCAGACCCCGTGACCGACGCCCACCGCGCCTCGACGCCGGCCGACGCCGACATCAAGATCCTGCTGGTCGACGACCGCCCGGAGAACCTGCTGGCCCTGGAGTCCATCCTGGGCTCCCTGGGCCACGAACTGATCACCGCGTCCTCCGGCGAGCAAGCGCTCCGCGCGGTCCTGCGCGAGGACTTCGCGGTGATCCTCCTGGACGTCCGCATGCCCGGCATGGACGGCTTCGAGGTAGCGGCGCACGTCCGCCTCCGCGAACGCTCCCGCGACACCCCGATCATCTTCCTCACAGCCGCCGGCGACGGCCCGCACCAGACCCTCCGCGGCTACGCGGCCGGCGCCGCGGACTACCTGACCAAGCCCTTCGACCCCTGGGTCCTACGCGCGAAGGTCGGCGTCTTCGCCGAACTGCACCGCAAGAACCGCCAGCTGAAGGAGCAGGCGGAGATGCTGCGCGAGGCGGCGGGGGTGACCCCGCGGATGCTGGACGAGCTGTCGAACCGGCTCGGCGCCATCGAGGGGACGCTCGCGCTGCTGGTCGACCAGGACGGACGCGAGGGGACGGTCGGGCGGTTGGAGCGGCGGGTGGTGCGGATGCGGGCGGCTTTGGACGCGGTGCGGGTTTAGGGGCTGCGGTTACGGGCCGGTTTGGCCCGTGGCCTGTGACGTAGGGGTTCGCGGCGCCGAGGCGCCCTGCCACGCGGTTTCGAACAGCCGCACTGCGAAATCGTAGAGCGGTCCAGGCTTTCGGAAGACCAGGCATGGCGAGTCGTGGCCGTGCCGGGCCTCCGTCACGGTCGTCACGTAGGCCAATTGATCGGTGATGATCACCCGGCTTACCTGAGGAAGATCCACCAACCGCAACTCGATCCGTTTCGAATCCTTGTTGGCCAACGCGCCTATGTAAGCAATGTTCGCGCGGATCTGCTCTGGGAGCAGCCCGGGAGTGAACCCGGGGTCGAAATCCGCCAGTTCGGTCTCACGTCGCGCCAGCCAGGAGTCCGGCCCGCCGTCGGGATCCGGAAGCAACACCCGGATCCTTTTGACCTGTGTGTTCGATCTCTGCCAAATATCCTTGAAGTTCTCTCGGGCCAGTTCGTTGCCGCGCCCGGTCATGATCGACACTTCTGAAGCCTTGGCAAGGTCGGCGGCCAGGTCGGCACTGGCGGAACGCTGGCTGGTGTACTTCCGAGCGATACCCACGCCGCTCACACGGGAAAGCACGGCTACCGGCCAGTGCTGCGCATGACGAGCACCGATCCACCCAAGAAGGACGGTGAGCGCTGTGGCAACCAGGGAACTGAGTACGCCGAAGACGAAACCGCTCATCGCTGACCTTGGAGATACGGGAGCAGCAACTCCAGCACCGCTGCCGCGTTCTTGCACGCGGTCGCCCGATCGGCCTCGCTGCGCCCCATTCCGTCATCGCTGAAGCCTCGAACGACCAGCCAGCCGGACGGCCCACCCTCGGCAGCCGGATGTTCCATGAATTCCTGGCCGACACCGCCGGCTTCGGTTTCGACTCCGAGCACCTTCGGGTCGAATCGCCGAATGTACTCAAGGGCGCCGTCGTAGCCCCGCGCGAATACAGCCTCGCCAGATGCGATCTTTCCGAAGTGCACGCGAGATCGTCGTCCGCGGCCATCGGGAGTGGCGGCGCTCAGGCGGAACGGCTCGCCGTACTCCGTGAAAAAGGCGTTGACGGCATTGCGCACCGCTACGTGCGTGCGCAGTTCATGCGGGCGGTAGTGGTCGCCGTCCAGTTCCAGCTTTCGATCGTCGTAGTAAAGGATCTCCGTTGCGACGACGACGTCTCCGAGCGAATATCCAGGTTCATCGACACGAAGCCCGGCAGCGATCCCCACAAGGACGACCGTCGCCGGATCACAGTGTGCGCGCAGGTTTTGCGCCGCCACGACGGCGGAGCGGTTCGCCCGCTCCGCCGTCCGGGTCACGACGACAGGAACATCGCGCACCGTCCACTCGTAGTAGCGGACTCCGGTCTTGGCGTCGATCGTCGGATCGGGCCGTCCGACGTCGAAGAGGTCGAGCACCGCCTTCGTCTCCTCCGGCAGGACGGTGATGACACCGATCGGACGACTGGCAGGCAGATCGTGCAGCACCGGTACATCTACGGATGGCATTGGTGGCGGAGAGCCGACTGTGTTGTTGGAACCCATGACCGTCCCCGAGACGGTCACATCGCCGCTGCCAGTGTTCACGACCCCGTTGTTGATCACGATCTTCTTGTTCCCTTCATCGTGAAGCCGATGCCTGATTGGAACTGCCCGCCTGGCTTTGTCCCTGCGGTGCCGCCGGGGATGCCGCAGACTGAGGGGTCTGGCTCACCTGGTTCTGACTTCCCATCGTGGCGTTGTCGGCCGAGACGTCACCGCTACCGGTATTGATGATTCCGTTGTTGAGTATCGCCATCGCACGTTCCATGAACTCAGAAACATCGACGCCGTGCAGCCGCAGGAAGTCCTCGACGGTGGCCAGCAGTCGTCGTTCGATGATCCGCCAGTGTTTAATGACGTCTTTCCGTTGGAAATGGCTCCCCGATCCCGCCGCCGCGAGTTCCCGCAGACTCAACCAGGGCCCGATCTCGAAGCCGGGGCGAGGCCGACGTGTCTTGTCCTTCCGTGCCCGCAGCATCGCATGTCCAGTCTTCACGGCTTTGGCGAGGCGGCCCGGCGCTCCGCTCGCCTCGGCTGGCAACCGTCCCAACGCACCGAACCCATCGCGCAGCACGGCCTTGAAGCCGGTCTTACCCTCGACATCTACCTGCCGGAACGCGTCGCGAACCGGCATTAGGGTATGCGCCGACAACTCCACATAGAGAGTGCGCCCTTGAAGGGAGACGTGAACGAAGACCGTGGTCACGACGTCACCGCCCCATGAAGCGACACTGCACGCGAGATGATGCCGCACCACTTCTCTGGGATCACTGACTACGTCGCTGATCAGTTGTCGGTCGAATACCGAGGTGAGTGCTCCAGGAAACTCAGCAGCATGATCTGATTCGACAAGAATGTGATCTCGGACCCGGAGGCCGGGGATCCTCGTCTCCGCATTCTGCTCCGCAGCGAGCTTCGTGATGTCCTCGCGCAGACGGTCTATCAGACGAACGGTCTCGAACGGCGGCTTGTCGAACTCCGTGTCCAGATCCTGGGGGATATCGAACCCGGACTTCGGGCGAACAAGCCGTTGAGCGAAGGACCATGCGTACATCTGGGGTCCGTTTCCGACAAACGGATTACGGCCGTTGTGAAGCGAGCACAAGTATCTCTGCTGTCGGTCGATAACTTCCATCCGTCTGCCACGAGCGGAAACGTCGAAGGCCTTCCGATCATGAAGAGCACCGACCTGTGCTCGCAGATGCATCGCGGCCGAGGCCCGGACGACCGCAGTCCCGCACACCGCGATCGCCGCGGAGATGACATCCGCCTTCGCCGAGGGCCAGCCGACCCCGTGCCGACGCCCGAAATAGACCAGCCCCGTCGCGACGATTCCGGGAACGAACACCCCGAGAAACGCCACCGTGCGCCAACGATCGCGGCGGATTCGAAGGATTTCACGATCCTGCGAAGTCGTCTTCCCTGCGGGGAACAGATATGCCCAGCCCAGCTTCACCGCTCGGAGGCACACCAGCGCTTCGAAGACGAGGACGGCCAGCAGCACCGGCCCGACCCACGAGACAAATAGCGCGGCGCCGAATACGAGGATCGTCAAAAGATCCCACAGGGCAGCCCACCGCAAGGCACGGCGGGCGTGAACCAGCACCGGCACCAGGTCGAACCCGTGCGAAGGCGCCACGATGCGACCGTTCGCACCGTAGACCCGCCGCAAAGCGGTGTCCCGAAAACCCCGGTCGAGATAGACCCCCGCACAGATCCGTCGATCAGCCGTGCGGTCATGCCAATCCTTGCCGCGCTTCTTGCCGGCATCCACCGCGTTCCCACCCCGAGTCGTCGGCGTCATGCTCCGACTTGTCGGTTTACTCGAAACAGAGCCCTTATACAAGCCCTCACGTCGCCGAGCGACTACACGACGTCACGCGGCCTCAAGGATCAGGATTCCGCTCGCGATCGTCACCGCGGCGAAGATCCGATACCGCCCGAAGGGCTCGCGCAGGAACACCGAACCCAGCGCCGCGCCGAAGATCACGCTCGTCTCGCGCAGTGCCGACACCGCGGCGAGCGCGCCCCGGGTCTGTGCCCACAGCACCAGTCCGTAGGCCAGGAACGACAATGGTCCCGCGATCACGCCGCGCATCACATCGCCGCGGCTCAGCTTGCGCAGCGTCACTCGGAAGCCTGCGGTCGCGCCGGCCGCGCCGGTCGCGCCCCGCCGCATCATGATCGTCACGCAGGCCGCCGTCATCAGCGTGCTCTCGGCGAGCATCATCCACACCGTGTAGCCGGCCGCCGTGCCCGAATGCCGCACCGCGACACCGTCCGTGACCGTGTACGTCGCGATCGACAGCCCGGTCATCGCCGCCCAGAACAGGGCTTTGCCCTGCGTGCGCTTGGGCCGGCCGGCGGAGAACACCAGTACCGTCAGACCGCCGCAGACTACTGCGATGCCCAGGGTCTGGTGCCGCGACATGGGATCGCCCAGCAGTGTCGCGAAGCCCGCCACCACCACCGGCGACAGTCCGCGCGCCAGCGGATAGACCTGGTTGAAGTCGCCGATCTCGAAGGTCTTGATCAGCATCAGGAAGTACCCGACGTGCAGTGCCGCCGACACCAGCAGCAGCACCCACGAGGCCTGGGCCGGCGCCGGCACGAAGAACAGACCGAGTGCGGCCAACGCGCCGGCGGACACCGTCATCAGCAGCGAGGCGGTCAGTTTGTCGGGGATGAACTTGAGGATCGCGTTCCAGCTCGCGTGCAGAAAGGCCGCGGAAAGTACTACGGGGACCAGGATTCCGGGCGCACCGGCAGCCGAAGCCTCAGCGCTGAGCAGACTCAATTCCCCACCCCTATATACTATATATACGTGTCCTGCGAACCGGCTCAGGCGGCCGGTGCCGTGCTCCCCCGCACGATCAGTTCAGTAGCACTGTGCACGACGGTGCGCCCTTCGCCCTCGGCATCTTCTGCCGGCGACTCCACCACCATCCGCATCGCCTGCTCACCCATGCCCTCGGTGTCGACGCGCACCGTCGTCAGCGCGGGCATCAGATCGGCGCAGATCGGCAGGTCGTCGAAGCCGACCAGGCTCACGTCCGCCGGCACCCGCCGCCCGGCCTCGCGCAACGCGGCCAGCGCGCCGATGGCCATCACGTCCGCCATCGCGAACACCGCCGTCACCCCGGGGTGCTCGGCCAGCAGCCGCCGGGTGGCGTCGTACCCGCCGTCGCGAGTGAAGGCGCCCTCGATCTCGTGCACGACGACTGGGTCACCGGCGCTCTCCGTCAGCCCCCTGCGAAACCCCTCAGACCGGTCGGCGATCGTCACGAGTCCGCGCGGCCCGACGACCATCCCGATCTCACGGTGTCCCAGCCCGGTCAGATGCAGCGCCGCTTCCCGCGCGCCCTGCACGTTCGCCGGCAGCACCGCGTCGATCTCCGGACCCTGGTCGCCGATGGTCACCACGCGTCCGCCGCCCTGCTGGTAGTCCAGCAGCCGCTCGCGCAGCGGCTCGGCCAGCGCCGGGTCCACCGGCGGCGAGCCGGCGACCAGGATCGCGCGGGCGCGCTGAGCGCCCAGCCGGGTGATGTAGTCCAGTTCCAGGACCGGTTCGCGGTAGGTGTTCGCGACCATCACCAGCAGGTCCCGCTCCCGCGCCACGCGCATCGCGCCGGCCGCGATGGCGGAGAAGTACGGGTCGTTGACGTCGTGCACGAGCAGCCCGACCAGCGACGTCGTCGCGCGCGCGAGGGCCTGCGCCGGGCCGTGCGAGACGTAGCGCAGCCGGGTGGCGACCTCGCGCACGTGCTCGCTCAGCTCCGCGTTCACGATCCGGGCGCTGCCGTTCAGCACGCGCGAGGCGGTGGCCAGCGAGACGCCCGCGGCGTCGGCGACCTGCTGCAGCGTGGCGCTGCTGCGGCGCGGGGCCGGCGAGGGTGTTGACCTCTGCGTGGACACGCTCGTAACCTATCGCCTCAGGACGGGTTCGGAAAGCGCTTTCCAGTGCCGATCGGGCCTTTCGGTGATCACAACTAGATCTCGGGAGCGGCGATGACACGCGAAGTGGTCGGCATAGCGATGAACGGCGTCACCGGACGCATGGGCTACCGGCAGCACCTGCTCCGGTCGATCCTGGCGATCCGCGAGCAGGGCGGCCTGGCGCTGCCCGACGGCCGCACCGTCTGGCCCGAGCCGATCCTGGTCGGCCGCAACGCCGAGAAGATCGAGGCGCTGGCCGCGCGGCACGGCCTGGACAAGTGGACCACTTCCCTGGACGAGGCCCTGGCCGACCCCTCGGTCACCGTCTACTTCGACGCGCAGGTCACGCAGGCCCGCGTTCCGGCGCTGACCAAGGCGATCGAGGCCGGCAAGCACATCTACACCGAGAAGCCGACCGCCGAGACGCTGGAGGAGGCGGTCCGGCTCGCACGCATCGCCGACGCCGCCGGGATCAAGCACGGCGTGGTGCAGGACAAGCTGTTCCTGCCGGGCCTGCTGAAGCTGAAGCGGCTCGTGGACTCCGGCTTCTTCGGCCGCATCCTGTCGGTACGCGGCGAGTTCGGCTACTGGGTCTTCGAGGGCGACTGGCAGCCGGCGCAGCGGCCGTCGTGGAACTACCGCAGCGAGGACGGCGGCGGCATCATCCTGGACATGTTCCCGCACTGGCGGTACGTGCTGGACCACGTGATCGCGCCGGTCCGGAGCGTCTACGCCGAGGCCCGCACGGACATCCCGACCCGCTGGGACGAGCGGGGCCGGGAGTACAAGGCCACGGCCGACGACGCCGCGTACGCCATCTTCGAGCTCGAAGGCGGGATCGTCGCCTCGCTGAACTCCTCGTGGACCACGCGCGTGAACCGCGAGGAGCTGGTCGAGTTCCAGATCGACGGCACGCACGGCAGCGCCGTCGCCGGACTGCGCACCTGCAAGGCGCAGCACCGCGCCGCGACGCCCAAGCCGGTCTGGAACCCGGACATCCCGGCGACCGAGGACTTCCTCGCGCAGTGGCAGGAGGTGCCGGACAACGCCGTCCTGGACAACGGTTTCAAGGTGCAGTGGGAGATGTTCCTCGCGCACCTGGTCGCCGACGCGCCCTACAGCCACGACCTGTGGGCCGGGGCGCGCGGCGTGCAGCTGGCCGAGCTCGGCACGCAGTCCTGGCGCGAGGGCCGCAAGATCGCCGTGCCGGAGCTCGACCGGACCGGGAAGTGAGCGGCGCGATGAGTGGCTTCACTTCGCGCGTTGTGTATGCCGCCGCGCACGTTGTGGCAGATCCGGACGCGGACAACGGCGCGGGCAAGCCCGCAGTCCTGGACTGGGACGCGACACTGCGCTTCCGCGAGCACCTGTGGTCGCTGGGCTTCGGCATCGCGGACGCCATGGACACCGCGCAGCGCGGGATGGGGCTGGACTGGTCGGCGACGCAGGAGCTAATCCGGCGCAGTGGCGCGGCGGCGAAGGCGGTTGATTCAGCCAACGTGCCTGCGTTGCTCGCGTGCGGCGCGGGCACCGACCAGCTGGCGCCGGGCGCACATTCGCTCCCTGATATCAAAACCGCGTACGAGGAGCAGCTCGGCGTCGTCGAGGCGGCCGGCGCCCGCGTGATCCTGATGGCCAGCCGCGCCATGGCCGCGTCCGCACGGTCGGCCGAGGACTACCTGACCGTCTACGGATCGCTGCTGAATCAGGCCTCGAACCCGGTGATCCTGCACTGGCTGGGCGACATGTTCGACCCGTCGCTGGCCGGCTACTGGGGTTCGGCGGACATCCCGACCGCGATGGCGACAGTCCTGGAGCTGATCAACGCCGACCCGGCGAAGGTCGACGGCATCAAGATCTCCCTCCTGAACGCCGACTACGAACTGGAGCTCCGCAGCAAGCTGCCGGAAGGGGTCCGCCTCTACACCGGTGACGACTTCAACTACCCGGAGCTCATCAAGGGCGACGGCGCCGGCCACTCGGACGCATTGCTCGGCATCTTCGACGGCATCGCACGCCCCGCTTCGCAAGCGCTGCGGGCACTGGACCGCGGCGACTTGGAAGCGTACGACCGGCTGATGGGGCCGACTGTCGAGCTGTCGCGGCACATCTTCGAGAAGCCGACCTTCAACTACAAGACCGGCCTGGTCTTCCTGGCCTACCTGAACGGCCACCAGGACCACTTCAAGATGGTCGGCGGTCTGGAAACGGCGCGCGGCGCCGCGCACCTGACCGAGCTGCTGCGGCTCGCCGAGATCGCCGGAGTCATCGACGATCCGGAGCTGGCCGCTGCCCGGTTCGCGGCGGTCGTCGCGTGAAGCTCTCCCTGAACCAGGCCACCGTCAAGCGCCTCACCCTCGCCGAGGCCGTCGACGGCTGCGTGCGCGCCGGCGTGCCGGCCATCGGCCTGTGGCGCGACCGCGTCCAGGAGATCGGCATAGAGGCCGCCGCCAGAATCGTGCGCGCGTCAGGGCTCGAAGTCACCAGCCTGTGCCGGGGCGGCTTCATGACCGCGCCCCTCCCCGAGGAACGCGCCGCCGCGCTCGCCGACAACAAGCAGGCGGTCCTGGAAGCCGCCGGCGTCGGCACCGACGTGCTCGTCCTCGTCGTCGGCGGGCTGCCCGCCGGCTCCAAAGACCTGCCGGCCGCCCGCGCCACTGTCGCCGAAAGCATCGCCGATCTCGCGCCGTTCGCCGCCGAGCACGGTGTGAAGCTCGCGATCGAGCCGCTGCACCCGATGTTCTGCGCGGACCGCGCCGTAGTCTCCACGCTCGGGCAGGCCCTCGACATCGCCGAGGCGTTCCCGGCCGAGCAGGTCGGCGTCGTCGTCGACACCTACCACGTGTGGTGGGACCCGCAGCTGGCTGCGTCGATCGCGCGCGCCGGCACGGGGAATCGGATTCTGTCCTACCAGGAGTGTGACTGGGTCGTGCCGCTGCCGGCCGACATGCTGTTGGGCCGCGGGCACGTCGGCGACGGCCACATCGACTTCGCGCGCATGCGCGCTCTGGTGACCGCCGCGGGGTGGAAGGGCCACGCCGAGGTGGAGATCTTCAACCAGGAGATCTGGGACACGGACGGCGACCGGACCATCGCCACCGTCCGGGCCCGCCACGAGGCGGTCAGCGCCGCTTCGGGGTTCTGAGTCAGTCCCCGCACACGAGAGCGGATCCGGCCCCCGAGGGGCCGGATCCGCCGGTGTTTCACAGGGAACTGATCGACTTACGACACCGTGACGTCGTCGTACAGCGTGTACGTCGGGTCGCCGGCGTAGTTGTCGTCGTGGCTCGTCAGCGTCAGCGTGTAGCTGTGGCCGGCGGTGATCGACGAGGTCACCTGGGTCCAGCCGGAGCTGGAGACGCAGGTCTTGGCCAGGACGGTCTTGGTGGTGCCGGAGGTGTTGTCCTTCAGCGTGGCCGTGGCCCAGTCGTAGGTGACGGTGTCCGGGCAGGTCACGTTGTACCAGAAGGCCAGCTTGCTGTTGCCCGAGCCCGCCTTGAAGGTCTGAGCGATGCTGGAAGTGCTGCTCGGGTTGGTGTTGCCGAGCTCGGCCGCGTAGCTGCCGGCGTGCGGTCCGGAGGTGGTCGCGGCGGTGACGCCGGAGGCGGTCCAGCCGGACAGCGAGCCGTTCTCGAAGCCGCCGTTGACGATGACGTTGCCGCCGCCGGTGGTGGAGTTCACAGTCCAGCCGAAGGACGCCGAGCCCGAGGCCCCGGTGCCGTCAGTGGCCGTGACCGTCACCGACGAGCTGCCCGCGGTGGTCGGGGTGCCGGAGATCAGGCCGCTGCCACTGTCGATGGTGACGCCCGCGGGCAGCCCGGTGGCCGAGTAGGTCAGGGTCTGCGTCGAGTCCGAGTCGGACGCCTGGACCTGCAGCGACACCGCGGTGCCGACGGTCGAGGTCTGCGCGGCCGGCTGCGTGACGGACACCGTGTCGGAGCCGCCGTTGCCGTGCGTCAGGATCTGGTGCGAGATCGCGCACGCGTTGGTGTCGTTCGACCAGCTGGCCTGCTCGGCGAAGCTGTCCGAGCCGAGGGTCACGTTCGCGGCGCCACCGGTCGTGCCCGGCTGCAGCCACGCGCACTCGTCGGAGTTCTCCTGGCCGTTGTAGGACGAACCGGACACGTGGTTGGTCCAGCCGCCGGCCGGGTTCTGGTCCGACATCATCTCGTGCCACTCGTGGCCGAGGGTCATCGTGTAGCCGTCGAGGACGCCGTTGCCGCCGGAGTTGATGAAGTTGGTGCCGCAGGTCTGGCCCACGTCCATGTTGTACGGCTGGTTGGAGAACGCGATGTCGCCGTAGTTGCTGGTGACCGCGCCGCCGTTCAGCGAGGTGTCGCCGTTCCAGTCGTGCCAGGCGCAGTAGCCGGTGTTGGGGTCCTGGTAGCCGTCCGGGTCGGTGCCGTGCGGGGACAGGATCACGTAGTACGCGTCGCGGTTCGCCGCCGCGGTGGTGTTGCCGAAGTGCCCGGCCGCGTTCACCGCCTCCACGCCCAGCTGGTGGCCGGTCGCCGCCGAGGGGGAGGCCGCCGAGTTGTCGTACCAGACGCCGGAGAGCACGCCGCCGGTCTGGTAGGGCACGAAGCTGGCGTTGCTCGGGCAGCTGGTCGCGCCGCTGGCCACGTTGGGGCCGTCGCACCACTGGGTGAGGTCGGCCGACCAGGTCTCGCCGCCGGTGCCGATGTCCTTGAACATCTTCTGCACGACCGGAGCCGCGGCGTCCGGGTCGCCGGAGAAGTTCGCGAGCCCGTTGGAGTCGGTGCTCTGGGTACCCCACTGGGTTCCGTAGAACACCAGGTACACCTTGGCGTGTCCGTCGAGCACGCCGATGCCGTCCACGCCGCCGCCGTAGGACAGCGTCTCGGAGCCGGTCGCGGCCTGCGTTCCGGCGGCGTTTATACGGTCGCACAGAGTCTGTGTCGCCGTAAGCTGCACGCCGTGGCTGTGCTGGTGGTGCGGGGCGTGCCTGCAGGACGCCGGGTTGATGTCCCAGGCCTGCGCGGTCTGCGCCGAGGCCGCCATGAGACCGAAGCCGGCCGCCATGGTGGCGACAGCCGCTCCGGCCGCCGCGGCTCGTCGCCGCGTGTACGTGTTTTTCATCTCCGCCTTCTGTGGGGTAGAGGGGAAAGGTGGCGAGCTAAGAATTTGCTGAAGGCCCGGTCCGACCGCATCGGGGGAAACCCTTGAACAGCTCCGGCATGACCAGCTCTTTACTCAGGGCGTCGTGGCCCGGAACACAGCGAGAACTCTTGTGACCGCGGGCATGCACGGCGTAACCTTCCCCGAGCGGCCCCCACGCCCCACCGGGTTCGGGACCCGCAGCCGTCACCGGCACCGCGACCGCCAAGGACTTGACATGATCGGGCATGGGGAGCTCGTCGCCGCCCTGGTCGCGCGCGCCGCCGAGGGCCTGCCGACCCTCCTGGCCGCCCCGCCCGGCCGCGGCAAGTCGGCCCTCCTGGACTCGCTCGCAGAGCCCTGGATCAGCCGCGACGATCATGTGATGTGGCTGACGGCGGCACCGGCCGACCGCAATGTCCCCTTCGCCGCATTAGCCGACTTACTGTCCGAGGCGCCCGATATGCCCGAGCCCTGGCTCGCGGCGGTACGCCAAGCCCTGCGCCGAATACCCGGGACGCCCGACCGCGTGGCGATCCGCTTAGCCGCACGGGCCTGCATAGACAACGCGGCACCACCGGACAAACGCATCCTGCTGCTGGTCGATGACATGCAGTGGTGGGACGCGGAGAGCCTCGACGTGGTGGCGTACCTCGCCCGGCACGGCATCCCGGTGGTCGCGGCCACGCGCCCCGGCGGCCCGGTGGACCTGCTGGGCCGCGACGCGGTGGAGATGACGGTCCCCCCGCTGACGGCGGAGCAGACCGCGACGCTGTTACAGCAGCGCGGGATCGGCTTCCGGGTCGCGGCCCGCGTCCACGCGGCGGCAGGCGGAAACGCGCGGCTGACGATCGAGATCGCGCGAGGGCTGGACGCGTCATCGGGCGCGCTGGAGGTGGTGACGACGCCGCCGGCGGCACGGCGCTGCGTCCGCGGCTGGATCGACGAACTACCGACTCCGGACGGGGTCTGGCGCACTCTCCTGATCGCCGCATTAGCCGCCGACCCCTCTATAACGACCCTGCGCCGCACCGCCGGCCCGGACACGCTGGAGGCCCTTTCCTGCGCGGAGCAGGCCGGGCTGATCGCGGTGGACGTGCACGGGGCGGTCAGTTTCCCGGCCACGGCGGTCCGCGACACAGTGCTCGCCGACGCATCGCAGGAGACACTGCGCACCGCACACCTGCTCCTCGCCGAAACCACGACGGACCCGACGGCACGCCTGTGGCACCGGGCCTCCGCCGCCCGCGACCGCCCGGACCTGGAGATGGCCACGGACCTGGCCATCGCCGCCCGAGCGGCGCGACGGCGCGGGGATCCGGGGCGCGCGGCTGAGTTGTGGCTGCTGGCGGCGGAGATGATGCCGCTGCGCGAGGCGGAGGTGCCGGCAGCGGAGGCGGACGCGCACGAAGCGGCGAACGGCTCGCTCGCGCCGCTACCGGCTCCGGTCAGTGGGACGGCTCAGGCTGGGCATCGCGCTGACGACCAGGAGACAGCCGCGGGCTCCGCCGCTTTCGACACCTCGCAGGCAGCCCACCACCAGCCACATCTCGCCGATTCGCCGCGCACCGCTGACCAGACAGCGAGATTAGCCGCGCCCGACGCAGACCCCGCCGCTCCCGGTGCTGCGCCGCAGCCCTCGCAGACAGCCGAGCGCCAGCCACGTCTCGCCGATTCGCCACCGCACACCACAGACCCCGCCGCTCCCGGCGCCGAGCCGCAGCCCTCGCAAGCAGCCCAGCACCAGCCACATCTCGCCAGTTCGCCCCCGCTCACCACAGAATCCGCCGCTCGTCGCGCCGAGCCGCAGCCCTCGCAAGCAGCTGGGCACCAGCCGCGTCTCGCCGATTCGCCCCCGCACACCACAGACTCCGCCGCTCCCGGCGCCGAGCCGCAGCCCCCGCAAGCAGCCGAACACCAGCCGCGTCTCGCCGGTTCACCGCCACACACCACAGACCCCGCCACTCGCGACGCCGAGCCGCAGCCCTCGCAAGCGGCCCAGCACCAGCCGCGTCTCGCCGGTTCGCCGCCGCACACCACAGACTCCGCCACTCGTCGCGCAGAGCCGCGGCCCTGGCAACCGGCCGAGCACCAGCCGCGTCTCGCCGGTTCACCGCCGCACACCGCCGATCCCGTAGCCGTTTCAGCCGGCCTCGCCGCCGATCGCGCGCCGCATCCGGCATCCCCTCCGCCGCCCACCCGCCGCCCCACCGCCATCGCGGCCCTCCTCCTCGCCGCTGCCACTGATGCCGCGGCGGCGGGGCGCCAGCACCTCGCGCGTACGGCGGTCGCGCGGTTGGATCGCACCGAGTCCGATCATGCGGCGCGGGCTCGGGCGCGGCTTGCCGTTGTCGATGCGGCCGGGCAGGCGGTCGGGGGGCTTGATGACATTCTCGGTCGTGCCTTGGCTGATGCCGAGGCGGCGGCTGATCCGGCCCTGCTCTCCGAAGTGCACCTGCGGGTCGCGTGGCACGCGCATCTGGCGCTCGGCGACAATCGGCGGGCTCATGATGCGGCGCGTGCCGCGGTTCGGGCCGCCGAGTTGTCGCAGAATGCTGAGTCGCAGGCGGCCGCGCTGGTCATGCTCGCGCGGATCGAGCAGCTGCTCGGGGAGGCCTCCTACCCGCGCGTCCTGCGCCGTGCGCTCGTGCACAGTCCGGATCCGGCGCCCGGTTCGCTGATCAACTCCGCGCGCTGGCTGTCCGTGCGGTTCGCCCTCTTCGCCGACCAGCTCGACGAGGCGCGCTACCACCTCCGGCAGCTCACCTCATACGCCGAGCGCAGTGGGAGCCACGGCGATCGGGCGCTGCTGTTGCGCGGCGCCGTGGAGATCGAGGCTCGCGCCGGGCACGGGGCCGCCGCCATCCGCGGTGCGCGGCGGCTCGAAGAGCTGCCGGGTGCCGAGCGTGCTTCGCCCGGGCCGGTGTTGTTCACCTCCGCGCTGGCGCAGGTGGCCGGGGGCACGTTGGAGGAGGCGCTGCGGCTGGCCGAGCGGGGGACCGCCGCGTCGGCGCAGGAGCAGGACCAGATCTTCATGACCCGCTGCCTCGCGCTGTCCGGGGAGGTGCGTCTGCTGCTGCGCGACACCGCCGGTGCCGCCGACGATCTGCAGCGGGTCAGGACCCTGGTCGACGAGCAGGGCATCGCCGATCCCGCCGCCGTGCGCTTCCACGCCGACCTCGCCGAGGTGCTGGTCGCGACCGGGCAGGCCGACGAGGCGGCGGCGATCATCGCCGAGACGCGGCGCGCGGCTGAGCGGCTGCAACGGCGCGGGGTGCTGGCGACGCTGGACCGGGCCGACGCGGTTCTCAAGGCGGCGCAAGGGGATCACGCGCGCGCCGAAGCACTCCTGCACCGCGCCGACCACACCTTCCGCGCGCTCGGCCTCCCGCTGGAACGCGGCCGGGTGCTGCTGACCCGCTCGTTCCTCGACAAGCGGCGGCGGCGTGCGGCCTCCGCGCGGCACTTCCACGACCAGGCCGAGGCGGTCTTCCGACGCGCGCAGGCGCCGTTGTGGGAACCGGCCGAGGTGGCCGCCGAGGCGCCGGCTCCGGATCTGTATCTGACAGCCGCCGAACAGCGCATCGTCGCGCTGGTCACCGAGGGCCTGCCGAACCGCGAGATCGCCGCGAACCTGTTCCTGTCGGTGAAGACCGTGGAATCCGTCCTGACCGGCGTTTACCGAAAGCTCGGCGTCCGATCGCGCACTCAGCTGGCTGTTCTCCTGCGCGATGATTAGGGGAAACGCTTTAGAAAACGTATTCTTTCCCCGTGGCGAGACGACCTGACAGCGACGCCGGTTCCCCCAACGGCCGCCCGGCGACCATCCGCGACGTGGCCACCCGCGCCGGGGTCTCGGTCGCGACCGTCTCCCGGGTCCTCACCGGCAACTACCCGGTCGCCGCCACCACCCGCACCAGGGTCCTGCGCGCGGTCCGCGAGCTGGACTACGTCGTCAACGCCCACGCCCGCGCGCTGGCCGGCAACCGCTCCAAGATCATCGCGGTCCTGCTCTCCAACCTCACCTCCCCCTTCTACAACCGCGTCGCCTCCGGCGTGGAACAACAGGCGGTGGCCGAGGACCGGCTGTGCATGGTGAGCACCACCGGCGGCGACCCGGAGCGCGAGGTGAAACTGGTCGAGACGCTTCGCGAGCAGAGCGTCGACGCGGTGGTCCTGGTCGGCGGCGTCATCGACGGCCCCGAGTACCGCGAGCACATGGCGCGCCTGGCCCGGCTGCTGGACAGCGCGGGCTCGCGCCTCGTGGTCTGCGGCCGCCCCTCGCCCGGCGAGAACCTGCCGGTGACGGTGGTCGAGTACGACAACGCCGGCGGCGCCTTCGCCGCGACCAGCCACCTGCTGTCCCAGGGCCATCGCAGGGTCCTGTTCATCGGCGGCGACCCGCAGAACACCACGACCCGCGACCGCCTCGACGGCTACCGCCGCGCCATCGGCGCCTACGGCATCGCCGAGGACCCGAGCCTGGTGATCGTCGGCAACCAGCTCCCGCCGTTCGCCTACGCCGAGCTCAAAAAGCGGCTGGCCGCGGGCCCGCCGGACTTCACGGCGGTCTTCGCCTGGGACGACCACATCGCGGCCCGCGCGCTCGTCGCGTTCCGGGAGGCCGGGGTCTCCGTTCCGGACGACGTATCAGTGATCGGATACAACGACGAGCAAGAGGCACAGGACCTCTATCCGGCGCTGACCACCGTCTCGATCCCGCACATGGAACTCGGCCGCGAAGCCGTCCGCCTGGCCCTGCACCGCGACGAAGCGGCCGCCCCGAACCAGCACGTCATGCTGGGCACCCACATCGTGCTGCGGGATTCGGTACGGCCGCGGATCAACGTCTGAGCCGGCGACGACCTCGATCCAAGACCGGCCTCAGTCGAAGACCGGCTTCACCTTCAACGCCTCGGCCAGCGCCACCGCCTCGGGGTGCCACTTGGACTCCCACTCCAACGACACCCAGCCCTCATACCCCAGCTCCCGCAACGCGGCGTAGAACTCGGGCAGCGGGATCGTGCCCTCGCCGAGCGGCAACGGCGTCCGCTCCTCCGGCGACAACACGTCCTTCACCTGCACGTGTCGCAGATACGGCGCCAGCACCTCCTTCGTGACGGAGATCGGCTCGCCGGTCCGCCACGGATGCATGACGTCCCAGATCGTCCCGACATCACCGGAAACCTGTGACAGCACACGCGCGATATCCACACCCTGTGGATGACTGTCGTGAGTCTCCAACAGAATCGCGACACCCTCGGGCAATTGCTCTGCAATCGCGTTCAACCGACGCACGGCACGCGAGTCCGCCTCCGCCCCGGGCTCCTCCGCGCCAGGGAAGACGCGCACGAAAGGCGCCCCCAGATCCCGAGCGAGCTCCGCGTGCGCCAACGCATCCGCGACGCACTCATCGTCGCCGACCACGCCGCTGGCAACTTTGACATATGAAGCAACCGCCAACACCGTGACGCCGCCGGACTCCAACAACTCCCGCGCGGCAGCCCGCTCATCCACAGACAACCCGGAATGCACAGGCTCGTCATCGGCAGCGCGCAACTCCAGCCCGAGCCACCCTGTGGACCGCGCCAACTCGATCACGTCCGCCAACGGCATCCCGGAGCAGCCCAAAGTGGAAAACGCCAACGGCCAACTCATTCCGCGACCCCGTCTCCGCCATCAGCTCCGCCATCGACATCGTCGTCGGCGCCGTCATCAGGAAGCCGATACACCATGACCTTCGACAGATAGCTCACCGTGCCGCCCGGATGCTCGGCGGTCAGATACGGCGTCGCCGAGAAAGCCCCCAGCGCGTTGGCACCGAGCTCGGTGTCCACACCGGCCGCGGTCCACGTGCCGAGGCCCTCGATCCGCGACATCACCCCGAGATCGTTGACCGCGAACGCCCCGGGCAGCTTCTCGTTCTCGCCGCGCACCGGCTCTTCGGGGCCCGCGACCGGATACCCGCCCTCGCGCACCGTCCAGCCGGCCGGCGCCGTCACGGAGTGCTCCCGGGTCTCGACGCCGTCCTTCACCGACACCCTGGTCGAGATCCGTGCGCCCTCGATCGGCAGCACCGCGCCGCCCGGCTCGGTCTCGAAGCCGGGGACGTGCTCCGACGAGACGTACCCGTCGGCCGCCGTACCCGGCTCGATCACGGCCCGCGAGGACACCCGGCCGTCCGGCGCGATCAGCGCGACGTGGTTCCCGACCCGCTTGGCCCACGCCTCCGGCGCGGTGTCCGGCGCGGTCACCGTCGAGAACGCCAGCGGCGAGTAGAACACGTCGGTGTGCGGGGCGAACGGCGGCGTGTGGTGCCAGGCCTTGTCGCTGCCGTGGTTCAGCAGCCGGACCACGCCGTCGTCCTTGGTCCCGCTCAGCACCCAGCCGACCGGCGCGATGGCCGAGTCGAAGTTCCCGACCTCCACCGGCAGCGGAGACTCCGGCGCCGTCCACACCCTGTGGTCGGCCGGGAGCATCAAGCCCATGAAGCCCTTCGAGGCCCAGTAGGGCGAAGCAGGGCCCGAATAGTTCTGCACCATCGGCAGGAACGGCTCGTGCCACCCCAGGGTCAGCAGGCCGCGCGCATCCGGCGCCCCGTGCTCGGCGAAGTGCTTCAGCACGCCGCTGGCCGCGCGCCGCGAAAGCCCGGCGTCGTAAGGGGAACAGTCGAACATCTCCCCGACCCAGATCGGCGCGGCGGCCGCGAACCGGTACGTCAGCGACCGGCCCTGGTGGATCGGCGCGCCGTCGGAGCCGAAGAAGTCGAAGTAGCGCTCCAGGAACTGGCGCAGCCGGTCCCGGTAGACCTCACGAGCCGCGAGCGCCCTCTCACTCCGTGCCCCACCCTCGGCCATCTGCGTCCACACCAGCGGATACAGGTGCATCGCCCAGCCGATGTAGTAATCGAAGTTCCGGCCGGCGCCGTCGGTGTACCAACCGTCGCCGACGTACCATTCCTCGGTCGCGTCAAGACCGCGAAGGATCTCAGACTCCTCATACCGCGCGCCGATCGAGGACAGGAACTCCTCGGTCACGGTCTGGAACAGCATCCAGTTGTTCGGCCAGGTCGGATTGCCGATGAACTCGCCGAGCCAGTCGGCGACGAGCCCCTGGGCCCGCGCGTCCAGCCGGTCCCACAGCCATTCGCGCGTGTAGTGCAGCCCCAGCGCGATCGAGGCCGCCTCCACCATCGGCTGCCCCGGCCGGCCCTGCGGGATCCGAGGCCAGGCCTCGGGATGCGAGGCATCCGCACCGGCGGCGAGGCCCGAGGAGTACCGGGCGATCAGGTCCTCGGCGACCGGCCCCCGGCCCCGGTCGGCGACGATCCGCCACGCCGCGAGCAGGAAGGTGCGGGCGAAGCCCTCCAAGGCGTCCGAGTCGAAGCCCGAGAAGCTGGGCCGGCCCGGCAGCTCGAAGCGCGCCGAACTCGGCGACGCGAACGGTTTCAAGGAGTCGAGCAGGTAGTCGGCCTGCGCGAGCCAGTGGGCCCGCGTCCAGCCGGTGTACTCGGACAGATTCCGGTCCTCGGGGACATCCAACGCGCCGGCCATCAACGCTCCTTGCTCGCGACGGTGAACACGGACTCCAGCCGGCTGCCACCAGCCTCAAGGAAGCATCGTAGCCGAAGCCGGAAAACGCTTTCCAGCTCTCCGCGATGACCGGTGGTCTCGACGGTCTCCACCTCGGGAGCCATCGCGACCGGACCGCTCCACGTCAGGGCGCAGCGCGCCTTCTCGCCTTCCCACACCACGCGGTCGGCCTCGACCCTCGGCCGGATCCGGCTGATGAAGATCTCCTCGAAAGGCATCGGGCGATCGGTCTCGACCCGGTCGACCACGACCAGGCTGCCGTGTCGCTGCCAGGTGAACCGGCGACCGACGGCGAGCAGCCCGGGGACTTCGTATGCCGAAGTCAGGTCCAGGGTCAGGATCGCGCCCTGGCCGGTCTCGGCGAAGCGCTCGACCTTCGCGGCGTACTCCGCACCCGGCAGCTGCCCGCGGCCGTCGATCAGCGGGATCGAGTGCCCCTCGGCCGCTGTATGAACGTCCTTATACCGGTCGGGCCCGAAGTAGGTGGCGTTGTACTCGCCGGCGCCGAGGTCTGTGAGCAGCGTCTCGCCGTGGCCGCGCAGGATGAACTGGCCGACGTCCAGATGGTTGTGGAACTCGTCGTTGTGCCCGCCCTTGGCCGCGAACTCCGCCTCGCCGCCGCGGTCCACGACCCACGCCAGATCCGGCAGATACGCGACGCCCGGCGCGGTCGGCTGGTCCAGGACGCGCTCACTGGTCCACTCGATGTTCTTGGCGACGTGCGGCCAGCGATGACAGAAGTCCGACGCGAAGCTCGGCACGGCCGTCAGATACGGCACCGGCACCCCGAGCCGTTCGACCAGCCGCGACATCAACCCGGTCGGGATCTCCGCGGTCTCCGAGCCGTCGGAGAAGCTCGGGAACCGGCCGTCGCCGAATCCTACGCGGGAAGGGAACGCCGCGATCTCGCGGATCTTCTTGTCCAGCAACAGATCCGGCCCGCCGCGTTCGCGCCACGCCTCGGCGAAGTAGGCGAAGTACCCGAAGCCGTAGACCCAGTAGTCCATGCCCTCGGAGCAGCCGCCGTCGTCCGGATAGTGCTCGATGAAGCGGCGCAACGACTTCTGCGAGCGCTTCAGAATCATCGCCAGCCGCTTGGCGTCGTCCGGGAAGAAGGCCAGCGCGGCCATCCCGACGCCGCCCGCGACCACCGCGAGCCAGTTGTTGGTCATCTTCTCGAAGGCCATCGGCCGCTGGTCGTCGGCGAACGGGATGAAGACCCGGTCCAGCAACTCCTCGCGGCAGCGCATCGTCACGTCCTCGGGCAGCTGCTTCCCGAAACGCCCGATCAGCTCGGCGACGGTGTGCGCGGTCTCGGCCGCGAACAGGTCGACGCAGCGCCGCATGTCCGCGTCGCGGGCGTGGTAGGCGTGCGCGGGCAGGGCCCAGGTGTACTCGTCGCACACCCGCCACAGCTCGTCGGCGAGGACGCTCAGGACCTCGGCGCCGACGACACCGTCGGCGCGCACGTCGAACATCGCCGCCGCGCCGGCCGCGACCAGCCGGCCACGCCGTTCGAAATAGGGATGCTCGTAGCCGTAGCGGTGGCCGGTGTCGCCGAACTGCCGGTACAGCGTGTAGGTCAGCTCGGGCGCGGCGGACCCGGCCGCCTTCGCCACGACGTCGCGGACCTCGTCTTCCAAAGCGGCCAGGTAGCTCATGCGCCCGATCATGCCTCAGCTATGAGTCTTGCTGTATTCAGCGCCGAGCTCCGCGGCGATCTGGTCGCCGCCGCTGCTCTTCCACTTCTTGATCACGTCGTCCCAGGACGACAGCTGCGCCTTCCCGGTGATGATCTGGTTCATCCCGTCCTGGATCTGCTGCAACAGCGTCGGCCACTGCTTGTTCCGGGTCGCCGACTGGATACCCAGGCTCGGATCCGGCACGCCGAGCGGCACGATGTCCACCTGCGCCTGGTAACAGCGCTTGGCCGCCTCCGGTTCGCCGGCGAGGTAGTTCACCAGGGGGGCGGCCATGACGTACTTGAACGGCACGTTCACCGAGTTCTCGATCTTGCCCAGATCGGTGGGCTTGGACGGACCGCCGTCGGCGCCGCGGGTGAAGTGCACGCCCTCGATGCCGTAGTTGATCAGCTCCCACTCCTTGGAGCCGAACGGCGCCGCGAGGAAGTTCAGGACGCCGAGCAGCATTTTGATCCGCTCCGGCGACGCCTTCTTCAAGGCTGTGTAACCGAAGTAGCCCGGGGTCAGCCACGGCGTCGCCTTGGCGCCGGTGCCGGCGTCGAAGGGCCGGACGAAGTCCACCTTCCACTTCTCGTTGACGGCGGTCGCGTAGCCGCCGAAGCCGCCGAACCCGTCGGTGGTCGTGACGTAGGTCCCGTTCTGGAAGTCCGTCTTGCACTGCGTGCTCGACACCGTCAGCGCCGCCGGGTCGTAGAAACCCTTGCCGTACCAGTCGGCCATGGTCGCCAGCGACGACTTCATGGCGTCGGTGCCGTACGCGGTCGTGAACTGGCCGTTCGCCAGCGACCACAGGTTCGGCGTGCCGTGTACACCGGAGTGCGTCAGGTACCCGAACGAGGCGACCTTGTTGGTCCCGAGCGCGAAGTGGCCCTGCGTGTTCAGCTTCCGCAGCCCTGCGGTCAGCTCGGCCTTCGTCAGGCCGCCCGGCGTCGGGTTCCAGATCCCGGCCTGCTGGAACAGGTCGGAGTTGGCGAAGAACGAGTTGCCCAGCCGCGGCCGGTGGATCGGGATCGCGTAGAAGTCGCCGCCGACGCGGCCCACCGAGTCCCAGCTGTACGGCGGGATCGCGGCCAGGTTCGGGTAGGCCTTCGCCCCCGCGTCCCCGGACAGGTACTGACCCAGCGGCTCGCACTTGGCCTGCAGGAACTGTGCCTCGTTCGGCAGCTGGTACAGGCCCAGCATGATGATGTCCGGCAGGTCCGAGGCCGCCATCATGGCGCCGAGCTTGGTCTGCCAGTCGGCGTCGGTGACCATCGTGAGCTCCAGGTCCACCCCGGTGGCGTCGTTGACGGCCTTCCACAGCTGGTTCTGGTCAGGGCCCTTGGGCTGCGTGCCGTAGGTGACGATCAGGGCCCGCACCTTCGAGCCGTCGCCGGGCTTGGTCGGCACCGACTGGACCAGGTTCGCCGGGTAATGCAGGAAGGTGTCCTGCACCCCGGCCGCGGTACCCGGCAGGTCCGGGTGCAGGCCGGCGACCGGCGTGTACGTCGGCCAGGCCATCAGCTTCTTGTCGATGTTGGACTGCGCGGCGCCCCAGGAGGTCTTGGACCCGCCGCAGGCCGCCAGGGCGGGAGCGGCGGCGGCCGCGACGGCGGCGGCACCGGTGGTGCGCAGGACGGTCCTGCGGGAGATCTGCTGCGGCATGACAGTGTGGCTCCTTAGCTCTTGACGGCGCCGGTCATGACGCCCTTGGTGAAGTAGCGCTGCAGGAAGGGAAAGGCGGCGGCGATCGGCACGATCGCGATGACCACCAGGGCCGAGATCGCCTTCATCGGGGCGATGCCGGTGATGTCCACGCCGGCCTCGGCGTTGGGGTTGTTGCCGGCGATGACGAAGCCGCGCAGCACCGTGGACAGCGGGTTCAGCGAGCCGCCGTTGGTGTAGAGCATCGCCCGGAAGTAGTCGTTCCAGTAGCCGACGGCGTAGTACAGGCCGACCACCGCGATGATCGCCTTGGACAGCGGCAGCACGATCCGGAACAGGGTCCTGAGATCGCCCGCGCCGTCGAGCCGCGCCGCCTCGTACAGCTCCTCCGGGATGCCCTGGAAAAAGCCGCGCATGATGACCAGGTTGAAGACGTTGATCATCACCGGGACGAAGAGCGCGGCCAGGTGGTCGAACAGGTGCAGGTCGGTGACCACCAGGAAGCTCGGGATCATTCCGGCCGGGAACAGGAACGTGAACAGGACGGCCAGCAGGACCGGCTTGCCGGCCAGCACGTTCGGCCGGGACAGCGCGTAGGCCAGGAACGTCGTCGAGGCCAGGCTCAGCGCGGTGCCGAGCGCGGTCACCAGGACCGAGACCCACAGCGCGTGGCCGATGGTCCCGCCCTTGAAGACGTTGGTGTAGGCGGAGAAGTCCAGCTCGTCCGGCCACAGCGACCAGCCGCCGTTGGCATTCACCTTGGCGTCGGAGGACACCGAGGTGGCGAGCACCAGCCAGAACGGCACGGCGATCAGCGCCAGGATCACCACGACCGTGGCCGCCTTCAGGGCGCTGACGGCTGGTTTGGGCCGACCCATCCAGACGGGGCGCAGATTCGAGCTCTCGACGCTCACTGGTAGACCCCCTGCTCACCGAGCTTGTGCGCGACCTTGTTGGCGCCGATCACCAGGACCATCGCCACCAGCCCCTTGAGCAGGCCGGCGACCGCCGCGACGGAGAACTGGCCGCTGCCGACGCCGTGGTTGTAGACGTAGGTGTCGATCACCTCCGCCGCGGCCGGCGTGAACGTGTCGCGTTGCTGCATCACCTGGTCGAAGCCGACCGACAGGATGTCGCCGACCCGCAGGATCAGCAGCAGCACGATGACCGGCCGGATCGAGGGCAGGGTCACGTGCCAGGTACGGCGGGCCCAGCCGGCGCCGTCGAGCGAGGCGGCCTCGTAGAGCGAGTCGTCCACTTGGTACAGCGCGGCCAGGAAGATGATCGTGCCCCAGCCGCAGTCCTTCCAGATCAGCTCGATCAGCATCATCGGCTTGAACCAGGAGGGGTCGCGGAAGACGTTGACCACGACGTGGTGGCTGTCGTGAGTAAGGAAGCTGTTCACCATCCCGGAGGGTCCGAGCACCTGCACGAACAGCCCGACCACAACGACCCACGAGATGAAGTGCGGCAGGTAGACGAAGCTGACCACCAGCTTGCGCACCCAGTTCCGGGTCAGGCTGAACAGGAACATCGCCAGCGCCAGCGGTACCGGGAAGAAGAAGACCAGCTGGATCAGCGCCAGCTCGAAGGTGTTGCGGACCGCGTGCCAGAAGTCCGGGTCGGCGAACAGCGTCGAGAACTGCTGGAAGCCGACCCAGGCGCTGTCCTTGATGCCGACGAAGGGCACGTAGTCCTTGAAGGCGATGATGTTGCCGAGCTGCGCCGCGTACTGGAAGACGCCGAAGTACAGCACGCCCGGGAGCATCATCAGCAGCAGGACCTTGTCCCGCCGGAAGCGGGCCCAGCGGGTCCGGTCACGGGGCTTGGCCGCGGATGACGCGGCGGCTGCGGCGGCCGTTGCGGCCATGCGGTACCTCCCAACCTCTGGAGCGTTCGGTCTGTGGAGCGTTTGGTGCGATGGGACGCGAACCTAAAACGGTTACTGTCCCGCGTCAAGCCTTCGACGTCAGCGTGGCCGACTCGTGATCCGGTATGACCTCTACGTGCTCCTTCTTGACCCCATCACGTCAGCGACCTACAGTCCGGAGCTACGAAAACGGTTACATGAACTGAGAAGGAGACTCGATGGCCGACCGCGCCGCCGCGTTCTTCGCCCTGCGCCCGGACGTCGCCGACGCGGCGTTCCCCGCCGCGCTGCGCGCCCGGCTCGACGCCGTCGTCGAGATCGACCACGACCTGGTCGTGACCGACTTCGCCGAACCGCGCGCCCGGCGGGCGCTGGCCGGCGCGGAGGTCCTGCTCACCGGCTGGGGCTGCCCGATGCTGGACGCCGACGTGCTGGACGCGGCGCCGAACCTGCGCGCGGTGATCCACGCGGCGGGCTCGGTGAAGCACCATCTGGGCCCGGACTTCTGGGCGCGCGGCATCCTCGCGTCCTCGGCCGCGGACGCCAACGCCTATCCGGTCGCGCAGTTCACGCTGAGCGTGATTCTGCTGGCCGGCAAACGGACCTTCGCGATGGCCCGGCAGTACGCCCGGGGCCGCTACAAGTCGTCCGCGACCTCGCCCCGGTTCGGCAACGCCGGCCGCACGGTCGGGGTGGTCGGCGCGTCGCGGATCGGCCGGCTGGTGCTGCCGATGCTGGCGCGCGAGAGCTTCGAGGTGCTGCTCGCCGATCCGACGCTGAGCGCCGCCGAGGCTGCGGCTCTGGTGCCCGCGCCGTGGTCGGTCGAGCTCGTCGAGCTCGACGAGCTGCTGCGCCGCAGCGATGTGGTGACCCTGCACGCGCCGTCCCTGCCGGAGACGCATCATCTGCTCGACGATCGGAGGTTGGCGCTGATGCGCGACGGATCGGTGCTCGTCAACACCGCCCGCGGCGCCCTGATCGACACCGAGGCGCTGGTGCGGCACTGCGCGGCCGGCCGGATCGACGCGTTCCTGGACGTCACCGACCCGGACGAACCGCTGCCGCCGACGCATCCGTTGTTCCTGTTGCCGAACGTGGTCGTGACGCCGCACCTGGCCGGGGCGATGGGGACCGAGGTGGCGCTGCTCGGCGCGTACGCGGTGGCCGACGTCGAGCGGTACGTCGCGGGGCTTCCGCTGCTCGGCGCGGTCCGTGAGGATGATCTCGCGCGGATCGCTTAGCCGACTCACAACCCAGGGGAGAGATGAGCACTTCACGCGTACTGGTCATCGGGATCGACGGCACCCGCCTGGACTTCCTGGAGGCCGAGCCGACGCCGAACATCGACCGGATCATCGGCGAGGGCTTCCTGGCCCCGGTGTGGATCGAGGACGGCACGCCGACGGTGTCAGGTCCCTGCTGGGCCACCGCCGTCACCGGAACCACGATCGACCGGCACAACATCAGGAGCAACGACTTCGCCGGGCACCGGCTCACCGAGCACCCGGACTTCCTGACCGTGCTGACGCGCGACTTCGGCCTGCACACCTATCTGGCGATCGGCGCCTGGCCGCCCCTGGCCACCACCGCCGACCACGGCCCGATGTTCGCCGCGCCCTCGCGCCTGAGCTTCGCCACGTTCGGGCAGTCGGCCCCGGGCTGCGACCGCGGCGACGAGGCGATCACCGGGGACGCCGAGCGCGTGCTGGCCGCCGAGGACGTCGCGGCGGCGTTCGTCTACCTCGGCGTGAACGATGCCACCGGCCACGACCAGGGCTGCGGGGATCTGTACCGAGCCGCGATCCGCCGCACCGACGCGCGGGTCGGGCGGTTGCTGGCCGCGGTGGCGTCGCGACCGGAGCGGGCCGCGGAGAACTGGACCTTCATCCTGGTGACGGACCACGGCCAGGTGCTCGAAGGCGGCCACGGCGGCGGCAGCGAGGCCGAGCGGACGGCGTGGATCGCGGCGTGCGGTCCGGGCATCGAGGGCGGCGCGGACTACGGGACGCTGCGGCATGTCGACGTCGCGGCGCATGTGTACGCGGCGCTGGGGGTCGAGCCGGAGATCGTGCTGGACGGCAAGGCTTTCGCCTCGGTGGTGTGAGGGGATCGCTACTACTTCGCGATCTTCGCTATGTCGACGACTTGTCCAGGCGGCGGCGGGTTCAGCGTCACCGGCGTGCCGTAGTCCATGAACTCCAGCGTCCCGCCACCGGGCGGCAGCACCCGCTCCAGGTAGGGCTCGCCGTCGATGGCCACGTACACCCGGGTGTCCTTCGCCCCGGACAGCACGATCGACTTGGTGCCCCGGATGTCCTTCTGCCCGTCCTTGCCCAGCGACCCGATGCCCTGCATGATCTGGGAGAGCAGCTGGCGGGGATCGGTCAGCGAGGCAAACGTCTGGTACTGCGCGTCGGCCGGGCCGATGTGCAGGTAGTTGATCTGCATAGCGGTCACCGCGATGCTGTTGTCCGACGAGCTCGAACTCGGGCTGCCCGCTGAGGTCGAGGGGGACCCGGACGCGCTCGGCGCAGGCGAGGTGTCGCCGAGCCGCGACAGCACGGAGCGGTAGAACGCCTGGTCGCCCTTGACGTAGACGTCCGGCCCGACCCGCAGCAGCTCGATCACCTCGGTGCCGATGGTGACGGTGCCGGAGGCGCCCTTGTCCTTCTCCAGCCGCAGGTCCAGCGCGACCTGCTGAGCGCCGGAGGTGAACTGGCCCTGGATGTGCACGCTGCTGGCGTTCAGCACCGCGTCCTCGGCCGTGGCGACGATGGATCCGGCGCCCTTCTTGGCCACGCCGTTGGTGCCGGTGGATCCGCATCCGGCCAGCGCCGCCACTGCCGCGACCAGCGCGGCGCCTACTCTGACGGCGGTTCCTCGGGACGTGCGCACGATGCTCCAGTCAATCGGTGTCGCCACGAGACTAGACGGTCGGCCGACCCGACGGAGAAGGAGTAGCGGAGTCGGCCACGCCGGTCCCGGAACCGGTAGCCTGATCACATCATCGGACCTGGGAGGTCGCACGGTCGGCGGCGTTTCAGTGAGCCCGTGTGGCAGCACATTCACCATGACCACCGGTAGTCGGCGCCCCCACCGCCGGCGACGTCGACCGGATGCGGAGGTTGACTTGAGGGCCCTGTCCCGCGTTTACGTCTCCCACCTTGCGGGACGCTCCGTGTTCGACGCCGACGGCGAGCCGGTCGGCCGGATCCGCGACATCGTGGTCAGCATGGGCGCCGGCGACAGCGCGCCGCGCGTGCTCGGCCTGGTGCTGGAGATGCACGGCCGGCGGCGGGTGTTCCTGCCGATCGGCCGGGTCACCTCGATCGAGAACCAGCAGGTGGTCTCCAGCGGCCTGGTGAACATGCGGCATTTCCAGCAGCGGCCCGGAGAGACCCTGGTGCTGGGCGAGCTGCTGGACCGCCGGGTGACGCTGAAGGCCACCGGCGAGACCGCGACCGTGCGGGACGTGGCCCTGGAGCCCGAGCGCGCCGGCAAGGAGATGGCGGTCACCAAGCTGTTCGTGCAGAAGGCGGCCAAGGGCGGACTGCGGCGCCGCGGCGAGACGCTGACCGTGGACTGGGACGCGGTCCAGGGTCTGGAGGTCTCCGGCGAACAGGGTGCCGCCGAACTGGTCGCGGCGCTGGACAAGCTGCACGCCGCGGACCTGGCGCAGGTCATGCACGAGCTGTCGCCCAAGCGGCGCGGCGAGGTGGCCGCGGCGCTGGACGACGACCGGCTGGCCGACGTCATGGAGGAGCTGCCCGAGGACGACCAGGTGGAGATCCTGGGCGAGCTGGAGTCGGAGCGCGCCGCCGACGTGCTGGAGGCGATGGACCCCGACGACGCCGCGGACCTGCTCGGCGAGCTGAGCACGGACGAGGCCGAACGGCTGCTGGCCCTGATGGAGCCGCAGGACGCGAACCCGGTGCGGCGGCTGCTGTCCTACCGCGAGGACACCGCCGGCGGGTTGATGAACTCCGATCCGATCATCCTGCTGCCGAACGCGACCGTGGCCGAGGCACTGGCGCTGGTGCGCGACGAGGAGCGGACGCCGGCGAACGCCTCGCTGGTGTTCGTCACCCGCGCGCCGACGGAGACGCCGACCGGCCGCTACCTGGGCGCCGTGCACATCCAGCGGCTGCTGCGCGAGCCCCCGATGGCGCTGGTGTCGGCGGTGGTGGACGTCGAGCTGGAGCCGCTGGCCCCGGACGCGCCGCTGAACGAGGTCACGGCGTACATGGCCACGTACAACCTGGTCGCGGCGCCGGTGGTGGACGCCGACGACCGGCTGCTGGGCGCGGTGACCGTGGACGACGTGCTGGACCACCTGCTGCCCGACGACTGGCGGATGCGGCCGGGCGGCCATCCGCACGACGAGCTGCCGCCGGAGGCCCGTGAGGTCGTGGAGCTGCTGGAGGAACAGGACGGCGCGGACGGCACGACAGCCGGCCGGAGCCGGGCCGGCACCGAGGCAGGGGAGCGATAAGTGGCGCGCGAGTACATCCCGCCGCGGCTGGACCAGCCCCGGGGACGGCGTCAGGTCTCGTTGAAGCCGTCGTTCGACCCGGACGCCTTCGGCCGGGTGTCGGAGACCATCGCACGGTTCTTCGGTACGGCGCGGTACCTGGTGATCCAGACCGTGCTCGTCATCGTCTGGATCGGGCTGAACATCCTGGTGATCACCAGGGCGATCCGCTGGGACCCGTATCCGTTCATCCTGCTGAACCTGGCGTTCTCGACGCAGGCCGCTTACGCCGCGCCGCTGATCCTGCTGGCGCAGAACCGGCAGGCCGAGCGGGACAAGGTGCAGATCGCCGAGGACCGGAACCGCGAGGAGATGTCGATCGCGACGATGGAGTACCTGACCCGGGAGATCGCCTCGCTGCGGATGGCGGTCGGCGAGGTCGCCACCCGCGACTATGTGCGCGGCGAACTGCAGGCTCTGCTCAAGGAGTTGGAAGAGCGGGCGCGGGACATCCCCCGGGACTAAGAGACCCTACTGCTGGATGAACTCCAGCCGGTTGCCGTGCGGGTCGTGGGTGTGCAGCCGGCGCCGGTCGGGGACGGTCTCGTCCCAGGTGTACTCGTAGCCGGCCGCGGTGAGCGCGGCGACCAGCTCGTCGATGTCGGTGACCAGGATCGCCGGATGCGCCTTGCGAGCCGGGACGAACGGCTCCTCGACCCCGGTGTGGATCTCCAGGCCGCCGGCCGCGAACCAGCAGCCGCCGCGCGCCGCCAGGACCGGCGGCTTGGGCAGCTCGGTCATCCCCAGGACGCCGACGTAGTAGGCCCGTGAGATGTCCTCGGCGCCCTTCGGGACGGCCACCTGGGCGTGATGGAGTGCAGCGAGCATCGTCGTTCTCCCCTCGGAATCACTCTGTCCAGAATGTCAGGCGGCCCGGCCGATGGCGAAGATCCGGCGGTACGGCAGCAGCTGGACGGTGCGCCCGCCGATCTCGCGGATCGGGTAGGCGGCGCGGACCAGGGCGTCGTACTCGGCCACGAAGTCCGCGGCGTCGCTCTCGTTCAAAGCCCTGATCGCCGGACGCAGCGCGGAGCCGCGCACGAACTCGGTCACCCCGCAGGGCACCTTCGGGTCCGGGTCGGCGGCGACCAGATAGGTGTACGTGGTCTCCCACACGTCGGGCTCCAGCCCGGCCTCGGCGAGCTTCCCGAGGTAGACCGCCGGGTCGTGGGAAGCAGGCTTCTGCAGGTCGGCCGGGACCCGGTCGCCCCACCGCTGCTTCATCTCGGCCAGGGCCAGATGCGAGGGCGCCTCGAAGTTGCCGGGGACCTGGAAGCCGAACACCCCGCCGGGCGCGAGCTGCGCGGCCAGGCTCGGGAGCAGGTCCAGGTGGTCCGGGACCCACTGCAGCACGGCGTTGGCCAGCAGGACGTCCACCTTGCCGTCCGGGTGCCAGTCCCGCAGGTCGCCGAGTTCGAACTCGACCTGGCCGGGCACCGCCTGCTGCTGCGCGACCTCGATCATCGCCGGGGAGGAGTCGACGCCCACGATGCGGGCGTCGGGCCACCAGTCGACCAGCAGCGCGGTCGCGTTGCCCGGGCCGCAGCCCAGGTCGACGACGGTGTGCACCTCGCCGTCCGGATCGAGCTGGGTGATCAGGTCCAGGAAGGGGCGCAGGCGGTCGTTCTCGAAGCGCAGGTACTGCTGGGCGTTCCAGATGTCGCCGGCCATGACGCCTCCTGGCGGTGGGATGTTCGGAAAAGTATCTCGACATCGAGATACCTAGAGTCTGCCCGGTCAAGAATCTCGATGTCAAGATGCTCGGCGCCGACCTTCCCGGTAGGCTGGGATCTCGGAACAACGGCGAGGAGTAGGTACGCGGTGGAGACGCCACACACGCACGACCTGAACGCCGTCGCGACCCCCGCCGAGAACGGCGCCGCCGCCCCGGCCGGCTCGCTCCCCGGACCGGACCCGCAGGGCTGCCGGGACGAGGTCGACCGGCTGGTCGAGGCCTGGCGGCACGAGCGCCCGGACCTGGACGTGGCCCCGCTCGAAGTCCTCTCCCGGGTCTCGCGCCTGGCGAGGCACCTGGACCGGGCGCGCCGCACGGCCTTCGCCGAGCACGATCTGGAGCCGTGGGAGTTCGACGTGCTCTCCGCGCTGCGCCGCGCCGGCGCTCCTTACCAGCTCACACCCAGCAAGCTGCTGACTCAGACGCTGGTCACCAGCGGCACGATGACCAACCGCATCGACCGGCTGGCCGCCAAGGACCTGGTCAAGCGGCTGCCCGACCCCGGCGACCGGCGCGGGGTGCTGGTGCAGCTGTCGGACACCGGCCGGGAGCGCGTGGACGGCGCCTTCGAGGGACTGCTGGCCCAGGAGCGCGACCTGCTCGACGGGCTGTCCGCCGACGAACGCAAGGCCCTGGCCGGGCTGCTGCGGACGCTGGTCCTGCCCTTCGACAACTGACTCCTTCTGGCTCCTTCTGATTCTTCTGGCTCCTTCGAGCACTGATCTCATCGGCGACTGAACCCGTCGAACGCTGACATCAGGTGCTGTTTCGACACGAACTGGGTCTTTTCAAACGCGGATCCGGCGATGTCGCGGTTGCCCTCTCCGGCAATGTTTTCCGCGCCGTTAACAACGAGTCACCTCCCCCTACCCCTGATGGCTACCTGCCGGTAGCATCCGGGTGTTCGCCGCCACATCTGTGCGAAGAAGCCCTGAAGGCGGCGCGATCTCCACGGGAGGGGACCCAAGAGCATGCACGTTCCCAAACTCAGCCTGCGCAAGGCAGCCGCGGTCACGGCCGCCGCGCTGTGCGGCCTGGCGGTGAGCGCCGGCCCGGCGAGCGCGTCGGACGGCTGGAAGCACCGGCCCTACGACTACTACCTGGCGCTCGGTGACTCGCTCGGCGCCGGCTGGCAGCCGAACGCGGTCACCGGCCAGGGCTTCATCAGCGGCCACGGTTACGCCGACGACATCGCCGCGTCGCTGAAGGCCCATGGCACCAAGTACGTGAACCTGGCGTGCCCCGGCGAGACCACGGGCTCGATGATCCACGGCGGCTGCTCGTACCCGGAGCCGTACAAGAGCCAACTCGACGCAGCCGCCTCGTTCCTGAAGGCGCACAAGGGCGACCGGGTGCTGGTGACCATCGACATCGGCGCGAACGACGTCGACGGCTGCGCCAGCGCTACCGGCCTGGACATCCAGTGCGGTCTCAACGGGATCAAGCAGACTTCGCAGGACCTGCCGGTCATCCTGAAGACGCTGCACGCCGCGGCCGGGCACAAGACCGAGTTCGTCGGGGCGACGTACTACAACCCGTTCCTCGCGTCGTGGCTCACCGGGTCCTCCGGCCAGAGCACCGCCGTGCTGTCAGCGGTCTTTTCGAACCTGTTCAACGCGGTCTTCGCGGTCGAGTACCCGCTGTACGGGGACCGGGTCGCGGACGTCGGCTCGGCCTTCCAGAGCAACGACTTCGTCGACCAGGTGCCGCTGAAGCCGGGACTCTCGGTGCCGCTGAACGTGGCCCGCATCTGCCAGTGGACCTGGATGTGCGCGCCGGCGCCGGTCGGACCCAACATCCACGCGAACGACGCGGGGTACCAGGTGATGGCGAAGGCCTTCGAGGCAGCCTTCTGACAGCCCTCTGCCCTTATGCAGTCGCGGCTTCTTTGGCGGGCGGCTTCGCATCGGACAGGTACCCGAGACCACCGGTGGAAGCCGTCCGTCCGGAGCGCATGAAGTAGGTACCGATCAAGGCGATCGCGCCCGCTATGGCACAGGCTATGAAGATCTGCGTATAGGCAGAGTCAGTGAAGACTCCCGCGCGCTCCGTTATACCGGTCTTCGGATCCGGAGTACCCGCGAGCACCGTCTGGCCGGCCACTATCAGCTTCACAGGATGGGCTGCTTGGAAGGCCGCCGCTATAGCGGTTCCCACCGCGGTACCTATGGAGTTGGACACTCCTAGCATCCCTGCGGTAATCCCCTGCTGCTCCGGTGGAGAGGCCTCTACAAGGAGGTTCGGCGTAGTCGCGTAGTAGGCGCCGAATCCGACGCCGAAGACGATGCCGACGAGCGCCAACGTCAGTGCTCCGTGATGCGCTGCCGCGTAGATGCCACTGGTCACGGCAAAAGTGAACATGCCCACGAGCAATGGCTTGCGCGCGCCGATCTTCCCGGACAACTGGCCCGAGGCCGCGCCGGAGAACATCGCGACGGTCGAACCCCAGACCTGGACGCGGAACGCCAAGCCGAGCAATGTGAATCCGAGCCCGTAGCTGAGGTTGCCGAGCACCTTCACGGGGATCTGGTCCGGCTGCACCAGTCCCTTGAACCGTGCCGCCGCGCCTTGTTGGGTCATGGCGATCAGGCCGTTGTGGGTCGGGGTGGAGACCATGTACGGGATCGCGAAGGCCTGGATGCCGACCACGATCGAGGCGAAGAAGGCGATGAACAGCACCATCGAGACCTTCGGTGAGAACAGCAGCCGCAGATCGATGATCGGCTGGCTGATTCTCTTCTCCAGCCCGACGAACGCCCCGATGAGGAGCAGGCCGAGGATCAGGTAGCTCAGATAGAGCGGATCGGTCCAGCCGACGTTCGCGCCGTTCGACACGTAGAGCAGTGCGAAGCCCACGCCGCCGGCCAGCAGCAGCGCGCCGAACGGGTCCAGCTTCTGGCGGGCCCGGAACTTGGTCTCCGGGCAGATCAGGAACACCAGCGGCAGCGTCACCAGGGTGTAGATCACCAGGAACCAGAACAGCGCCTTGTAGCTCCAGCCGGCGGTGTCGGTCAGCACGCCGGAGAGCATGATCCCGCCGACGCCCGACACGCCGAGCCCGGTGGACACCAGCCCGATCGCCAGCGGCACGTACTTGCGCGGGATCAGGTCGCGGATCAGGCCGTAGGCGACGGTGGCCGCGGCGATCGCCACCGCCTGGAAGGCGCGCCCGATCAGGAAGAGCGTCCAGTTGCTGGTGGTGGCGCAGATCAGCGAGCCGATCAGGAATGACACCCCTACCGCCAGCAGCATGTTGCGCTTGCCGTACAGGTCCGACAGCTTGCCCAGGATCGGCGTGGCGGCCCCGCCGACCAGCCCGAAGATGATGGTCATCCACGCGATGTTGCTGCCCACGCCCGGGAAACTGCGCCCGATCAGCTGCGCCGCCGGCGACACCATCGTGTACTGCAGCGGCGCGACCTCGGCGAAGAGTACGACGACCACGATGACGGAGAAGATGCGCGCACGGGACGCGTCGTCCAGGCGTCCTGTGTCGTTCTCAGGGGGAAGTGCCGCCGCTGTACTCGAATCGGTCATGGCGCGTCCTTGAAATCTCGGGGAGATGTCTGATCGGCCTTGTACGAACCCGACCTGTGAGGATGCTCACAGTCCGCGTTCGGGGCACCATGACACCGAGACCTCGAACTCGCAAGAGTTATCGAGCGGGCGCCCTAACCCTCGCGCGACCAGTCCCCTGACACACCGCCAGATTTCGTTTCCACCCGGACTCGGGTCAGGACCGCGGCCGGGTCGACCGCCTTGACCATGTCGATGACGGTCAGCCCGGCGACCGCCACCGCGGTCAGCGCCTCCATCTCGACGCCGGTGCGGTCCGCGGTCTTCACCGTCGCCGCGATGGCGACGCCGGTGTCCTCGACCTCCAGGGCCACCTTCACGCCGCTGATCGCGATCGGGTGGCAGAGCGGGACCAGCTCGGGCGTCTTCTTCGCGCCCATGATGCCGGCGATGCGCGCGACCGACAGGGCGTCGCCCTTGGGCATGCCCTCGCCGCGCAGCAGCTCCACCACCTTCGGCGAGACCTCCACGAAGCCGGTCGCCCGCGCCTGGCGTGCGGAGACCGGCTTCTCGGTGACGTCGACCATGCGCGCGTCGCCGGTGGCGTCGACGTGGGTCAGGCGGTCGGACTTGCCGCCGCCGGCCGCCGGGGCCGGAGCCGGCGCCGGGGCCGCCGCCGAGTCCTGCTCGCTGTGCGCCGCCTCGGTCATCGGATGCCGCCGTCCAGCACGATCACCTCGACGTCGTCGCCGTCCACCACCTCGGTCACGTGCTCGGGCACCACTATCAACGCGTTCGCCAGGGCCAGGTCGCCGACCAGGTGCGAGCCGTGGCCGCCGACCGGCCGGACGCTCAGGCCCAGCGGGTCGTAGACCCCGCGGGCGAACTGGCGCTTGCCGTCGGGCGAGGTGAAGGCGCCGAAGCAGGTCGCGGTCACGGTCTTGCGCGGCCCCGTCGCGATGCCCATCATCTTCTCGATCGCCGGGCGGATGTAGATCTCGAAGGAGACGTAGGCGGACACCGGGTTGCCCGGCAGCGTGAAGATCGGGATCCGGTCCTCGCCGACCGTGCCGAAGCCCTGCGGCATCCCCGGCTGCATCGCGACCTTGGTGAACTCCACGGTGCCCAGCGTCGAGAGCACCTCCTTCACCACGTCGTACGCGCCGACCGAGACCCCGCCGGTGGTGATCACGATGTCCGCGCGGATCAGCTGGTCCTCGATGGCGTCCAGCACGCCCTGCGGGTCGTCGCCGACGATGCCGACCCGGATGCCGGTGGCGCCCATGGCGTTCACCGCGGCGGTCAGCGCGGGGCCGTTGCCGTCGTTGATCTGGCCCGGGCCCAGCACTGTTCCGGGCTCGACCAGCTCCGAGCCGGTGGACAGCACCACGACCCGCGGGTGCGGGTGCACCGGGGCGTGGACCTGGCCGATCGCGGCGAGCAGGCCGATCTGGCGCGGACCCAGGCGGGTGCCGGCCTTGAGCACCACGTCGCCGGTCCTCACGTCGGAGCCGAGTATCCGGATGTTCTGGTCCCGCTCCGGGACCCGGGTGATGCGGACGCTCTCGGTACCGGCGTCCGTCCACTCCACCGGCACGATCGCCTCGGCGCCGTGCGGCACCATCGCGCCGGTCATGATCCGGGCGCAGGTGCCCGGCTCCAGGATGCCCTCGTGGACCGAGCCGGCCGCGATGTCGCCGATCACGCTCAGTTCCGCGGGGCTGTCCACAGCGGCGCCCTCCAGATCGGCCAGCCGCACCGCGTAGCCGTCGACCGAGGAGTTGTCGAACGGCGGCAGCGAGATGGACGCGACCACGTCGTCGGCGAGCACCAACCCGTTCACATCGGTGATCGGGAGCTCCATCGGGGCGAGCAACTGCACAGTGTCGAGGACCGTCTTCAGGTGGTCGTCGACACTGCGCATCGTCGCGTTATCGGAATCGGACATGCGTCCATCATCCCTTATGCCGCGGACACGGACGTCAGCGGCGTGTTGATCTCCATCGATGTGATGGAGATCAACACGTCAGTCCTGGAAGCCCTCGCGGACGTAGGACGAGAGCCACTCCCGGAACTCTTTGCCGAGATCGGGACGGTCCACCGCGAGCTGGACCACGGTCTTCAGGTAGTCGATGGGGTTACCGGTGTCGTACCGGCGCCCGGTGAACACCACGCCGTGGACCGGGCCGCCGATGTCCGGGTCCCCGGCCAGGGTCCGCAGAGCGTCGGTCAGCTGGATCTCTCCACCGCGTCCCGGAGGGGTCTCCCGCAGGACATCCATTACCGCGGGGTCCAGCACATAGCGGCCGATCACAGCGAGATTCGAGGGCGCCTGCTCCTTGGCGGGCTTCTCCACCAGATCGGTGATCTGGATGAGGCTGGTGTGCTCCTGGGCCAGCGCCGGACCGTCCGCCGCCGGCTTCACCGCGGCACACCCGTACATGTGGATGTGCTCTTCGGGAACTTCAATAAGGGCTACCACTGAACCGCCGTAGCGCTTCCGAACCTCGATCATGGCCGGCAGCAACGGATCCCGGTCGTCGATGAAGTCGTCACCGAGCAGGACGGCGAACGGCTCGCCGTGCACATAGGACTCCGCCTTGAGGACGGCGTGGCCCAGACCCTTGGGATCGCCCTGCCGGACGTAGTGGACGTTGGCCATCTCCGAGGACGCGCGGACCTGCTCCAGCCGGACCGTGTCGCCCTTGGCGGCCAGCGCCTCCTCCAGCTCCGCGGCACGGTCGAAGTGGTCTTCCAGGGGCCGCTTGTTGCGGCCGGTCACCATGAGGATGTCGGTCAGGCCCGCGGTCACCGCTTCTTCGACGACATACTGAATCGTCGGCTTGTCGATGACCGGGAGCATCTCTTTGGGCGTCGCCTTGGTCGCCGGCAGGAACCGGGTACCCAGACCCGCCGATGGAATGACTGCTTTGCGAACCTCCACCATGGATCGGGACGCTATCAGGTGATGTGCCAACTTCCATGAGAATCTCGTTTAGCTGCCATGAGTTGTTCATCAGCGACGCGGAGAAGCGTCGCGGCGTGCGTCCCGTGATCGGGGAAGATCACACCGCCGACGGAGATCGTCAACTGGAACGGACCCTGCTCGGGATCTCCGTCCGGACCTGCGTCGAAGGTATGTTTGCGTACCGCGTAGCAAAGCCTTTCGGCGACCTTCGCGGCGGTGTCGGCGTTGGTGCCCGGCAGGATGAGCACGAACTCCTCGCCGCCGTATCTGGCGAAAGTGTCGGCGTGTCGCACTTCCAGCGCCAAACGCTGGGCCAACTCGCGAAGGACCGCGGACCCCCGCTGGTGGCCATAACCAGCGTTGACCTGGCGGAAGTCATCCACATCGATCATCAGCAAGGCACCGCCTATGCCGGTGGCTCGCGCGGTCTCCAGTTCCCGGGCCAGCGCGCCCTGCAGATAGCGGTAGTTCCACACGCCGGTCAGCGGATCGAGCGCGGAGAGCCGTTCCAGATCCTCTCGGCCCTGCTCCAATCCGGTCACCTCGATGGCGGCTTCGGCCAGAGCGGTCCGGGTGTTCTCCTCCAGGCGCTCCATCCGACTGCGCAGGGCCAGGTTCATGCCGGCTAACGCGGCGCAGGCCACCGCCAGCAACACCAAGACCACCGCCGTGAGGGACATCGGTGGGGCTCCTCTCCCGGCCTGGCATTCTTGAGCACAGCATGACGAATCAATCCAACGACCCGGGCCTTGCCAAGGGCACGATCCGGTCACGGTTGCTGGCCGCCCGGCGCGCGTGCGCCCCGGAGCGGCGTGCGGCGTGGGCGGCTGCGGCGTGCGAACTGCTGGTGGAGCAGATGGTGGCGCAGATGGTGGGGCACAGCGGTGGGGAGAACGTGGTCGCCGCCTACGCCTCGTTCGGCACCGAGCCGGACACCGGCCCGCTGCTGGCGGAATTGCGCGGGCGCGGTATTCGCGTCCTGTTACCTATTCTAGAGAATGACATGGACCTGTCGTGGGGGTGGTTCTCCGGCCCTGATTCACTCGTTCGAAGGATTCCGCCCGGCGGCTCCCGGCCGAGCCCGATCCCCGAGCCGGCCGAGTCACTGGGTGTGGACGCTGTGCTGTCAGCCTCTTGGATCGTCGTACCGGCCCTCGCGGTCTCGCCCACTGGTATGCGCATGGGCCGCGGCGGCGGCAGTTACGACCGGGTGCTGGCCAGGATCGAGGCGTCCCCGCGCCCCGCACGCCCCCGGGTGGCGGCCCTGCTCTACCCCGGAGAGCTGGACGTGGACGTCCCCGTGGAGCCCCACGACCGCCCGGTCGACATGGCGGTCGCGGGCGAAACCGTTCGCCATTGGGGCCAATCTCCCGGCGGGGTTCTCTCGCGCTGAGGGGACCGCTAGTGGCAGACTCGGCGCTTAAAGAACGTCAGGGTTCGGCAGAGCGGTTGGGTACCTCACATGCGACGTCAGCCGGGGACCGGGGAACAGCTCCCGCATGCCCGGCCGCAACCGTCGGCCGAACTGGTGCCCGCGAACAGCACCCAGACCTCGGCGATCTCGGTGCTGGAGGCCCTGCCCGACCCCGTCGTGGTGCTGAACCACCGGGGGCAGATCACCGGCTGGAACCCGGCCGCTGAAGAGCTGTTCGGTTGGTACGGCGAAGAGGTCCTGGGGCGGCCCTGGACCGAGTTCGTGGTCGTCGACGGCACCAACGGCAACGCTCTGTCACACCTGGACTCCATCGGGTCGACCGTCCAGCGCGGCGGGACCTGGGAGGGTTCGTTCCCCATCACCACGCGCAACGGCGACTCGCTGCTCGCCCGGGTCCGGGCCGCGCCGATGATGAGCGGCGGCATGGTCACCGGCACCGTGGTGACCGCGATCGACCTGTTCGGCTCCGACGCCAGCCGGGACGACCAGCAGCGCGCCGCGGCCCGGGCCGCTGTGCGCGCCGCCGTGCTGTCCCGCGCGGGGATGCAGCTGGGGACTTCTCTGGACACCGGCCGGACGCTCGCCGCTCTGGCCGAGATCCTGGTCCCGGCGTTCGCCGACACCTGCGTCGTGGACCTGCTGGACGAGAACGGCACTGCGCAGCGTCTGGTGACGGTGCACAGTACGGACACCTCTCCGTGTCCTCCTATGCGCGCCGGTACAGAGATCCACTACCCGGCGCGTCATCCTTGTGACCGCGCGCTGCGGACCGGACGTCCGGTCCTCATCCAGGGCGCGCCGCGTGTGAAGGCGCTGGATCCGGATGAGGAGTGCGACCGCAAGGCGCTCCTGTTGGACGCCAAGTCGCTCATCGCTGTTCCGCTGCTGGCGCCGAGCGGAGTGCGCGGCGTGCTGGCGATCGCACTGACCGAGGACGCCGATCCGACGCCGCGCTACGACACCGCGGACTTGGAGCTTGTGGAGGAGCTGGCGGCGCGGGCCGGACTGGCTCTGGAGAACGCGGCCATGTTCGACCGGCAGCGGACTCTGGCTTTGGCTCTGCAGAAGTCACTCCTGCCGACCGATCTGCCGCTTCCCGACGGTGTCTCCATCCGCGTCGGCTATGCGCCGGGAGCCGCTTCCGAAGTGAGTGGCGACCTCTATGACGTCGTCGAGCTGTCCGCCGGACGGATCGGCGTAGTCATCGGGGACGTGCAGGGGCGCGGTGCGCACGCTGCTGCCGTGATGGGCCAGTTGCGCGCCGCTCTGCGGGCTTACGCGGTTTTGGACGTACAGCCCGGCCAGCTGCTGTCGTATCTGGACGAGTTGGTTCGCGGGCTGAACGAGGAGATCCTCGTCACCTGTGTGTACGCCATCTACGACCCCTTTACGCGGCGCTGCGCTTTAGCGAACGCCGGGCATCCGCCGCCGCTGTTGGCCTCTGCGCACGGCACGTATCCGATGGAGGTCCCGCCGGACGTCCCGCTGGGCATCGGTCCGCTCGGACCGGGCGGCGGCAAGGGCGCGGTGCAGTTCGAGGACCACATCTTCAGCATCCCGCCGGGGGACGTCCTGGTGATGTACACGGACGGGGTCGTGGAACGGCGCGACCAGTCGGTGGACACCGGCGTGCGCACCCTGTGCCTGGCCATCGAGCGCGTGGTGCGCGAGCCGCGCGCGATCTGCCGGGCCGCGCTGCGGGCCGCCGGCAGCGAGGCGCACGACGACCAGGCCGTGCTCGCCATGGCGACGTCCACGGTCGACCTGCCGCTGTCGCGTCTGGCCCTCCCGGCGCGTCCGGAAGCGGCGTTCGCGGCCCGGCACCACACCCGGGCCGTGCTGCGCGAGTGGGGCCTGAGCGAGCACGCCGAGCTGGCCGAGCTGCTGGTCTCCGAGCTGATCACCAACGCGGTGCGGCACGCCAGCGGCCCGCGGCCGACTCCGTGGTCCTTCTCCGACTCCGACCAGTACTCCGAGCCCGAGCCGCCGCCGATGGCCGAGGACATGATGGAGCTGGCGGCCGTCCGGGAGTACGCCGACCACCTCGGCGCCCTGGACGAGGACAACGAGATGGACCTGCTGGCCGAGCCCGGCCTGCTGGACGAGCTGGGGATGCTGGACGGCACGCTGTCCGCGCCCGGCGGGTCGCGGCGGCTGGACCTGGTGCTGCGGCGGGGTCTGCGGGCGCTGTGGATCGAGGTGCACGACCCGGACGTGCGGCTGCCCCGCATCCGGCAGGCCGCGGAAACAGATGAGGGCGGCCGCGGGTTGTATCTTGTGGACGCGCTGTCGGCGCGGTGGGGCGCTCGGCCCACGGACGCCGGCAAGTTCGTCTGGTTCGAGATCCCGCTGTTCTGAAGCCCTGTGAGCGCGGGGATCGAGGCCCGTTTCACGGCGTCGTCGGTGAGGTGTGTCACAGTGCTGCCCCACCGCATTGGACAGCCCACGCGCCGATCCCGCAGAATTGGCAGTCTGGCGGCCAGAGTGCCAGGTCGATGAAGGAGTCTCCCCGTGCCGACTTACCAGTACCAGTGCAAGGACTGCGGTGAAGCGCTGGAGGTCGTGCAGAAGTTCACGGACGACGCGCTGACCGTCTGCCCGAACTGCCAGGGCGAACTGCGCAAGGTCTTCTCCGCCGTGGGCATCGTGTTCAAGGGCAGCGGCTTCTACCGCACCGACAGCCGGTCCGCGTCGAGCTCGTCCACGCCGCCGGCGGCGAACGGCTCGTCCGGATCCTCCGGCTCAGGTTCGAACGGAGCCGGCGGTTCGGGCGGCTCCGGCAGCTCAAGCGGCTCGGGATCGGGCGGCTCGGCGAAGAGCGAGTCGTCGTCCTCGTCCTCTGGCACGTCGTCCTCCTCGTCGTCAAGCTCGGGCTCGTCGTCGTCCACAAAGAGCTGACGCACCCCCGGTTGTCCACCGGGTTATCCACAGATCCAAGCCAGTTATCCACAGGCCGCCCCGCGACCGGTGGACAGTCTTGACGGCGCGCTTGGATCATTACTCCCCGAAGCGTTCCGACTACGCAAGGGGGAGCCATGCCGAGCACCGCCACCGCCCGTCCGAAGCTCGTCGCCCGGATGTCCGGCCGGCGCCACACGTCCCGCACCCGACGGCTGCGCGTCCTCGGGGCCGCCGGTTTCGCCGGGGTCTCGATGGCCCTGCTGACCGCCGAACATTCCGGGCCGCCACCCCGCAGGCCGCCCCGATTCGCCGCGGAATCCCTGATGAGCGGCCTGGTCGCGGTCCCGGTGCGGTTCGCCGACGCGGGCAGCACCGGATACCTGCGCCCCGGCGACCGGATCGACGTGCTGGCGGCCCGGGACGCCGGACCGGGCGGTCCGCCGGGTCCGCCGGACGCGATCGCCGGCGCCGTCCCGGGCCCGGGTGCGGACCCGCCACGGGGTGAGACGGTGGTCGCGGCCGATGTCTCAGTGCTTGAGATCGCGCACTCCGCAGACCCCGGTTCGCTCACCCGTTCCGCCCCGGACGACGGCGGTCTGGTGTTCCTGGCTGTGGACAACGCGACCGCCGCCCGGCTGGCCCGAGCCGCCGTCGCGGCCCGGCTGAGCTACGCGCTGCGCCAGGGGTGAAGCTGTGAGTAACGCCACCCTTGCCCCGCTCCGGGAAGAAATCTACCCTGCGGATCACCATGGACATTTACGAAGCGCTCTACACCACCCGGGCGATGCGCCGGGTCAAGCCCGACCCGATCCCGGAGTCCGTCCAGGCCCGCATCCTGGACGCCGCGATCCGCGCACCCTCCGGGGGCAACGGGCAGAACTGGCGGTTCCTGCTCCTGGACGACCAGGAGAAGAAGAACCTCATCGGCCCGCTCTACCGCGACGCCCTCGACCAGCTCTACAAGACCGTCTACGCCCCGATGCTGGCCGCCGTCGCGGCCGACCCGGACAGCCCGGAGTCCCGGCAGATGGCGAAGGTCACGAAGTCCTCGCAGTGGCTCGGCGACCACTTCGAAGAGGTCCCGCTGTTCCTGTTCGCCTTCGTCCAGCGCGACCGCACCGGCGGCTCGATCTTCCCGGCGGTCTGGAACGCCCAGCTGGCCGCGCGGGCCCAGGGTGTGGGCAGCGCCCTCACCTCGATCCTCGGCGGCTTCCATGACGCCGGGGTCAAGGAGATCCTCGGCGTGCCGGCCGAGGAGAAGTGGACCCAGTCCTGCTGCGTGTCCTTCGGCTACCCGACCGGCCGCTGGGGCGTCGCCCCGCGCCGTCCGGCACACGAGGTCGCGTACCGGAACGGCTGGGGCGAGCCGGTGGGCTTCACGGTCGACGAGCCGCTGTGGCAGCCCTCCGCCGAGGCGTGAGCGGCTAGCCGAGAGCCTTCTCCTGGATCAGGTCTGTCAGGGCTCTGACCGCGTCGGCCTTGGCCGGCGACTCGGCCGCCTCGCGCAGCTCGGTGAGGCGGTCCAGGACGTCGTGCACGTCGGTGTCGGGGGAGGCGGCCTCGTCGAGGTCCACCACGACGACCGCGTCGGCGTCGGCGTACTGGACCCGGCCCTCCTTGAGGACGACCAGGGACTTGGAGGCGCCGACGGCCTTGCGCGGGGCGCTCTTGCGCTTCGGCTTGGCCGCCGCCTTCTTCTCGTCCTTGTCCTCTTTCTCTTCCTTCTCGCCCTTTTCCTCGACGACCTCGCTGACCTCGCCGGCCGGGTCCGTCTCGGGCTCTGTCCCGGGATCCGTTTCGGGATCCGTCTCGGCGGCGACTTCCGCAGGCACCTCCTCAGCGCTCCGCGCCGACTGCTCGGCGTCCTGCTGCTGCGGAATGTCAACGACTTCCTCGGGTACTTCCTGATCCTGGTTCTGGGGCATCGCCGGGGGAGCCATCGGGGGCACGGTCATCGCGTTCATGAACGTTTCAACGATCGACCCCGGACACGGTCACCCCCATCGGGACGAAACCGAAACGGCCCGGCCCGCGTCCAATCCGCATGCCACGCAAGCAGATAGCCGCGATCGCCGCCGCGTCCCTCGCCGCTCTGACGGCGTGCTCGTCCTCCGGCGGCACCGCGCAGGGAAAGGGAAACGGCTCGCTGGTGCGCACGGACGCCGCGCGCGCGACCGTCGGGCAGGGCGACCTGAGCGCCGCCTCGGCCAGTGTCAACGCCTTCGGCGTCGACGTCTTCCACTCCGTCGCCGACGGCGGCGAGGGGAACGTCATGATCTCGCCGACCAGCCTGGCCACCGTGCTGACGATGCTGATGCCCGGCGCCAGGGGGCAGACCGAGGCCCAGATGGCCAAGACCATGCACACCACCATGTCTCCCGACCAGTTCGCGAACGCGCTCGGTGCCCTGGACTCGGCGACCGTGCAGCGCGAGCTCACCGACAAGGCGGATCTCCAGCAGTACGACACCGTGTGGACGCAGCAGGGCTACGCCATCCAGCCGTCGTATCTATCGGCGCTGGCCTCAGCCTTCGACGCCGGTATCCGCCAGACCGATTTCACCGACCCCGAGGCCGCGCGCAAGACGATCAACAAAACCGTCGAGGATCAGACGAACGGACTCATCAAGGACCTCTTCGGCCCCGGGTCCATGTCCGGGGACACCCGGCTCGCGCTCACGGATGCTCTGTATCTCAAGGCGAAGTGGGCCGACACCTTCAAGAAGAGCGAGACCGCGGACAGACCGTTCACCCTGGTGAACGGCACCACCGCGAACGTGTCGATGATGAGCAACGAGACCAACTATGCGTACGCGCAGGGCAGTGGCTGGCAGTACGCGGAGCTGCCCTATGAGCAGGACCACCTGGCTATGGGCATCCTGCTCCCGGCGGCCGGCTCGTTCGACACCTTCCGCAAGTCGCTCACGTCCGGCGAGCTCACGGCTATGACGAGTTCGGCCGCACCGGCGCCGGTGGACCTGGAACTGCCGAAGTTCAGCTTCGACACCAGCCGTGATCTGGGGTCGGCGTTGAAGAGCCTGGGGATGACCTCCGTGTTCGATCCGAACTCGGCGGACCTCGGCGGCATCCCCGCCAAGGCCGAGCCGCTGCACGTGGGCGCGGTCGTGCAGAAGACCCACGTCGCCGTCGACGAGGACGGCACCACCGCGGCCGCCGCCTCGGGCGTCACGGTGGTGGCCGGCGCCGCCAGGGCCCCGGAGCAGACCACGGAAATGCACGTCGACCGGCCTTTCCTCTTCCTCATCCGGGACACCGTGACGGGCCAGATCCTGTTCTTCGGGCAGGTGGCGGACCCCCGCGGGTAACGCAGGGCTCGACCACCCCCGCGGTCTTGCTGGACACCCGATCGGCCGCCATTGGACAATCGCTTCCATGGGAGGTCCTTCGTTCGGGAACGGGGCGTGGCAGCCACCGGACCATCGGCCGTCTGATGCCGAGCGCGACGACGCCATCGAGGCTCTGGCCGCCGGCGCCGAGGCCGGCCGGCTGTCCGGCGACACGTTCGCCCGGCGCATCGACCGGGCCCTGGCGGTGCAGTCGCACACCGAGCTGACCCAGCTCGTGTCCGACCTGCCGCTCCCGCCCGAGGAGCCGGGCTTCGGCCAGCGCGTGGTGAACGCGGTGTCGGCCGTCGCGCACTTCCGCTTCAAGGTCAAGGCGGCCTGGCGCGGCCCCTCCCTGCCGCGCCTGTCCCTGCCCGGCGGGGCCCAGGGCATCCTGCGCATCGGCCGCATGCCCGAATGCGACCTCCAGCTGTTCGACACCACGGTGTCCCGCTACCACGCCGAGTTCCGCCGCGCTCCCGCCGGCTGGTTCCTGGTCGACCTGGGCTCCACCAACGGCACCCGGGTCAACGGCTGGCGCATCACGGCGCCCACCGCGGTCCACCCCGGCGACGAGGTCGCCTTCGGCTCAGTGGTCTTCTCCCTCAACGGCCGCTGACGGCGCCCGCGCCTGTCCCCGGCCCTGTCCCCGACTCTGTCCCCTGTTCGGGGCAACGCACGGTTCCCGACCCCCGGCCCCGGTAAGAGGGTCGGACATGACGACCGAAGCGCCGCAGCCCCCACCGGCCCCGCAGGCACCGCGCACCGCGGCCGACAAAGCCCAGCGCTCCCGCATGATCGGCGGCATCGTCATCGCCGTGGTGGCGATCTGGTTCATCCTGGCCAACACCCACAAGGCCAGCATCACCTTCTGGGTGGTGACGGTGACCAGCCCCATGTGGCTGACCCTGGCGGGCACCTTCCTCGGCGGCATGCTGACCAGCCTCCTGCTGACCCGCACCCGCGCCAAGAAGCGCCAGAAGCACGAGCGGTAATATAAGACGTCTTATCTCAGATCACCCAAAACGCCCTATACCCTGTCAGACCCCTCTGCCACTCTGGTGAAACAGGCTCCAAACCACCACAGAGGGGGAACAATGACCACCCAAACCCAACCCTGGCTCCGCGCGGAACTCATAGCCGCCCCCGAAACCACCCCGGGCGCCCAACTGATGATCCCCGCCGACGGCGTGGAGTTCCACGACGACCAACTCGTCTTCCACCACCAGGGCGACGTCGTCTACGTGGCCGCCCAGGGCCAGCTCCGCTCGATCACCTGGTTCGCCAAACAACCCAACCCCGAAACCGCCCGCCGCAAGGCCCAATGGCCCAAACACGGCACCCGCTGGACCGACGAGGAACGCACGGACCTCCACCGCCGCATCCGAGCCGGTGAAAGCTGGAAGACCATCTCCCTGGCACACGGCCGCTCCCGCACCGGCTGCCAGCAGGAAGCCGTCAAGCAGGGCTGGATCCACCCCGACACCCTGCGCCCGACGCCGGAGTTGCTGCTCAGCATCGTCGAGGAGGACACCGACGCCGGCCCGCCTCGGGCCACGGCGCAAGTGCCCGCGCCGGACGCCGGCTCCGCGGACGCCACAGTGCCAACCGCTCCGAGCAGCACTGCCGCCGATGCCGCCTCGGCCCGGGCGGAAGTGCCCGCGCCTGACACCCGCTCCGCGGACGGCACATCGCCGACCGACCCGAGCCGCACTGTCACCGCCGCCCCGGCCGAAGCCCCTGCCACCACTGCGGCACTGCCGACCGCCCCGCACCATGCGGCCGCCGGGACCACGGCCGATCCTGCCGCGCCAGCTGCGCAGGCCCAATCTCCCACCGCGCCAGGCATCCCGAGCCGCACTGTCACTGCCGCCCCGGCCGAAGCCCCTGCCACCACTGCGACACTGCCCATCGCCCCGCACCACGCGGCCGCCGAGACCACGGCCGATCCTGCCGCGGCAGCTGCGCAGGCCCAATCTCCCACCGCGCCAGGCATCCCGAGCCGCACCACCGCCGAGACCACCGCCGACACCGCCGCCGGATCCGCCGCGTCACCGCCCTTCGATCCCGGCCCGCCGAACATGTCGGCGTTCGTAGTTCCGGTCGCCGGCTCGAAGGCGGTCCCGGTCGCCGCACCTGCCGGGGTATCGGCACTCACAGCCGACATCGCCATGCCGAATCCGGACCGCCCGCGGATCCCACCGCGCGTCCCCCGTCAACGCACCGACCCGAACCCTCAGCCCGAGCCGAAGCCCGACGGCGACTCCGAGAAGGATTCTGACCCCGGTTCCAGTCCCGGTTCGCGCTTTCTCTCCCGCGCCCAATCCTCGCTGGCCCGAGCCACACTCGGCGCGTACATGAACCCGCCACGCGGCCAGTCCGGCACGGCGACCTGACGCCTCGCGTCAGCCCCGGCCGTCGACCATCCGGCAGGCGGATCCCAGCCTGATCACGGGATATCCCACCGCCGCCGGATGGTCGGCCGGACAACACTCGTCGCCGAAGCCGAGAAGGCGACCGCGAACTGAACCCTCGTGTGCAGCGAATCGATCTTGCGCGTGGCAATTCGACCGCTGCCGTCCCGCCGAACCTCAAAAACCCACCGCGCTCAGGTGAACGCGCCGACCTCGACTCCCACCGAGCGCAGTCCGTCGCGGACCGCGGACGCCAGGGCCACCGCGGACGGCGAGTCGCCGTGGACGCACAACGATCGCGCCGCGACGTCCACCAACGTTCCGTCGATCGCCATCACCGTGCCGGACACGGCCATCTCCACCGCGCGGCCCGCGACTTCGTCCGGGTCCGTCAGGACCGAGTTCGGGGTCGAGCGGGGGACCAGGGTCGCCTGGGGCGTGTAGGCGCGGTCGGCGAAGGCTTCCGCGACGGTCGGAAGGCCTGCGGTGGATGCCAGTTCCAGGAATACTGAGCCGGGAAGGCCCAGGACCGGGATCTGGACGTCGTGCGCGGAGGAGAACGCGACCACCGCTCTGACGACCGCCTCGGCTTGGACCGCGTCGTGCACGATACGGTTGTACAGAGCCCCGTGCGGCTTCACGTAGCGCACCCGGTCGCCGGCTGCTCTGGCGAAGGCGTCCAGGGCACCGATCTGAAAGAGCACATCGTCAGCCAGCTCGTGGGGGTCGTACTCGATGTCGCGGCGGCCGAAGCCGGCCAGGTCACGGTAGCCGACCTGGGCACCGACCCGTACGCCGCGGCCGATGGCCGCCGCACAGACCCGGCGCATGGTGGAGGGATCGCCGGCGTGGAAGCCGCAGGCGACATTGGCGCTGGTGACCAGCTCCAGCAGGGCGTCATCGTCTCCGAGCCGCCAACGGCCGAAGCCTTCGCCCAGATCTGCGTTAAGGTCGATCATCCTGCGCACCACAGTACGCCCGAAGACGGAGCCGTCACCCCTTGTCGCTCCTGTACCCTCTCTGCCGCAGTGCCCTGAGTACATCTGTGAGGACCAACCGTGGAGACTGCCCAGGCAATGAGTGAGCCGTTGTTCCAGAATCTGGAAGACGCCGTCGTGGTGGCCGAGACGGCCCTGCTCGACACGCAGGTGGCCGTCGAGTCGCTGCGTGCCGAGTTGGACCAGTTCACCCGGCTGCACCAGATCCAACTGGGCCCGTTGTACGGCCGGCTGGACGAACTGGACGCGCTCACCGCCGAGACCGAAGCCGCCATGACCGGCGACCCCGAAGCCATCCGCCGTGCGGTGGAGGCCCGGGCCCGCGTGGACGGCGAAGACCCCGTGTTGTTCGCCGCCGCGAACGCCGGCCTGCTGAACGACGAGGAGGAAGGCTCAGAGCGGTCCGAGACGCCGCCCAGGCCCCGCGAGGAGCCCTCGGCCCCGAAGCCGGACCCGGACACGCCGGTACGGCCCAGCAAGACCGCACAGCGCCTCTACCGGGAACTGGCCCGCCGGTCCCACCCCGATCTCGTCCAGGACCCGACGGAGATCGCGCGCCGGCACGCCTTCATCACCCGCGTGAACGCCGCCTACGAGAAGGACGACCTGCCCGGGCTGCAGAAGCTCAGTGAGGAGTGGTCGCTGACGTCCTCGGGCCCGGCGAAGGACAACCCGCAGCGCGAGATGTGGCTGCGCGGCCGGCTGATCTGGCTGCGCGCGAAGCAGGCGGAGCTGGCGCTGGAGCGGCAGACGCTGATGGAGAACCCCATGGCGGACGTGCTCGCGGCCTACCAGTACGACTCGCTGACCGCGCTGCGCTCCATCTCCGAGCAGCTCTACACGGCGATCGCCGAGCGGGAGGCCCTGCTGAACGCGCTCATCGGTTCCTGAGGCCGGCCAACCACTCGGCGGCCTCGCGGAAGTCCTCGTCGGAGGTCCCCCTGCGGACCTCGGCGGCGAGCCCGTCCGCGCGCGGGTAGCTGCCGAGGTACCGGACCTCGGCGGCGACCCGCCGCAGGCCGGTGAGCACCTCCCCGACCCGCGCGTCGTCGAGGTGCCCCTCGCAGTCGATGGAGAACCAGTAGGTCCCCAGCTTCGACCGCGTGGGCCGCGACTCGATGCGCATCAGGTCCACACCCCGGACCGCGAACTCCTCAAGGATCTCAAGGAGCGCGCCGGGGTGGTTGTCCCGCAGCACGACCGCGAGGGACGTCTTGTCCGCGCCGGTGCGGGTCGGCGGCGCGCCGGCCGCCACCACCATCACGAAGCGGGTGACCGCGCCGCTGACGTCGTGGATGTTCTCGGCGAGCAGCGTGAGCCGGTAGAACGGCGCCGCGAAGGACCCCGCCAGGGCGGCGTCGTGCACGCCTTCGGAGACCAGCCGCGCCGCGTCCGCGTTGGACGACGCCGCGACCCACCGCGCGTCCGGCAGGTTCTCGGCCAGCCAGCGGCGGCACTGCGGATAGGCGTGCGGATGGCTCGACACCGTCTTGATGTCGGCGAGCGCCGTGTCGGGCCGCCCCATGAGCGCGAACTCCACCGGCAGCAGGATCTCCCGCACGATGTGCAGCGCGGGCTCCTCGGTGGACAGGTCGTCGAGGGTTGCCGGGACCGCGCCCTCCACCGAGTTCTCGAACGCGACGACCGCACCCGCCACTTCGCCGCGCCGTACCGCGTCCAGCGCAGCCGGGACGGACTCGTACGGAATCCGCTCCGCTTCTCTGGCCCCGGGAACGCTGAGAAGCGCCGCCTCGGTAAACGTCCCCGCCGGGCCCAGGAAGCCGTAGCGAGTCAGGACGGGAGGCGACGCGTTCTCGGTCATGCGGCCTAGCCTACGGTCACTGGGGCGGCTGCCACGCGACCACCGGATCCATCGCCCGAAGCGCCAGATCCGGCACGAGCCGCCCGGCGAGTCGCATCCCCAGGTTCCGCAACGCTTCCTTGCGCCGCGAGGTGCTCTGGGTCAGAGTGCCCATCCGATGCGACCGGCGCACCATGTCCGCGCCTCTCGGGGCGCGCAGAGCGGTGTACTGCGCGAGCGCAGTGACGACCTCTGCAGAGCCCTTAGCCTGCCCCACAAGTGCTGCCAAGGTAACGCCGTCCTCCATGGCCTGATTCGCTCCCTGACCCAGGTGCGGCGTCATGGCGTGCGCGGCGTCGCCGAGGATCGCGACGGCACCGCGGTGGTACGCGGACAACGGTTGGGCGATCTCGTAGATGTCGTTGTGCAGAACGGTCTCGGGATCTGCGGCGGAGATGAGTTGGGGGACCGGGAAGTGCCAGGTACCGAAACGCCTTAGCAGTTCGGCCTTCTCGTCCGGATACGTGACGCCGGGTTCGGCGTAGTCGGCGGCATAGGCATACGTCCGACCGTCGGCCAGGGGCGTGATCCCGAAGACTCTGCTCCCGCCCCACACCTCGCCGGGCAGGAAGTCGCCCTCGGGCGTCGGAACGAGAAGGCGCCATGCGGTAATGCCGCTATAGACGGCGCCGGGGTGCTCTGGAAACAGAGCCTTGCGAAGCACCGAGTTCACTCCGTCTGCGGCAACTATCAAGTCCGCTTCCAGCGGTCCGGAATCCGTCAGCAGCCGCGGCCGCTGGGAGGCGTGGCCCGCCTCGATCCCCGTCGCCTCGACACCCAACCGGAAGGTGTCTGTCGGCAGCAGCCCGGAGATCACGTCCATCACCGAGGACCGAGTCGCGGGGATCACCGCGTCTCCGAACCGGCGGACGATGGCCTTGCTCGCCGTGCGGGCGATCACCCGGCCGTCGGAGCGGGTCACCGCGGCGTCCCCCTGGAACGCCGCCAGCTTCCGCACCGTGTCGCCGGCTCCCAGCGTGTCCAGCGCCCGCAACCCGTTCGGCGCAACAGCCAGGCCCGAGCCCACCGGCCGCAGCTCCGCCGCGCGCTCGACGAGCGTCACGTCCCACCCGCGCTGGAACAGCCTCGCCGCAGCTGTGAGTCCCCCGAAGCCCGCGCCCACCACGATCGCCTTCATGACCGCTCCTCACTACATCCGTAGTTCCAACTACGGCTGTAGTTTTACGCCACTACAGCCGTAGTCGTCAACTGCTAAGGTCTCGGACCATGACCTCCCGTCCGGACCTCATCGGAGACACCGCGATCGCCCTGCTCGCCGAACGGGGGCTGCGCGGGCTCACCCACCGCGCCGTCGACGAGGCCGCCGGCCTGCCGCCCGGGTCCACCTCCAACCACGCCCGGACCCGCAGCGCCCTGCTGGAGACGACGTTCGCCCGGCTGTGCCGCCTGGAGGCGGAGGTCTTCGAGGACGCGGCGAACCCCGGCGGCGTGCTCGCGCTGGCGAATCCGACCCCGGAGATAGCCGCCGACCTGGTGGCCACTCAGCTCCATGACACCCTCACGCTCCGCCGGGCCCCGTCGCTGGCGCGCTTCGAGCTCGCGCTGGAGGCGACGAGACGGCCGGAACTGCGCGCGATCTACGACGAAGCCGGTGTGGCCTTCCGCGAGCCGGCTCGCGGTCTCATGGCAGCTCTCGGCTCGACCGATCCGGACCGCGACGGCCGCACGTTCATCGCCTTCAGCGAAGGGATCCTGTTCGATTCGGTCGCCGGGGCCGGCAACCGGGCCGCCCCGACACGTGAGGAGATCCGCACCGGCCTTCTGCAGCTCTTTCGCGGAATGCTCAAGGACACTGCGCAGTAGCGGAACCGCTATGCGGAGGCACGCTATAAGCGCGCAGTTACCAGCGCGAGCGCCCGGGAAGATGCCGGACAGCGAACGCAGCAGCCTGCGTACGCCGCTGCATGGCCAGCTTCGCCAGGATCCCGGTGACGTAGTTCTTCACCGTCTTCTCGGCCAGGCTCAGCCGCTCGCCGATCTGCCGGTTGGTCAGGCCTTCGGCAATGAGCTCCAGAATCCGCTTCTCGGACACCGTGAGCGACGCCAGTTTGCTCGCCGCGTCCTCTCGATCGGCCTCCCCCGGCACGATCCCGACGCGCAGCCGGCTCAGAAGGTGCTCGGTGGCGGTCGGGTCGAGCAACGAGCCCCCGCGCGCCACCGTCCGGACCGCGTCGACGAGCGCGGAGCCCCGGATGTCCTTCAGGACGTAGCCCGCCGCGCCGGCCATGATGGCGCCGAACAACGCGTCGTCGTCCGAGAACGACGTCAGCATCAGGCAGCCCAGATCCGGCCTCCGCGACTTCAGCTCGCGGCAGACCTCGATGCCCGATCCGTCGGGAAGCCGCACGTCCAGCAGGGCGACGTCCGGACGGGCGGCTTCGGCCGCGGCCAGAGCCTGCGCCACACTGCCGGCCTCACCGACCACCTCGATATCGGGTTCGGCGCTCAGCAGTTCGCCCACGCCGCGCCGCACCAGCTCGTGGTCGTCCAGCAGGAAGACACGGATCGAGTCCGTTATGCCCGACTTGGCCACATCAGAGTGCACACCGACAACATAGCCATACTCAGGAGCTTTCGCGTCTTTGGTGCGGGGCGTCGCGCACGCATTCCGCCCTGTAACGTGGCCTCTGCACGGCCGAGGGGGATCCACGTCACACCCCGACCACGAACTCCGCGGCCGGCGTCGCACCTCGCTGACCGCGGCGGCGATCCCGCCGTACGTCCGACTGAGATACGTGTAGAGGAGACATGTAGTGGTGACCTCACGCAAGGGCGCGGGTGGCAAGACCGCTGCTAAGAAGAAGGCCGGGGCCACGAACCCCGACCTCGTGCAGCTGCTGACGCCCGAAGGGGATCTGGTCGAGCACCCCGAGTACTCGATCGACCTGACGCCCGAGGAGTACCGCGGCCTGTACCGGGACATGGTCCTGGTCCGCCGCATCGATGCCGAAGGCACGGCGCTGCAGCGCCAGGGCGAGCTGGGCCTGTGGGCCCCGCTGCTGGGCCAGGAGGCCGCGCAAGTCGGCTCCGGCCGCGCGCAGACCGCCGAGGACTACGCCTTCCCCACCTACCGCGAGCACGGCGTGGCGTGGTGCCGCGACGTGGACCCGGTGAACCTGCTCGGGATGTTCCGCGGCGTGAACAACGGCGGCTGGGACCCGAACGAGAAGAACTTCCACCTCTACACGATCGTGATCGGCTCCCAGACGCTGCACGCCACCGGCTACGCCATGGGCATGCAGCGCGACGGCCGTGAGGGGGCGGTGATCGCCTACTTCGGCGACGGTGCGTCCTCCCAGGGCGACGTCAACGAGGCGTTCGTCTTCGCCAGCGTGAACAACGCGCCGGTGGTGTTCTTCTGCCAGAACAACCAGTGGGCCATCTCCGAGCCCAACGAGCGCCAGTTCCGCGTCCCGCTGTACCAGCGCGCCGCCGGCTTCGGTTTCCCGGGCGTGCGGGTGGACGGCAACGACGTCCTGGCCTGCCTGGCCGTCACGCGCGCCGCCCTGGAGCACGCGCGCAGCGGCAACGGCCCGATGCTGGTCGAAGCCTTCACCTACCGCATGGGCGCGCACACCACCACCGACGACCCGACGCGCTATCGCAGCGCGGACGAGTTGGAGGAGTGGAAGGCCAAGGACCCGATCATGCGCATGCGCGCCTTCCTGGAGAAGAGCGACAACGCCGACGAGGCGTTCTTCAAGGAGGTCGACGCCGAGGCGGACGCGGTCGCCGCCGACATCCGGGCCCGCTGCGTGGCCATGACGGACCCGCAGCCGATCTCGATCTTCGACCACGTCTACGCCGAGCCGCACCCCCTGATGGACGAGGAGCGCGCAGAGTACGGGGCTTACTGGGAATCTTTCGAGGGTGCTCACTGACATGTCAGAGTCGACTTCCAAGACACAGCAGATCTCCCTCAGCAAGGGCCTCAACCTGGGCCTGCGGCGGGCCCTGGAGGACGACCCGAAGGTCCTGCTCATGGGCGAGGACATCGGCAAGCTCGGCGGCGTCTTCCGCGTCACCGACGGCCTGCAGAAGGACTTCGGGGAAGCGCGGGTCGTGGACACCCCGCTGGCCGAGTCCGGCATCGTCGGCACCGCGGTCGGCCTGGCGCTGGCCGGCTACCGGCCGGTGGTGGAGATCCAGTTCGACGGGTTCGTCTACCCGGCCTTCGACCAGATCGTGACCCAGGTCGCCAAGATGCGGGCCCGGGCGCTGGGCAAGGTCAGCATGCCGATCGTGATCCGCATCCCGTTCGGCGGCGGCATCGGCGCGGTCGAGCACCACTCGGAGTCCCCCGAGGCGTACTTCGCCATGACCGCCGGCCTGCGCGTGGTCGCCGCGTCCAACCCGGTGGAGGCCTACTGGATGATCCAGCAGGCCATCGCCTCCGACGACCCGGTGATCTTCTTCGAGCCCAAGCGCCGGTACTGGGACAAGGCCGAGCTGGACCCGACCGCCACGCCGTACCCGCTCTACGCCTCCCGCGTGGTGCGCCAGGGCACGGACGCGACGCTGGTCGCCTACGGCCCGATGGTGAAGACCTGCCTGGAGGCCGCCGCGGCGGCTGCCGACGAGGGCCGCTCGCTGGAGGTCATCGACCTGCGCACGCTGTCCCCGCTCGACCTGGAGCCGGTGTACGCCTCGGTCCGCAAGACCGGCCGCCTGATCACCGTGCACGAGGCCTCGGTCTTCCTGGGGATGGGCGCGGAGATCGCCGCGAAGGTCACCGAGAAGTGCTTCTACTCCCTGGAGGCACCGGTCCTGCGCGTCGGCGCACCGCACACCCCCTACCCGCCGTCGCGGGTCGAGGAGGAGTTCCTGCCGGACCTGGACCGCGTGCTGGACGCCGTCGACCGCGCGTTCGCGTTCTAAGGGATCTGGGAGCACACATGGGTGAGATCAAGAGATTCAACCTCCCGGACGTCGGCGAGGGCCTGACCGAGGCGGAGATCCTGGCCTGGTCGGTCAAGCCGGGCGACCTGGTCACGGTCAACCAGATCCTGGTGGAGATCGAGACCGCGAAGGCCGCCGTCGAGCTGCCCTCGCCGTGGGCCGGCAAGGTCGTCGAGCTGCTGGTGGACGAGGGGCAGACGGTCGACGTCGGCACCCCGATCATCGGGATCGACATCGACCCGAGCACACCGAGCGCCCCGGCGGCCGGCGGGGACGACATGACCGCGGGCGTCGCGGCCACCGCCGAGGCCAAGGCCGCGCCGGCCGCCTCGGGCAAGGGCGACGACAAGCGCGAGGCGGTCCTGGTCGGCTACGGCGTGAAGCAGGCCGCTTCCAGCCGCCGTCCGCGCAAGACGTCCGCGGCGGCGCCGTCCGCGGCCGACGTCATGGGCGCCACGGTCCGCGAGGAGCCGGTCGTCGACGACATCCCGGCCCCGGCGTACCGCGGCCAGTCCACGGCTCCGGAGCAGGCCGCTCCGGCGGTCCGGGTCGCGACCGCGAGCGCCGCCGGCATCGCGACCGCCCCGGCCGCGCCGATCGGCGCCAAGCCGCTGGCCAAGCCTCCGGTCCGCAAGCTCGCCAAGGACCTGGGCATCGACCTGGCGCTGGTGGTCCCGACGGGCGTCAACGGCACGGTGACCCGGGACGACGTACACGCGGCCGCGACCGGGACGCAGACCGAGCCGGCCGCGGGCGGAGCCGCGCTGGCCGCCCCGGCCGCCGCGGCACCCTTCGTCAACGGCGAGCGCCGCGTCCCGATCAAGGGCGTGCGCAAGGCGACCGCCGCGGCGATGGTGCAGTCGGCGTTCACCGCGCCGCACGTCACCGAGTTCCTGACGGTCGACGTCACCCCGACCATGAAGTTCGTGCAGCGTCTGAAGGAGATGCCGGACTTCAAGGGCGTGCGGGTGTCGCCGCTGCTGCTGGTCGCCAAGGCGTTCCTGGTGGCGATGGCGCGGAACCCGGAGATCAACGCGCGCTGGGACGAGGCGAACGGCGAGATCGTCTACTTCGACCACGTCACCCTGGGCATCGCGGCGGCCACGCCGCGCGGGCTGCTGGTGCCGAACGTCAAGGGCGCGGACCTGCTGCCGCTGGTGGAGTTGGGCCGCGCGCTCAACAAGCTCACCGACGTGGCACGCGAGGGCAAGACCTCGCTGGCCGACATGAGCGGCGCGACGGCGACGATCACCAACGTCGGCGTGTTCGGCGTGGACACCGGCACCCCGATCCTGAACCCCGGCGAGGCGTCGATCCTGGCGTTCGGCGCGGTGCGGGAGCAGCCGTGGATGCACAAGGGCAAGGTGAAGCCGCGCCAGGTGACCACGCTGGCGCTGTCCTTCGACCACCGCCTGGTCGACGGCGAGCTGGGCTCGAAGGTGCTGCGGGACATCGGTGCGGTGCTGGCCGATCCGCTGACCGCGCTGGCCTGGAGCTGATTGGCTGAGGGATCCCTGCCGGGGATCTGACACAGAGGCGCACCGGTTCTCAGAACCGGTGCGCCTCTGGCACGATCGGCAGTATGCGCGTATCGCTCATGCAGCTTGCCGTCGACGACGCGGAAACGCCCGAGGACCGCTGGAACCGTGTGGTGAAGCTGGTCGAGGCCGAACGGGAGACCGGAGCGGAGCTGGTGATCCTGCCCGAGCTCTGGGTGGCGGGCGGCTTCGACTACAAGAACTGGACCGGTCACGCCGAGCCGATCGCCGACAGCCGGCCGATCGCCGCTCTGGAGAAGGTCCGGACGCACGAAGGTGCAGGCCCGGAGATGTGGCTGCACTTCGGTTCCTATGTAGAGCGCGCGCCTGACGGAACTCTCTACAACACCGCGGTCTTCCGCGGCCCGGACGATGTGGAAGCTCAATACCGCAAGATCCATCGGTTCGGCTTCAGCGAGGGCGAAGCGACCCTGATGGGCGCCGGAGAAGAGCTCGTCACTGTTCCCTCTCCCTGGGGAACGCTGGGACTGGCTACGTGTTATGACATCCGTTTCCCCGAGCTGTTCCGCGGGCTCCTGGACGAGGGCATGGAGCACCTGGTCGTCTGCTCGGCGTGGCCCGAGAAGCGGATCGAGCACTGGCGGGTGTTGCTCAAGGCCCGCGCTATTGAGGACCAGGTGTTCGTCTTCGCCACGAACTGTGTGGGGACGAACGGAGGGGTCGCTCTGGGGGGACGTTCCGTCGTCATCGACCCCTGGGGGAATGTCGTGGCCGAAGCGGGTACCGGTGAAGAGGTTCTGCGGGTGGACGTGGATCCGGCACTGGTCGCGCGGACACGGAGTGCGTTGCCGGTTCTGAACGACCGCCGCCTGCGCTGAGGACCGGGGTACGGCGAATCGACCTGCTGCCCCATAATGGCCGGGACGCCGTACAGGGGAGGCTGCACGTTGAATATGAACGGCAATGTACATAGGGGGGATGCCGCGGCGACCGACCGGGTCGGGCCGTATCTGCTCGTCACCCAGCTCGGATCGGGTGCCATGGGCCGGGTGTTCCTCGGCACCGACGCCGACGGACGCCAAGCGGCCGTCAAGATGGTCCGCTCCGATCTGGCTGAGATCCCGGCGTTCCGCAAGCGGTTCGCGCGGGAGTTACAGGTCGCTGAACGCATCCACTCCCCACGTATCGCGGAGATCTACAACGCGGAGACCGAAGGCGCACGGCCGTGGCTGGCCACCGAATACGTCCCCGGCCCGACACTGCAGGACGCGATCGATCAGGGCGGCGGTTTCAACGACGCGCGGCTTCGTGCCTTAGCGGTGGCGATCGCACAGGCGCTGCAAGTCATTCACGCCGCAGAGGTCGTACACCGCGACCTCAAGCCGGCGAACGTGCTGCTCGGTCCGGACGGACCCAAAGTCATCGACTTCGGCGTGGCCCGCGCATTGGACGCGTCCCTGTTGACCAACACCGGTCAGACTCTGGGCACACCCGCGTATATGTCCCCTGAGCAAGCCGACGGACGCTCTGTTCAGGCCGCCTCTGATGTGTTCGCCCTGGGTTCGCTGTTGGTGTTCGCCGCCACCGGCCGACTAGCGTTCGGCGACGGCGCGCCGCTGGCGATCCTGCATCGCGTAGTCAACAACGAGCCGGACCTCAGCGGCGTCGCCGAGAACGATGACGTCCTGCGTCGACTCATCGAGGGTTGTCTGGCCAAGGAAGCCGAGGACCGCCCCACACCACAGCAGATCATCGACCTGTTCGGCGAGATCGCCTGGCAGCCGCTCCCCGGAGTCGTGTGGCAGCAACCGCCGCTCGGCGTCGGACTGCCGGTCACCGCGAACGAGTCAGCCGACACACCGACCGTGGCCCTCGCGCCGAAGCGCGGCGGCAAGCGGATCGCCGTGATCTCCGGTGCCGCAGCCGCCGCGGTCATCCTGACCGGCATCGCCATCGTCGAGGGCAGCAGCGGCGGCGGCACGGGAAACTCAGCAGGCGGCACTCCGCGGACGGGCAGCTCGCTGTCCGGGAGCCAGTCGGCCGGCAGTTCGTTCCCGGCCACCCCCGGATCTTCCAGCGACGGCGGACAGACTTCCGCAAGCGGCAAGCCGACTCCGACGTCGAACGGACCGGTCGGCCAGGTGAAGCCCGGCAACGGCAGCACGACTCCGGCTCAGGGCAGCTCGGTGGCCGTCACGGTGACGGTCAACGACGGCAGCCCGAACAACCCGGGCACCTCTCAGGGCTCCTCCACGGCATCGCAGCCGGTCAGCCACCCCACGACCCACAAGACCACGGCCGCGCCCCCGCCGCAGCCGGCCCACAACCCGCCAGGACCCGTCTCCGGCGTCCGCGCCGACATCCCGGCCTGGTTCGGCGAAGCCACGGTCGACGCGTCGTGGAACGCGGACCCCGGCGCGACCAGCTATGTCCTGCACTACAACATCGACGGCGGCGGCGATCAGTACGTCACGGTGAACGGCACCAGTTCCTCCTACATGCTTCCGGCGGGAAGCACCTCGTGCATCCAGGTCCAGGCAATCGGCCAGTACGGCAAGTCCGACTGGGCACCGGCGCCGGCACTGTGCTTCAACTCCGCGGGCCAGCAGGTCGGCAGCTGACCCCGCAGCACCCCTACCGCTCAGTAAGTTACCGGCGGTAGGGTTCGGTCATGGGAACCTGGGGACCGCCCGGCGTCAGCGGGAAAGTCGTGGTCATCACCGGCGCGGCGCGCGGGATCGGCGCCGAGACCGCGCGCCGTCTGGCGCGGCGCGGGGCGAAGGTCGCGCTGATCGGGCTGGAGCCCGAGGAGCTGCGCAAGACCGCAGAGTCCTGCGGCCCCGACGCGACAGCGTGGGATGCGGACGTGACGTCCTGGGAGCAGCTCGGCGCCGCGATCGGCGGCATCGTCGAGCACTACGGCGGCATCGATGTGGTGGTGGCCAACGCCGGTGTCGCGCCGACCGGCTTCATCCGCTCCATCGACCCGGCGGCGTTCGAGCGCACCATCGAGATCAACCTGCTCGGCGTCTGGCGGACGGTCCGCACCGCGCTGCCTCATGTCATCGAGCGCAGGGGCTATGTGCTCGTGGTCTCCTCTGCGGCAGCGCTCATTCATCCTCCTGCGTTGGCCGCCTATACAGCGTCCAAGGCCGGTGCCGAAGCGTTCGGCGACAGCCTGCGTGCCGAAGTGAAGCACCTCGGTGTGGACGTCGGCGTCGCGTACTTCTCGTGGATCAAGACCGATCTGGTGACGAGCGCGGACGCGCATCCGGTCCTGGGCAAGTTCCGTAAGAGTGCTCCCGGACCCGCGTCCCGTGTGTATCCCCTGGAGAAGGTCGGGGAGGCGGTTACCGAGGGAATCGCTAAGCGCAGCCGCGTTATATGCGTTCCCTCCTGGGTGAACCACCTGCGCCGTATCCACGGGATGCTGCCCGCGGTGGTGGAGAAGGCGAACGCCCGGGCCACCGCGCGGGCGGACCGCGAGATGATCGCGGACATCGAGAAGCGCGGGGCCGAGGCGTCGTCACGGCTGACCGGTCCGGGAGGCGCGGCCGCACAGGCGGCCAAGGCGGCCAGGGCGGAGAAGACGTCAGCCGAGGACTGAGCCGGCGAGTCTGTCCAGAGCGGCCGCCGGATCAGCAGTGAGGCCGGTGTGCACCGGACCGGGCTGCACCACCGTGGAACGCGGCGCGATCAGCCACCGGAACCGCCGGCCCAGCGCGTCCTGGCCGGCGGGACCGGAGTCCGGTCCGCCGCAGCAGACCTTCGAGACGGCGCCGAGCAGGGCCTCGATCCCCTCGACATCCGCTGTGGGATCCAGCGCGCGCACCCGCACGGTGTCCACCTGCGTGGCGCATCCCAGGAAGTCGAGCTGCTGGCAGTAGAGCACGACGCCGACGTTGACGTACTCCCCGCGCTCGACGCGGGGAACGGCGCGCAGTACCGAGTACTCGTAGGGCTGAACGCTCACTTCACCCGTCCCTGCATCCAGTTCGGGTGCTTCGCCTTCAGGCGCGCCTTGAGATCGGAGTTCTGCACGGACCGCGCGGCTTCCTGCGCGGAACTATCCACAACCTGTGGAAACCACTCGCGCGGTCCGATGACGCGGGTCAGCAGATAGCTGACGTACGCGTCGCGCACCGCGCCGACGGACTCGAATCCGGGCTCGTCGGCCAGCCACTCGTCCGGCACGACCGCCACGACAGAGCGCAGCAGTTCCTCCGTGACGAGCGGCGCGAGGGCCGCGTCGGCGCCCGGCATGTCCTTCGCATAAGAGGCGAGCACATGGTCGCCCGCGTCAAAGGGAGCCAGAGCGCCCTTCTGCGCGCCGGGCCAGTTGTGGTGGAAGATCAGCGAGGCGCCGTGGTCGATCAGATAGAGCTTGCGGTGCCACAGCAGCAGATTCGGGTTCCGCCAGGACCGGTCCACGTTGCGCACCAGCGCGTCGAACCACACGATGCGGCTGGCGAGTTCGGACTCCACGGGAAACGCCAAGGGGTCGTATCCCAGCGACCCCGGCAGATAGTCCATACCGAGGTTCAGGCCCTCGCTCCCCTTGAGGAGTTCCTGGATCTCCTGATCCGGCTCGGCCGCGCCGATGATCGGATCCAGCTCGATCCCGACGAGCGCCGGCACCGGCAGGCCCAGTGCCCGCGCCAGTTCCCCGGCGATCACCTCGGCGACCAGGGCCTTGCGGCCCTGGCCCGCCGAGCGGAATTTCACCACGTACGTCCCGAGGTCCGAGGCCTCGACCAGTCCGGGCAGCGAACCGCCCTCGCGGAGCGGGGTCACGTACCGGGTGGCGGTGACGGTCGGCAGAGTGGCGGCAACAGGCACAGACACCACGCTAGACGCACCCCCGACGTTCGATCATCTCCATCACGACTGCGGCGGCTGAGGTGACTGCGGCGACTGCGAGGTGATGACCAGCGCGTCGTTCTCGACGTCCACGTCCACCCGCACCGTGTCGCCGTCCCGGATCTCGCCGGCCAGCAGCTTGCGGGCCAGCGGGTCGCCGATCGCGGACTGCACCAGGCGGCGCAGCGGACGGGCACCGAAGGCCGGCTCGTAGCCGGCGATCGCCAGCCAGTCGCTCGCGCCCGGGGTGACCTCCAGCACCAGCCGGCGGTCGGCCAGACGCCTGGCCAGCTTGCCGACCTGGATGCCGACGATGCGGGCGAGCTCGGTCGTGCCCAGCGGGTCGAAGACCACCTGCGCGTCCAGCCGGTTCAGGAACTCCGGCTTGAACGCTGCGCGCACCGCGCTGTCCACCCGCTGGCGCCGGTCCAGCCGGGCCTGAGCCGGGTCCAGGGCCTCGTCGACCGTCAGGTCGAAGCCGGCGGTGCCCAGGTTGGAGGTGAGGATCAGGATCGTGTTCCGGAAGTCCACGGTCCGGCCCTGGCCGTCGGTGAGACGGCCGTCGTCCAGGACCTGCAGCAGCACGTCGAAGATCTCCGGGTTCGCCTTCTCGACCTCGTCGAGCAGCACCACCGAGTACGGCCGGCGGCGCACCGCCTCGGTCAGCTGGCCGCCCTCCTCGTAGCCGACATAGCCGGGAGGGGCGCCGACCAGCCGGGCCACCGAGTGCTTCTCGGAGTACTCCGACATGTCGATGCGCACCATGGCGTGCTCGTCGTCGAACAGGAAGTCCGCCAGCGCCTTGGCCAGCTCGGTCTTGCCGACGCCGGTGGGGCCGAGGAACAGGAACGAGCCGGTCGGGCGGTCCGGGTCGGAGACGCCGGCACGGGCCCGCCGGACCGCGTCGGAGACCGCGGCCACCGCCTCGACCTGGCCGATCAGCCGCTCGCCGAGCCGCTCCTCCATGTGCAGCAGCTTCTCGCTCTCGCCCTCCAGCAGCCGGCCGGCCGGGATCCCGGTCCAGGCGCCGACCACCTCGGCGATGTCGTCCGGGCCGACCTCCTCCTTCACCATCGGCGCGGCCGTCTCGGCCTCGTCCACCGAGGTGGCGGCGGTGGCCAGTTCGGCCTCGACGGCCGGGATCTCGGCGTAGAGCAGCCGGGAGGCGGTCTCGAAGTCGCCGGACCGCTGCGCCAGCTCGACCTGCGACTTCATCGCGTCCAGCCGCTGCTTGAGCTCGCCGACCCGGTTCAGACCGCCCTTCTCCTGCTCCCAGCGCACGTTCAGGGCGTTGAGCTGCTCCTGCCGGTCGGCCAGGTCCAGGCGCAGCCGGGCCAGCCGGTCGCGGGAGGCCGGATCGTGCTCCTTGGCCAGCGCCAGCTCCTCCATCTTCATCCGGTCCACGGCGCGCTGGAGCTCGTCGATCTCCACCGGACGGGAGTCGATCTCCATGCGCAGCCGGGAGGCGGCCTCGTCGATCAGGTCGATGGCCTTGTCCGGCAGGAAGCGGGAGGTGATGTAGCGGTGCGAGAGCGTGGCCGCGGCGACCAGCGCGGTGTCGGAGATGGCGACCTTGTGGTGCGCCTCGTAGCGGCCCTTGAGGCCGCGCAGGATCGCGATACTGTCCTCGACCGTCGGCTCGTCGACCAGGACCTGCTGGAAGCGGCGCTCCAGCGCGGGGTCCTTCTCGATGCGCTCGCGGTACTCGTCCAGCGTGGTCGCGCCGACCATCCGCAGCTCGCCGCGGGCCAGCATGGGCTTGAGCATGTTACCGGCGTCCATCGCCGAGTCGCCGGTCGCGCCGGCGCCGACCACCGTGTGCAGCTCGTCGATGAAGGTGATGACCTGGCCGTCGGAGTCCTTGATGTCGGCCAGGACGGCCTTCAGGCGCTCCTCGAACTCGCCCCGGTACTTCGCGCCGGCCACCATCGCGCCCAGATCCAGCGACACCAGGCGCTTGTCGCGCAGGCTCTCCGGCACGTCGCCGGCGATGATGCGCTGGGCCAGGCCCTCGACGACGGCGGTCTTGCCGACGCCGGGCTCGCCGATCAGCACCGGGTTGTTCTTGGTCCGGCGCGAGAGCACCTGCACCACCCGGCGGATCTCGGCGTCGCGGCCGATCACCGGGTCGAGCTTGCCGTCGCGCGCCGAGGCGGTCAGGTCGACGCCGTACTTCTCCAGGGCCTGGTAGGTGGCCTCCGGGTCCTGCGACGTCACCCGCGACGAGCCGCGCACCTTGGTGAACGCCTCGCGCAGCGCCTGCGGGGTGGCCCCGGCCTTCTTGAGCAGCTCGGCCGTGCCGTCCTCGCCCAGCGCGAGGCCGACCAGCAGGTGCTCGGTCGAGACGTACTCGTCGTCGAGCTTGCGGGCCTCGTCGCCGGCGGCGTTCAGGGCGTTGAGGGTGTTCCGGGCCAGGGTGGGTGCCGAGACCGTCGAGCCGCTGGCCGACGGCAGGCGCTCGGCGGCGGCCTCGACCGCCTTGCCGAGCGCGGCGCGATCCACGCCCACGGCCTCCAGCAGCGGCCGGGTGGTGCCCTCGACCTGGCCGAGCAGGGCCAGCAGCACCTGGACCGTCTCCACCTGCGGGTTGCCCGCGCGCGTGGCCTCGCGGATCGCGACGCTCAGGGCCTCCTGGCTCTTGGTCGTCAGCTTCTGCGAATCCACTGTGAAACCTCCAAGAGAAAAGCCCCCCGAACATTCAGTTGTCAGCGCTCTGCGGTCAGCGCTCTGCCGAGCGCCGGACCCTCACTCGACCCGGCTCGCTCGACCCGGGTCACTTGCTCTGGGGCTTCCAGACCGCCAGTGCGGTGGTGAACGTGGCCGGCAGAGCCGGCAGCAGGTCACCGCGATAGCCCGGCGGGGCCGGGGGCAGCGGCGAGACCGGCGGTGCCACCGGCGAAGCGACCGGGACCGCGCTCTTCCCGGTCGGGTAGAGCGTCACGGCCTCAAGCTCGGCGATCCGCCGGGACAGCGCCGCGACCTGTTCCTCCAGCTCGCGGATGCGCTTGATCCCGGCCAGGTTCACGCCCTCGTCCTGGGACAGGCGCTGCACCTCGCGCAGCGTGTCGATGTCTCGGGCGGAGTACCGGCGGCCACCGCCGCCGGTGCGCTCCGGGCACACGATGCCCAGCCGGTCGTACTGGCGCAGGGTCTGCGGGTGCATCCCGGCCAGCTGCGCGGCTACGGAGATCACGTAGACCGGGGTTTCCTCGGTCAGCGGCAGGAACGGATTCTTGGCCATCGCTCCGTCACTCTCCCTTCGCGGCGTCCAGCAACTCCGCCCGCGGGTGGTGGTTGCCGGTCGCCTCCTGGAACTTCTCCAGCGCCGCGCGGGCGTCGGCGCCGATCTCGGCCGGGACCGCGATCTCGAAGCGCACCAGCAGATCGCCCTTGGTCCCGTCCTTGCGCGCCACGCCGCGGCCGCGCACGCGCAGCACCCGGCCGTTCTGCGAGTTGGCCGGCAGCTTCACCGTCACCGGCATGCCGCCCAGGGTCGGGACCTGGATCTCCGCTCCGAGGACCGCCTCCGGGAAGGTGACGGGCACGGTCACGGTCAGGTTGTCGTCCTCACGTCCGAAGACGGCGTGCGGGCTCACATGGACCACCACATACAGATCGCCGGCCGGGCCGCCGCGCTCGCCGGAGGCACCCTTGCCCTTGAGCCGGATGCGCTGGCCGTCGCGGACCCCCGCCGGGATGCGGGCCTGGATCGTCCGGGAACTGGCGGCCCGGCCGGAGCCGTGGCACACCGGGCAGGGGTCGTCGACCAGCAGGCCGCGGCCCTTGCAGTCCCGGCAGGGTTCGGAGAAGGCGAAGCCGCCCTGGTTCCGGCTCACCTGGCCGGTGCCCGAACAGGTCGGGCACACGCGCGGGGTGGTGCCGGCCTTGGCGCCGGTGCCCGAACAGGCCGAGCACGGCGTGTCCGAGGTCAGTCGCAGCGAGACGGTGGCGCCGTCGATGGAATCGCTGAACTTCAGCGTCACCTCCGACTCCACGTCCGCCCCGCGCCGCGCCTGGGTGGTGCGGCCGGTGGTGCCGGTGCCGGTGGTCGGGCCGCCGGTGCGGTTGAACAGGCCGCCGAGCAGGTCGCCGAGGTCGAAGTTGAACCCGCCGGGGGCGCCGCCGCCGGGGGGCCGGAATCCGCCGTTGCCGAAGACCGAGCGCGAGTCGTCGTACTCCTTGCGCCGCTTGTCGTCGGACAGGACGTCGTAGGCCTCGGAGATCTCCTTGAACTTCTCCTCCGACGCCGAGTCGCCCTTGTTGGCGTCCGGGTGGTACTGACGCGCCAGCTTCCGGTAGGCCTTCTTGATGTCGGCAGCCGGCGCGTCCTTGGGGACTCCGAGGATCTTGTAGTAGTCCTTGTTGACGGCCACCTAAACCCACGCCTCCCGTCCGGGTTGTGCCATGTCGTTCACGCGTCGCCCTCGTCGCCGGCCCGGGCTCACAGCCCCGAATCGTCGTCGTCGTCGACTTCCACAGCCGCCTCGGCCGCTGCCTTGTTCCCGTTGCCGCCGCCGTTACCGGCGCCGTTCCCGTTCGGCGCGCTCTTCGCGGCCGACGCGGCGGGGCCGGGCTTCGGCTTGGCCGGCTCCGGGGCCGGCTCGGCCTCCGGGGCCGGTCCGGGCTCGGCGACCTGCACCTGCGCCGGACGGACCACCCGCTCGCCGATCCGGTAGCCGGGGCGGAACAGCACCGCCACGGTCACCTCGTCCACGTCCGGGGACGTGGTGCTCATCAGCGCCTCGTGCAGGTTCGGGTCGAACAGCTCGCCGGCCGCGCCGAAGCGGGCCAGGCCCTGCTTGGCGACCACGGCCTCGAACGCCTCGCCGACCTGCCGGAAGCCGCCTTCCAACTCGCCGTGCTCGCGGGCCCGGCCGATGTCGTCCAGCACCGGCAGCAGCTCCGACAGCGCCCCGGCGACCGCGGTCTCCTTGACCACCTGCCGGTCGCGCTCGACGCGCTTCTTGTAGTTGCTGAACTCGGCCTGCAGCCGCTGCAGGTCGTTGGTGCGTTCGGCCAACTCCGCCTGCACACCCTGCAGCTCATTGGTCCGCTCGGCGAGTTTGGCCAGCAGCTCGGTCACCGCGAGGTTGGCGCGTTCGCCCTCGCCTCCCGGCTCGGCCGTGTACTCGTCGCTCACGAAAGGTCCTCCTGAACCCGCCGCTTCCCCACAGTCGGGAAGGCTTCAGTGTCGCTGGGGGTGGCGCCGCGCGGGAGCCGGATCATCACAGATGATCGGCGCCCCGCGCGGCCCCGTCTAGCCGTAGTGCTTCGCTCGTCAGGTGGAACCTGGGGCGGGCCTGCGTCAGGCCTGGCCGCCCTTGCCCTCGTCGACGATCTCGGCGTCCACCACGTCGTCCTGCTCCGGACCGGCACCGGTGCCGCCGGCCGACTCCCCGCCCGGAGCCCCGGCCGCCTCGCCGGAGGCCTGGGCCTGCTGGTAGAGGGCGGCGCCGAGCTTCTGGCTGGTGGTCGCCAGCTTCTCCGAAGCCGAGCGGATGGTGGCGGAGTCCTCGCTCTTGAGGGCCTCCTTGGTCTCGCCGATCGCGGCCTCGACCTCGGACTTCACATCGCCCGGGACCTTGTCCTCGTTGTCCTTGAGGAACTTCTCGGTCGAGTAGACCAGGGACTCGGCCTGGTTGCGGACCTCGGCGGCCTCGCGGCGGCTGTGGTCCTCGTCGGCGTACTGCTCGGCCTCGCGCATCATGCGGTCGATCTCGTCCTTCGGCAGCGCCGAGCCGCCGGTGATGACCATCGACTGCACCTTGCCGGTGCCCAGGTCCTTCGCCGAGACGTTCACGATGCCGTTGGCGTCGATGTCGAAGGTGACCTCGATCTGCGGCAGCCCGCGCGGCGCCGGCGGCAGGCCGGTCAGCTCGAACATGCCCAGCCGCTTGTTGTACGCCGCGATCTCGCGCTCGCCCTGGTAGACCTGGATCTGCACCGACGGCTGGTTGTCCTCGGCCGTGGTGAAGGTCTCCGAGCGCTTGGTCGGGATCGTGGTGTTCTTCTCGATCAGCTTGGTCATGATGCCGCCCTTGGTCTCGATACCCAGGGACAGCGGGGTGACGTCGAGCAGCAGGACGTCCTTGACCTCGCCCTTGAGCACACCGGCCTGCAGCGCGGCACCGACGGCCACGACCTCGTCCGGGTTGACGCCCTTGTTCGGCTCCTTGCCGCCCGTCAGCTCGCGGACCAGGTCGGCCACGGCCGGCATGCGGGTGGAACCGCCGACCAAGACCACGTGCTCGATCGCGCTCAGCGAGACGCCGGCGTCCTTGATCACCTGGTGGAACGGGGTCTTGCAGCGGTCCAGGAGGTCCGCGGTCAGCTGCTGGAACTGCGAGCGCGTGAGCTTCTCGTCCAGGTGCAGCGGGCCCTCGGCGCTGGCGGTGATGTAGGGCAGGTTGATCGAGGTCTCGGTGGAGCTGGACAGCTCGATCTTCGCCTTCTCACCGGCCTCGCGCAGCCGCTGCATGGCCATCTTGTCCTTGGACAGGTCCACGCCGTGCGCGTTCTTGAACTGGGTCACCAGCCACTCGACGACCTTGTTGTCCCAGTCGTCGCCACCGAGGTGGTTGTCGCCGTTGGTGGCCTTCACCTCGATGGTGGAGAAGCCGTCGTCGTCCTTGCCGACTTCCAGCAGCGAGACGTCGAAGGTGCCGCCGCCGAGGTCGAAGACCAGGATGGTCTGGTCGCCCTCGCCCTTGTCCAGGCCGTAGGCCAGGGCCGCGGCGGTGGGCTCGTTGACGATGCGCAGGACGTTCAGGCCCGCGATCTCGCCGGCCTCCTTGGTGGCCTGGCGCTCGGAGTCGGAGAAGTACGCCGGGACGGTGATGACCGCGTCGGTGACCTTCTCGGACAGGTAGGACTCGGCGTCACGCTTGAGCTTCTGCAGGATGAACGCGGAGATCTGCTGCGGCGTGAAGGCCTTGTCGTCGACGTTGATCTTCCAGTCGGTGCCCATGTGGCGCTTGACCGACCGGATGGTGCGCTCCACGTTGGTGACGGCCTGGCGCTTGGCGACCTCGCCGACCAGCACCTCGCCGTTCTTGGCGAAGGCCACCACGGACGGGGTCGTCCGCGAGCCCTCGGCGTTGGTGATGACGGTGGGCTCGCCACCTTCCAGGACGCAGACGACGGAGTTCGTCGTCCCGAGGTCGATGCCGACCGGACGTGCCATGGGGGTTCCTCCGCGAAAGACGTTTCGTTGCTGCCACGTGTCTGCTGTGCGTCGCGTGTTGCGTGGGGAAGGCCCGCGGCAGGTTGAGTCGAGTTCGCTCAATGATGCACGGTGCGGTGGGTCGAAGTCAAAAGGTTGCGCGGATGGCACTCAACTTTGATGCGCTAAACGCTTCTGGCCTGCGCGGAAACCTCACAAAAAAGATTCCGCGATCATGGCGCCCGGACGGCCCCGCGACCGGGGAGTCGAGGTGCACGCTACCGGCCCGCGTCTTACGGTCGTTTTGTGGGGGCGGTGGAAGGAGCCTGGAAATGCGGAACGTCCTCGGCGGTCTGCTCGCGCTGATCGGCGCGGCGGCCACGCTCGTCAGCCCCTGGCAGCCCTGGTACAACAACCGGCACGGGAGCGCCTACAAGTTCTACGAGGTCTTCGGGTCCGGGATCACGCCCTCGGGGTCCGGGGTGATGGACTCGGTCTTCCTGGTCTTCCTGGTCACGGCGGTGCTGGCGGTGGCCGGCGTGCTGCTTCGCTCCCGGGCGATGGTGGGCTCCGCCGGCGTGGTCGCGCTTGGTTTCACGATCCTGTGGATGGTGCGCCAGGGCCAGGCGGCCGGCGAGCTGACCGTCACCGGCGCGAACAACCGCGGGCTCGGCTCCGGCGCGGCCTACGCGTTCGCCGGCGGCCTGCTGATGATCATCGGTTCCCTGATGATGGCCGGCCGGCCGACACGGACCGTGGTGGCCGAGCGGCCCGCGGCGAAGACGGCGGATCAGAGCACGTACGGCACCGCGGCGACGACGTCCCGGGCACCGGCGATCACCACGACCGCTCCGGTCGACAAGAACCCCGCGGCTCCGGCAGCTCCGACCCCGGCACCGGCCGCGTCGGCCTCGGCGGCACCTGCCGCAGGGCCCGCAGAACGCACCGGCACCGAACGGCTCAGCAAGGAAGAGCGCCAGATGCTCGGTCTGGACGAGGACGCCTCGGCGCAGCCCAAGAAGCAGAACTGAGTACCCGGGAGTGATGTTTCACGTGAAACATCACCCGCCTCGGCGTCACCCGCCGGCCGGGGTGGCGCCGGACGCCGTCGTCGAAGCCCCGGCCGACGGCGTGGCGCTCGGGCCGGCCGGTGACGGCGACTGCGAGGCGCTGCTCCCCGTTGTGAAGCCCTGGTCCAAGAACGTGATGACCTTCGGGAAGGACCCGGTGACGAAGTCGTAGGAGTGCCCGCCGGGCTCGATGTGCCAGGACAGGTCGACGCCGCAGGCACAGTCGTGCAGCCGCTGCGCGAACTCGGCGGCCTGGCCCTGGATCAGCGAGTCCGTCTCGTCCTGGTCCTCCAGCAGCAGCACTCGCTTGCCGGCCGCCTTCTGCACCATGTCGTCCGGCGTGTTGGCGGCCTCCACCCGGCTGTCCGAGCCGAACATCCCGTCCGGGTCGTCGACGTGGAAGTACCCGGCCATCGAGGCGAACTGGCTGAACAGGTCCGGGTGCCGCAGCGTCAGGTTGGCCGCGGCGTAGCCGCCCATCGAGAAGCCGACGATCGCGCGCATACTGGCCGGCCGCGGCGAGTTGCCCTCGACCGCCGGGATCACGTTCTTGATCAGGTAGGACTCGACCATGTCCTTGCCGTCCTGCGCGTCGGCCCACTCGGTGTCGTTGTGCGCGTTGCCGCCGCCGGTCGGCGCGGCCACGATGAACGGTGCCTCGGCACCGGAGGTGAACGCCTGGTCCAGCACGTCCTTGACGGCCTCCATCATGCGGTCCGGCTCGCCGGGCACGCCGTGCAGCAGGTAGACCACCGGCAGCACCACGTTCGCCGGGACGGCGGGCCGGTAGACGTCGACCGGCCGCGTCTTCATGTCGTCGTCCGCCGACGGCACGTTCAGCGTCGTCACGGTCCCCGGCCCGGTGGCCTTCGGCGCCTGGCGCGGAGTGCTCGGCGCGGCCGCGCCCGGCTTCGCGCCGGGGGCCGAGTTGTCCGTGGCCGACGCGGAGTCGGCGGTGGATTCGTCGAGCGGACCGGTCGGGGGAGGGACGATGCTGGCGTCGTCGGCGCTCTGATGCGCGCCGAAGTGGTGCGTGGCGTAGCCGAACGCCACTCCTGAGCCCACGACCAGCGCGGTGCTTATGACGAACAGCGCGACGGCCCGCAGCGGGGACCGACTACTGCGCTTGGGCGCACGACGATGTCCTCTCGCCGCGCTCGCCGCCATAGTCCGTCCGCCTCCCCACGCCCCGGACCGGGGCGCTGCCACGCCCTGCCACCCTCACGGAGGGCACGCCGCATGTCCACTGGTTCATTCGAGGCTAGTCACCCCACATAAAGCGCAGGTTAAGGATGATCCGCAATGTAGAGTGCGCGCATGCCGGAGACATCAGGGCCACTCCAGGCGCTGTTTCTGCGGTTCGGGCTGCCGGCGCCGACCGCTTTCCGTCCGGTGGACAGCGGACTTCTCAATCGGTCATATCAGATTACTTCGCCCGGCCGGCGCTACTTCCTGAAGCACTATCTGCCCTGGCGCGGAATCGGATCCGGGCTCCCTGACGAGCACGGCCGCAAGCGCTCCGCGGACCGGACACTGCGCTGGCAACACGAAGCCGTGATCCGATTACAGGCGGCGGGTCTCCCCGCAGTCGCCCCGCTCAGGGATTCACATGGCCGTACAGTCGCATATGTACGGGGACGCCCTTTTGCAGTGTTCCCCTGGAACGACGGAGTACACCGTCACGGCAGACATATGCAGGATATTGACGCGTTCTGCTTAGGCGGCGTCCTGGCCGACATCCACACGGGACTGGCGCGAGTTCTTCCGCAGGTTCCGCAACCGTTGTTCGTCGCGACCACCTCCGAACAGCGCGCCATCGCCGAGGCCGAACAGCTTCTGGCCCTGGTCGACGCCGGCGCTGGTGCCGATGCCGATACCGATGCCGTCCAGAGCGAGATGGACGCGCTCTCCGCGCACCGATTACGGGAGCGCTTAGCGCTCATTCCAGAGGTCGCCCACTTACGCCCGGCCCCCGACGCCGTCGGAACCGTCGGCTACATCCACGGCGACTTCCACGCCGGGAACGTCATGTGGTCGGGGATGGAACCCGGAAGCCGGGTCACGGCGGTCGTCGACTGGGAGAAGACCGCGGTCGCACCTTGTGGGGACGAGGTGGTGAGCACCGCTTTAGTGTTCTTCACAGGGGAGTACTCAGGTCAGCTCGACCTGGATCTGGTCCGGGCGTTCGTCGGGGGGTATGTCGCGGCTCGGCCGCACTTCTCCGCTCGGGAGCTCACCGACTCCGTACGCCGCGTCTGGTGGGAGCGTCTGACCGACTTCTGGATCCTGACCTGGCACTACCGGCACACCGACCACCGCGCGGACTCGCTGTTCCCCGCCACCGCGGCACTGGTGCCGTGGTGGACGGAGAACTACGCGAAAGTCCTGGACGCCTTCCTGGACGGCGCCGCGACGGTTACAGGTACGGCCCCGCGCCGCTGATCCGCCCCGGCTGCTCGCCGTCGGGGGCCAGGCCCGGGCCGGGCGGCACGGACCCGGGCGGCAGCGCCCGGCGGATCTGCTCCAGCTGCGCCCGCGCGGCCATCTGCTGCGCGAACAGCGCGGTCTGGATGCCGTGGAAAAGCCCCTCCAGCCACCCGACCAGCTGTGCCTGGGCGATGCGCAGCTCGGACTCGCTGGGGACCTCGTCCTCGGCGAACGGCAGCGACAGCCGCTCCAGCTCCGCGACCAGCTCCGGGGCCAGGCCCTTCTCCAGCTCGGCGATCGAGGAGCGGTGGATCTCGCGCAGACGGGCCCGGGAAGCCTCGTCCAGAGGCGCGGCGCGCACTTCCTCCAGCAGCTGCTTGATCATCGAGCCGATCCGCATCACCTTCGCGGGCTGCTCGACCATCTCGGCGACGTTCATCGGGTTCTCGCCGGACTCGTCGTCCCCGTGCGCCTCGGCGGGCACCACGATCACCCGGCCGGCCAGATCGCCGTGGTCCTCGGCGTCGGGGTCGTTGTTCAGGCTCATGTTCATCGCTCCGAAGATGTCGCCGTTCAATCCCGTCATGTATCCGTCCCTAGATTCAAATGCTGTTTCCACACGGGCATTCCCGGCTAGCCGGCGCTTCCCGCCGCCGCGACGTCCAGCAGGACCTTGCCCACGTGCCCGCTGTCCTCGACGACCCGCTGTGCCTCAGCCGCCCGGTCGATCGGCAGCACCCGGTCGACGACGACCCGGAAGCGGCCTTGTTCGATGAGCGGCCACACGGCGTCCCGCGCCGCCGCGACGATCTGCGCTTTCTCTTCAGACGGCCGCGCACGCAGAGTGGTTGCACTGATGCTGGCCCGCTTTCGCAGCAGCGTGTTCAGATTCACCTCGCCCTTGACGCCGCCCTGCAACCCGATGATCACCAGCCGGCCGTTCACCGCCAGCGCGTCGACGTTGCGGTTGAGGTAGGCGGCGCCCATGTTGTCGAGGATCACGTCCGCGCCGCGGCCCTCGGTGACTTCGCGTACCCGCTCCACGAAATCCTCGTCTCGGTAGTTCACCGCGACATCGGCACCGAGGTCGCGGCAGGCCTGGAGCTTCGCGGCGCTGCCGGCCGTGACGATCACCTGCGCGCCGAGCTCGTGGGCGAGCTGAATCGCGGTGGTCCCGATGCCGCTGGACCCGCCATGGACGAGCAGGGTCTGGTCGGCTGTGAGCCCGGCCAGCATGAAGACGTTCGACCATACGGTGCACACGGTCTCCATGAGCCCGCCGGCGTCGATCGCGCTCATGCCCTTCGGCAACGGCGCCACCTGCCCGGCCGGCACCGCGACCAGCTCGGCGTACCCGCCGCCGGCCAGCAGCGCGACGACCTCGTCCCCGGGCACGAACCCGCTGACCCCGGCTCCCACCTCGACGACCCGGCCGGAGCACTCCAGCCCCGGATAGGGCGAGGCTCCCGGCGGGGGCGAGTAGTGGCCCATCCGCTGCATGATGTCGGCACGGTTCACCGCCGACGCCGTGACCTGGATCAGCACCTCGCCGGCCGCGACGACCGGATCGGGCACCTCGGTCCACACCAGCTGCTCCGGTCCGCCCGGCTCCGCGATCGTGATGGCACGCATGACTTCACCCTAGCGAGAGGCGTGCACAAGGGGCGGATCCAGGCGAACAGGCGGCTCCGAGCGGGACTGCTGAGCACGTCTGAGACCACTGTGCAGCGTGAGGCGCCATTGCTCCCCCATTCAGGCGACAACGGGTAAAAACCGGCCAGTAGCCCTTGGCACCGACCTTGATCGGTCGTAGAAAGAAAGCAAGGCCCGGCGACCTCCCAACTCAAAGAGAAGGAATGGTTTGGCACAAGGCCGCTAGACCTCGACATCGATTCGGGAACCCACGCAAAGACCGACCCCTTAAGGGGCCAGCCAGCCAGGCAGACGGAGAGATCAGCGAGGACCTGGAAGGCGACTACGGACAAGAGACGCTTGTTAACTCGTTCTCGGTGTCACTCGTAACAGCGGTGCCGCTTGCGCAGCGGCACCGCTGACCTTTTCCGTTTCGTTCCTCTTCGCGGGTATTACTGCGAATTCGCTGCGGCTGCGACAAGTGCGCCGGCGAGTTTGCGTGCCGCCTCTTCGTCGAGCGGCCGATGGCCGACCAGACCGCGATACCAGAGCAGGCCGTAGGCCAGGTCGGTGAGGAAATCCAGGTCGGCGTCGGCGGCGACCTCGTCGCGCGCCGCACCGCGCTCCAGCAGGACCCGCAGGGTCGCGCGGCGGCTGGCCAGGAAGTCGTGGAAGGGCCGCGCCGCCTCGGGGTTCTCGATGGAGGCGACCATCATGCTCTTCAGCTCGCTCAGGACCTTGGGGTCCTCGGACTGCCGGAAGGTGGTCTGGAAGAACTCCCTGAGGTCGGCCGCCAGCGTGCCGGTGTCGGGCAGCGGGATGGTGTGCTGCGCCCGCGTGCCCACCGCCTCGGCGATCACCGCGGCCTTGGACGGCCACCAGCGGTAGATCGTCTGCTTGCCGACGCCCGCGTCGCGGGCCAGGCGCTCGATCGTGAAGCCCTCGTAGCCGACCTCCTGAAGCAGGGCGATCGCGGCGTCGATGATCGCCTCGCGGGCTGCTTCGTTGCGGCGTCTTCCGGTGTGCGGGCGCTCCATGACGGGCAGCCTAACGGATTTGTCTAGACGCATCGTCTCGGCAATAATTGTCGAGACGGATCGTTTCGACAAAGAGTCATCCGACGGAGGGGACCCGCATGTCCACCAGCACGCCCACCACCAACGCCGCCACCAACGCCGCCCAGGGGAAGTTCACCGGCCGGACCGTGTACGTCATCGGCGCCAGCCACGGCATCGGCGAGGCGATCGCCGGCGCGTTCGCCACCGCCGGAGCCGACGTCCTGATCACCGGCCGCACCAAGGAGCGCCTCGACGCGGCCGCCGAACGCATCGGCCACCCGGTCCGCGTCGTCCAGTCCGACGCCCGCCGCCAGGAGGACGTGAACGCCCTGTTCGCCGCGGCGGACAAGCAGATCGACCACCTCGTCCTCGCGGTCAGCGGCGGCATGGTCGGCCTGGGCACCCTGGCCGACCTCACCGACGAGGCCCTCCGCGAAGGCTTCGAAGGCAAGGTGTTCGCCCAACTCAGGATCCTGAAGGCAGCCCTCCCGCACCTGGCACCGAACGCCTCGGTGACCTTCATAGGCGCCGGCAGCTCCCGCGCAGCCTTCCCCGGCACCACCGCCCTGGCAGCGGCCAACGGCGCCCTGGACGCCGCGGTCCGCCCCCTGGCCGCCGAACTCGCCCCGGTCCGCGTCAACGCCGTCTCCCCCGGCGTGATCGACACCGCCTGGTGGCACCCCCTGGGCGAGCAGCGCGACGGCTTCATGGCGCAGCAGGCCGCGGCCACCCCGGTGGGACGCGTCGGGCAGCCGCAGGACATCGCCGACGCCGTGCTGTTCATGGCCGGCAACGGCTTCACGACCGGCGTGGTGCTGGATGTAAACGGCGGGACGACGCTCGCGCGGAGCTGAGGGGGAGCGCGGCGCCGCGTGGCAGAGAATCAGCCGCGCATGATCGCTTCGCACACCGCCAGCGACTCGCGGGCGCCGAGTGCGACCGCCTCCGCGTACTGCGCGAGCCAGGCGGCCAGGGCTTCGTCGGTGCCGGTCGCGTAGGCGCGGGCGGCGGCCAGGTATTTCTCGACGCCGAGGTCCACGTGGCCGGCCTCGACTACGGCCAGGGACTGGGGGTCCAGGCCTCGGTCGGCCAGGATCAGGCGGGATGCCGCGCGGGCCAGGAGGCCGTCGCCCCAGCCGAAGGGTTCGTGCACCAGGAGTTCGGCGTGGACCGCCGCTGCGACCACGACCGCTGGGACTTCGGCGGTGGACGGGTCGCGGAGTTCGTTGGCCAGGGTGTTCAGTGTGGCGGCTGCCTCGGGGTCGCGGGGGCGGCCGACCTTGTCCTCGTCGAGGTGGCCGGCGGCGGCCAGCAGGTGCATCCGCGACAGGGCCTGGATCGGGGAGCGCTTCCAGACCGGGGCGAGGGTGCCCAGTTCGCCGGAGATGCGCAGGGCGCCGCGCAGGAGGCCGCTGCCGTCCTCGTCGCCGAGGTCGGTGCGGCGGCGGACCTCCTCCAGCGGCCAGTCGGTGCCGGCCTCGGTCAGCGAGCCGAGGGCGGCTGAGGCGCGGGCGCCGCGCAGCTGTGATTCGGCGGTGACGCGGGCCGACTGGCTGCGCAGCACCTTGTGCCGGCGCACGCGGTCCACGGCCTCCCGGGCGGTCTCCGCCGCCTCGGCGGCGTTCGGGGAGGCGGCCAGGCGGCGGATCGGGGAGCGGGTGTCCATGCCCGGGACTTTACCTACCGAGCAGTAGCGGGGCCGCCACCCGATCGGAGGACGCATGGTTGACGCGCCGAGGCGCCGCCGTCGAGACTCGGCGCGTACCCGTTTTATTGAAAACGGTTGTCATCAGTCGCGGACCTCCCCCGGAGGCCCGCGACGTGCTCCGCCCCCCAGGCGCAAGGAGGTCCCGGCATGCGCATCGCCCTGGTCGGCAAAGGCGGCAGCGGCAAGACCACGGTCTCGGCCCTCCTGATCCGGCACCTGGCGGCCGGCGGCCGCCCGGTGGTCGCCGTCGACGCCGACATCAACCAGCACCTCGGGGTGGCGCTCGGCCTTTCGGAGGACCGGGCCGCCGCGCTGACCCCGATGTCCGCACACCTGGCGGAGATCAAGGACTACCTGCGCGGCGACAACCCGCGGATCGCCGGCGCCGAGGCCATGGTGAAGACCACGCCGCCGGGACGCGGATCGCGCCTGGTGCGGCTGGAGGAGGAGAACGCCGTCCACAGCCTGTGCGCGACGCGGCTGACCGGCGAGATGGAGAACGTCCGGCTGATGGTGACCGGCGGCTTCGAGGACAAGGACCTCGGCGTCTCCTGCTACCACTCCAAGATCGGCGCCGCCGAGCTCTACCTGAACCACCTCGTCGACGGGCCCGACGAGTACCTGGTGATGGACATGACCGCGGGGGCGGACGCCTTCGCCTCCGGCCTGTTCACCCGCTTCGACCTGACCTGCCTGGTCGTGGAGCCGACCCGCAAGTCGGTGTCCGTCTACCAGCAGTACCGGGAGTACGCGAAGGAGTACGACGTCACCATCCGAGTGGTCGGCAACAAGGTGACCGGCCCCGAGGACGTCGCCTACCTGCGCGAGAACACCGGAGCCGACCTCGTGGCCTGCCTGGGCGCCTCGCACTACGTCCGCGCGCAGGAGCAGGGGCGCGACAAGGGCTTCGACACGCTGGAGCCGGCCAACCGCACCGCCCTGGCGCGCCTCCAGCTGGAAGTGGACTCCGTCCCGCAGGACTGGGCCAAGTTCACCCAGCAGGCGGTCCACTTCCACCTGAAGAACGCTCAGGCCTGGGGCGACCGCGCGACCGGCGTGGACCTCGGCGCGCAGGTCGACCCGGACTTCGTCATGGGACCGGAAGCGTTCGCGGCACAGAGCTGAACGCCGTCACCTTCCGCACGACGTCCGGGTCCGTCAGGATCCGGAAATGGCCGAGGCTGGTCCAGGTGTCGAGCTCCGCTCCGGGCCACAGCCGCGCCAGACGGTCGCCGTTGGCCACCGGGACCTCACGGTCCCCGAGGTCGTGGACGATCAGCAGCCGCGGCAGGCCGGTCAGGTCCTCGGAACGCATCCGCTGCGGGATGTCGAACTTGTCTATAGACATCCCCACGCGCTTCTCCAGAACCCTGAGGAAGCCCCTGCGTATCCGCTCTCTGAAGCCGAGCATCTTGGCGAACTCATAGGAGAACCCGATCGGGTCGCTCATCGGCGCGACTACAGCGATCCTCCCCATGGAGAGGCCGTCGAGGGCCGACAGGACGACCGCGGCAGCGCCGAAGGAGTGCGCGATCACCGCATGCGCTTCTCCAAAGCGGTCCACAGCTGTGGACAAGCTCTCTGAGAACTCCAGAAGCGTGGAGCGCCCAGGTCCTGCGAAGCTCTGCGTAGACCTGCCGTGGCCAGGCGCGTCAAAGGACACGACCCGGCATCCGGCAGCCAGAAGCGGCTCCACGAAGGCATCGAGCTGTTCGGCCACACCGCCCCAGCCGTGGACGAGATAGACGGCCGGCCCCTCCGTGCCCCAGACAGTGCCGTGCACAGTGCTGCGCCGCACAGTCATCGTGAACGGCTCGCCGGCGGACACCGCGATCGGTGTCTTCGGCCGCCAGGCCCGTTTGGGCACGGTCAGCCAGATCCGTTCGGCCCAGCGCGCGCCGGGTCCTGGCGCGACGACCTCCAGCACCCCGAACGCGGTCCGCAAAGCGCCGGCACCCAGCGCCTTTTTAGCACGAACGGTCGTGCTTTTTTTACGTGACGACGATGACGCGGTCATAGGGATGACCCCCTCTAGCGGTTGGATTCGATCAATCGGGAGAACGCGTGGCGGGCCCGCTCCTCGGCCCTGGCGTCACCGAGCAGCCGGTGCGCCTGGAAGTAGATGAGCATGATCCCGTGCAGGTCGTGGGCGAACTGCTCCGGATCGGCGTCGGCGGCGAAGAAGCCCTCGGCGATCCCGGTCCGGAACATCTGCGCCACCGAGTCGCTGAAGTCCAGGTGCATGCGGACCAAGCGGTCCCGCACCGGACCCGGCTGGTCGTCGTACTCCCAGGCCGCGGAAACGAAGAGGCACTCCGCGGTCCCGTCGCGCGACACCGCGAGCCAGCTCTCGAACAGCGTCGTGATCCGCTTCTCGCCGCGCGGGGCGGACAGCGCCGGTCGGACGACGTCCTGAACGAACGCCTCGCTGGCGAACTCCAAGACCTGGACCTGAAGTGTCTCCTTGGACTTGAAGTGCGCGAACAGACCGCTCTTGGACATCCCGGTCCGCTCGGCCAGCGAGCCGATGGTGAGCGAGGCCAGCCCGCTGGAGGCCGCGACCTCGACGGCCGCTTCCAGCACCTGCCTGCGGGTCTCCTCGCCCTTGCTCACGAGACGAAAATAGCACGACCGTTCGGAGTGTGCGACCCCAACCCGACCCCACCGCAATCCAGGCGTGACCGGCACGCTCCGAAGCGGTCGCTCGACGGATCCCGCGCCGACTTCACGCCGCGATCGCCTTGGTCGCCTCGGTCGCCTCGGTCACCACCGCCGGCATCGACATCAGGCCACCGATACCCTCGACTTCGCACCCCGACCGCATCAGACTGGGACATGTGGCATCCAACCCCGCCACCGTCGGCATCGTGGCCGCGCTCCTCGCCCCGGCGGTCGCGGTGTCCCGTGCCGTCCAGCGGCACCGCCTGGCCGGGACGTCCGCCGAGCGCGCCGCCTACGCGGCCATGCACGCTGTCGCCCTGGCCGGCCCCCCGTTGCGGGTCGGCCTGACTCCGGACTCCACCCGCCGCGCCGCACGGCACCTGCGGCCGCTCCTCGGCACCGCGGCGCTGGCCTTCAACGACACCGAGCGCACCCTCACGTGGGACGGCGCCGGACAACACCGGCATTCTCAGGACTCCTATGAGCTCTCTACAGAAGCCCTCAAGTCCGGAACCGTCCGCGTACTCGGCCCCGAGGAAGTGCACTGCGGCAGCGACTCCTGCATGATCCGCCACGCGGTCGTCGCCCCGATCATCCCGCCGAGCAGCATCGGGGGGATCCGCGACGGCAGCAGCACCGCGATCGGGACACTGTCGGTCTACAGCTCGAACACCTCCGTAGCCCTGGTGCGGGCCGTCGGTGAGGTCGCGTACTGGGTCGCCACGCAGATCGAGCTGGCCGAGCTCGACCGGTCGCGGACCCGCCTGATGGAGACCGAACTCAGGGCGTTGCGTGCGCAGATTTCTCCGCACTTCATCTACAACTCCCTGACCGCCATCGCCTCCTTTACGCGCACCGACCCAGAGCGCGCCAGGGGGCTCCTCATGGAGTTCGCGGACTTCACCCGCTACTCGTTCCGCGCCCACGGCGAGTTCACGACACTCGCCGAAGAGCTGCGCTGCGTGGACCGCTACCTGCTGCTGGAACGTGCCCGGTTCGGGGAACGCCTCCAGGTGAGTCTGCGGATCGCCCCTGAGGTGCTTCCTGTAGAAGTTCCGTTCCTCTGCGTTCAGCCCATAGTCGAGAACGCAGTAAGGCACGGCCTGGAAGGCAAGCCCGGCCCCGGCCACGTCACCATCACCGCCGAACCGACCCGCCACCACTACCGCATCACGGTCGCGGACGACGGCGTCGGGATCACCCCGGACGTCCTGCACGAAGCCCTCGCGCCGGCCGAGCCGGGCACGCGCACCTCGGTCGGCCTGTCCAACGTCCACGAGCGGCTGCGCGCGGTCTACGGAACCGCCTACGGTCTGGCGATCGAGTCCGAGCCCGGAGCGGGTACCACCGTGGTGATCCGGATCCCCAAGAAGTAGGGACGACAGACCGCATGACCATCGCGACGCCGACCGGCCTGCGCGTGCTCGTGGTCGACGACGAACCCCCGGCCGTGGCCGAACTCGCCTACCTCCTGTCCCGCGACCATCGCGTCTCCTCCGTACGGACCGCCAATGACGGAGAAGAGGCGTTGAGGGTTCTGAAGAACTCTCCCGTGGACGCTTTGTTCCTCGACATCCGCATGCCGGGCCTGGACGGTCTGGAGATAGCGGCGCTCCTCAACCAGTTCGCCACCCCTCCGCAGATCGTCTTCGTGACCGCGCATGAGGAGTTCGCTCTGGAGGCGTTCGACCTGCACGCCTCCGACTACCTCCTCAAGCCGGTCCGGGCGGAACGCCTCGCCGAAGCCCTCCGCCGGATGACACCGGCCTCCGTACCGCGTATGGCCCCTGAACCGGGCCCCTACGACGTCATCCCTGTGGAGTTGGCCGGAGTCACGCGCTTCGTCCCGCGCCAGGACGTCTCCTACGCGGAAGCCCAGGGCGACTACGTGCGCTTGTACACGACCGAGAGCAGCCACCTGGTCCGCATCCCCCTGGCGGTCCTGGAGGAGCACTGGTCAGGCGCCGGTTTCGCCCGCACCCACCGCCGCTTCCTGGTCCGCGTGGACGCCGTCTCCGAGGCCCGGTGGGAGAGCGGCCACCTGACCGTCATCGTCAGCGGGACGTCCATCCCCGTGGCCCGCCGGCACACCCGTGAAGTGCGCGAACGGCTCAGTCACCGCTGACCGCGCGGCTCCGACCGCTCGACTTCCGTTGGTCACCCGTTGAACGCCTCGGGCGGACCGTCCGGGGATCGAACCCTTATCCCCTCTGTCGTAGTTTGACAGCGATTACTTACGGTGAACCCAGGGCCCTCAAGAGTCCATCACGCGTTGATCATCAAGCGGCACCTTGAGCACGCCGCCCACCGAAACGGGTCCCGGTGGGCGGCGTACTGGTGTCTCCAGGTAAAAGGTCTATACCAATAGGGCTGAAAGCCTTGTGTTCCGGGCCGTCCCTTGGTGTGCTACTGCCTGGATAAAGTGTGACCGCTGTCATAATGCATCGAACGAGGAGAGACGGTGTCGAACGAGGCCCTTTCCAATTTGCTCCGTGAGGACCGCCGGTTCGCGCCGCCCGCGGACTTCGCCGCCGCCGCGAACGTCAAGGCTGACGCGTACGCGACGGCTGAGGCGGACCGGCTGGCGTTCTGGGAGACGCAGGCCCAGCGCCTGTCCTGGGGCGCCCCCTGGAGCGAGGTGCTGGACTGGTCGGGTAAGCCGGTGGCGAAGTGGTTCGTCGGCGGGAAGCTCAACGTCGCCTACAACTGCGTGGACCGCCACGTCGAGGCGGGCAACGGCGACCGTGTCGCGATCCACTTCGAGGGGGAGCCCGGCGACTCCCGCGCCATCACCTACGCCGAGCTCAAGGACGAGGTCTCCAAGGCCGCCAACGCCCTGACCGAGCTCGGGGTGCGCCAGGGCGACCGGGTCGCGATCTACATGCCGATGATCCCGGAGACCGCTGTAGCGATGCTCGCCTGTGCGCGCATCGGTGCGGTGCACTCCGTGGTGTTCGCGGCGTTCTCCCCCGACGCGCTCCGCGCGCGCATCGAGGACGCCGGCGCCAAGCTGCTCATCACCGCGGACGGCTACCACCGCCGCGGCGGCACCGTGAACCTCAAGGCGAACGCCGACGAGGCCGCCGAGGGCGCGGAGACCATCGAGCACGTGCTCGTCGTCAAGCGCACCGGCGCGGACGCCGCGTGGGGCGCCAAGGACGTCTGGTGGCACGACACCGTCGGCGCCGCGAGCACCGAGCACACCCCGGAGGCGTTCGACAGCGAGAACCCGCTGTTCATCCTCTACACGTCCGGCACCACAGGGAAGCCGAAGGGGATCCTGCACACCACCGGTGGTTACCTGACGCAGGCTTCGTACACCCACCACGCGGTGTTCGACCTGAAGCCGGAGACGGACGTCTACTGGTGCACCGCCGACGTCGGCTGGGTCACCGGGCACTCCTACATCGTCTACGGGCCGCTCTCCAACGGCGCCACCGAGGTGATGTACGAGGGAACGCCAGACACCCCGCACCAGGGCCGGTTCTGGGAGATCGTCCAGAAGTACAAGGTCACGCTGCTCTACACCGCGCCCACCGCGATCCGTATGTTCGCCAAGTGGGGCGACGACATCCCGGCGAAGTTCGACCTCAGCTCCCTGCGGCTGCTGGGTTCGGTCGGCGAGCCGATCAACCCCGAGGCCTGGATCTGGTACCGGGAGAACATCGGCGGGGACCGGACGCCGGTCGTGGACACCTGGTGGCAGACCGAGACCGGGGCGATCATGATCTCCCCGCTGCCGGGCGTCACCGAGGCCAAGCCGGGCTCGGCCATGCGGCCGCTGCCGGGCATCTCGGCGAACGTCGTCGACAAGGACGGCACCATCGTCGAGAACGGCCACGGCGGTCTGCTGGTCCTGGACCAGCCCTGGCCCTCCATGGCCCGCGGCATCTGGGGCGACCAGCAGCGCTTCGTCGACACCTACTGGGCGCGCTTCGCGGAGCAGGGGTACTACTTCGCCGGCGACGGGGCGAAGAAGGACGAGGACGGCGACCTGTGGCTGCTGGGCCGCGTCGACGACATCATGCTCGTCTCCGGCCACAACATCTCCACCACCGAGGTCGAGTCGGCCCTGGTCTCCTACCCCGCGGTCGCCGAGGCCGCAGTGGTCGGCGCCAAGGACGAGACAACCGGACAGCGCATCGTCGCCTTCGTCATCCTGCGCGCCGGCCAGGAGGAGACCGAGGACCTGGACGCGGCGCTGAAAGCGCACGTCTCCAAGGAGATCGGCCCGATCGCCAAGCCCAAGCAGATCCAGATCGTGGCCGAGCTGCCCAAGACCCGCTCCGGCAAGATCATGCGGCGGCTGCTGAAGGACGTCGCCGAGGACCGCGCGGTCGGCGACACCACGACCCTGGCCGACTCCACGGTCATGGACCTGATCAAGGCGAAGCTGCCGCACGCGAACGAGGACTGATCCAGTCCGTTCCCGTCCGCGGGCGCGTTACCGACCGCCGGGTGTGTTGGCCTCAGGGCCCGTGCACCCGGCGGTTCCGCGTTCTCAGGAGCCGGACGGTCGCACACGGGTTCCTCACATTCCGGTAGCCTGAACAGCCTAGGAGCGCCGGGAAGTCTGGTCGGCATGGGTAGTGGTCCGTTGATCACCACCCGTCCGACGCCGACCCCCGAGCCATGAGGACGCCTGATGACGCCCCCGGAACGCCCCGCCGCACCTATACGCGTCTTTGCGCGCTTGAAGCGCATAGAGCGCAGGCACGTGGCAGCGGTCCTGCGGACCGAGACGGTCGGCGGCGCACTGCTCATCGTCTTCGCGATCGTCGGGCTGCTGTGGGCGAACTCCCCCTGGCGCGCCTCCTACGACACCGTCAAGAACACCGTCATCGGGCCGCACCTGTGGCATCTGGACCTTTCGCTGGCGAACTGGGCCGCCGATTTCCTGCTCGCGTTCTTCTTCCTCGTGGCCGGGATCGAACTCAAGCACGAGTTGCAGGCCGGCGAGCTGTCGAACCCGCGCGCCGCGGTGCTGCCGGTCGTCTCTGCGCTGTGCGGCATGGTGGTCCCGATCGGCGTGTACCTCGCGGTCAGCGCCGGACACGCGAACGCGGGAGACGGCTGGGCCGTGCCCACCGCCACCGACATCGCCTTCGCACTGGCGGTCCTGGCGGTCGTCGGCCAGAACCTGCCGTCGGCGCTGCGCGCGTTCCTGCTGACCCTGGCCGTCGTCGACGACCTCGGTGCGATCATCATCATCGCGATCGCGTACACCGCCAAGATCGACACCGTCGCGCTGGCGATCGCGGCGGTGCTGATCGTCGCCTTCTACGTACTGCAACGGATGCGGATAGCCAGCTTGTGGCTGAATGTGCCGCTCGGCCTGGGGATCTGGATCGCGGTGCACTCCAGCGGGATCCACGCGACGGTGGCCGGCGTCGCCATCGGCCTGATGCTGCGCGGGCACACCGGCGACGATCACGCGGACTCCGGAGAGCAGGAGGAGGGACCTCAGTCACCGGCGGAGAAGGTGCAGTGGCGACTTCAGCCGTTCTCCGCAGGCTTCTGCGTCCCCGTCTTCGCGATCATGTCGGCGGGCGTCTACGTCGGTGGCAAGACGCTGGGCAGTCTGGTCAGCGACCGGATCCCGCTGGCGATCGCCGCCGGCTTGTTCATCGGCAAGGCGGTGGGCGTGTTCGGCGGCGCCTATCTCACCGCGCGCTTCACGCGAGCCGAGCTGTCCGACGAACTGCGGTGGCGCGACATCGCGGCGGTATCCGCGCTGACCGGTGTCGGGTTCACGGTCTCGTTGCTGATCGCCGAACTCGCCTTCTCCGATACCGCGGCCGTGTTGAACCTCGCCAAGGGCGGAGTGCTGCTCGGGTCTTTGGTGTCCGCTCTCGTCGCTGTAGTACTGCTCCGTAGGAGGGACCGCTTCTACGACGAGCTGTGCACAGACGAAGAGTCGGAAGACGTGGAGTTGGTGCTCGGGCGAGAATAGAGCGGCGTCCCCTCCGCACTGGCCGCGGAGGGGACGCTTTGCGTTGTTCCGCTAAGCGGATCCGTACTACTCGCTCTGTACTAGTCGCTCAGGCGCGCTTCCGCATAGGCGGCCATCGCGGCGGCCTGGTACTCGGCGAGGCCTTCGGCGATCTTCTGGTAGTTCGCCTTGAAGCGCTCGTCGTCGACGTACATCTGGCCCAGGCACCTGTATGCGTTGCGGTTCGGCGTCCACCAGATGCAGATGCCCTGGTAGTGCTGGTGGACCTCCTCCTGGACCGCCGGGTCGTCGACCGGGGTGCCGGCGGCCATGAACTCCGCCATCCGGATCATCGCCGCGGTCGCCTCACGCTGCCAGCGCCGCATGTCCTCGTCGGTCATGGTCACGCGCTTGGCCTGGGCCCGCTCGAACTCCTCGGGCCAGCGCTCACGCGCCTCGTCGTCGTACTGCGACTGGTCGAACCCCTCGAAGAGGTTCTCCGGCCGGTTGATGTGCACGGACATCTCTGTCTTCCCTTCCAGCTCGACGATGGTCCGCCGCACGGTCTCGGCCACCCGCGACAGCCGGTCGCGCTCGACGATCAGCCGGCCGTACTGCCGGCGCAGGGCGGCCAGCGTGTCCGGCTCGGAGTCGAGCGCCTCGGCGATGTCGGCCAGGGCCAGCCCGAGCTCGCGCAGGACGAGGATCTGCTGCAGGCGCAGCAGCTGTGGTTCCTCGTAGTAGCGGTAGCCGTTAGCGCCGACGTGATCGGGCTTGAGGAGTCCGACGTCGTCGTAGTGGCGCAGAGTACGGGCAGTCACCCCGGACATGCGCGCCACCTGCGCGATCGACCAGCTCATGGCGGTTCCCATCGATAAGCGGCCGGGCGTTCCGGCCACTTCCTCGAAGGTAGAAGCTTCCGTTACGGCAAGGTCAAGCCGGATTCGTCCGCCCCGCGAGCCGGTCGCCGCCGAACCGTGCGGAAGAGGTCAGGGGCGGCCGAGGATCAGCTCGAACGCCTCGGCCGTGGCCTCGATGACCTGCTCCGGCTGCGGGTCCGTGGCGCCCAGCCTGCGGCCGTGCCGGATCCACGCGGTGTGCAGGCCGACACCGTTACCGCCGGCGATGTCCGAGGTCAGGGAGTCGCCGACCATCCAGCCGCCCTCCAGCGGCGCGCCGGCCCGCTCCGAGGCCAGCTGAAAGATCTTCGACTCGGGCTTCCAGCTGCCCTCGACGTCCGAGATGCAGACGACGTCCACATACGCGCGCAGCCCGACCGCGTCGATCTTGGCGTTCTGGAAGTCGCCGAACCCGTTGGTGACGATGCCGGTCCGCCAGCCGGCGTCGCGCAGCGCCTCCAGGCCGTCCGGCACGCCGTCGAAGGGCTTGAGCAGGTCGACCATCCGGGTCTGGTAGTCGGCCAGCAGCTCGGCCGGGTCCGCGGCCAGCCCGAAGTGCTCGACCAGGCCCCGGAAGGCGTCGTCCGGCGCACCGGTCCAGAAGATGTGCTCGTTGTCGATGAACCAGCGCACATCACCCGCGGTGGCGTGCGCCGCCACCACGTCCTCGACCCAGGCGACGAAGGCGCCCTTGGAGGAGATGAGGGTGTCGTCCAGGTCGAACAGCGCGAGACGGGGCATGGCTCCGAGATTAACTGATCGTTCCGACGCCCAACGGAACACCGGGTTACGGCTGGCGTCAGGCCGCGCTGAGCACCAGTCCCGACGTCGGGACGCCGGTACCGGCCGTGACCAGCACGTGGTTCACGTCCGGCACCTGGTTGACGGCCGTTCCCCGGGCCTGGCGCACGGCCTCGGCGATGCCGTTCATGCCGTGGATGTAGGCCTCTCCGAGCTGGCCGCCGTGGGTGTTCAGCGGGAGCCGGCCGCCGACGTGGATGGCGCCGTCTCGGATGAAGTCGCGCGCCTCGCCGCGGCCGCAGAAGCCGAACTCCTCCAGCTGGGTCAGGACGAACGGAGTGAAGTGGTCGTAGATGACGGCGGTCTGGACGTCGTCCGGTCCCAGCCCGGACTGGTTCCACAGCTGTCGGGCGACGGTGCGCATTTCCGGCAGCCCGGTGATGTCCTCGCGGTAGTAACTGGTCATCATCTGTTGGTCATGCGCGGAGCCCTGCGCGGCTCCCGCTATAAGGACTTCCTTCCCAGGGAGGTCACGCGCACGCTCTGCAGAGACGACCACGAGCGCTACTCCGCCATCAGACTCCTGGCAGCAGTCCAGCAGCCGCAGCGGATCGGCGATCAGTTTCGAGCCCTGGTGCTCGGCCAGGGTGATCGGGCGTTCGTAGAACCAGGCCGCGGGGTTCGTGGCCGCGTGCGCTCGGGCCGCCACCGCGACGCGGCCGAAGTCCTCGGACGTGGCGCCGTACTGGTGCATGTAGCGGCGCGCGGCCATGGCGACCCAGGCCGCCGGGGTGATGAGTCCGTAGGGCGAGTAGTAGCCGAAGTGCTGCGCCATCGGAGAGTCGCCGCGCGCCTGGGCTGCGGCGTCGCCGGTCCCGAACCGCCGGCCGGAGCGCTCGTTGAAGGCGCGGTAGCAGACCACGACGTCGGCCAGGCCCGCGGTGATCGCGGCCGCCGCATGCGCGACGGTCGCGCAGGCGGCGCCGCCTCCGTAGTCGACCAGCGAGAAGTAGCGCAGCTCGGCGACGCCCAGGCCGCGACCGACCATGATCGACGGGCTGGAGTCCATCGAGAAGGTCACCAGGCCGTCCACGTCGCGCGGCGCGATCCCGGCGTCGTCCAGCGCGGCCTTGCACGCCTCCAGGCACAGCCGGAGTTCACTGCGGCCAGACTCCTTGGAGAACTCCGTAGCGCCAATACCGACGATCGCCGTTCTGCCGGACAGGTTCGCGCTCACTCCCCGAGGCCCTTCAGAGTGACGGTGCCGGTGACGTGGTAGCCGAGCTGGTTCGCGCCGCGGACCGCGACCTCGACGGTGCCGTCCTCCCCGACGCGCGCCACGGACCCGGTGAGGGTCATCGTGTCGCCGGGGTAGTTCGGCACGCCGAGCCGGATCGCGATCTTCAGGATCCGGGCCTCGGCGCCGGCCCAGTCGGTCACGAACCGCCCGACGAGGCCGTTCGTGGTGAGGATGTTCATGAAGATGTCGGGGGAGCCCTTCTCCCGGGCCGCCGGGACGTTGTGGTGCACGTCCTGGTAGTCGCGAGAGGCGATGGCCCCGGCGACGATCTGCGTCGGCGTGATCGGGATGACCAGCTCCGGCAGCGTCTCCCCGACCTTCGGCAGCGCACCCTGCGCCTGACCGCGTCCGGCCCCGCTCATTCGTCCTCCTCGATCGGGTGGGCGGCGATCAACTCGCCGAGGTCGCCGGACCAGGCTTCAGCGGAGCCGCCATAGAGTTCCCAGTAGCGGGCCCATGCGTGGTACCGGTGCAGGGGATAGGTGACGTCCACGCCGAAGCCGCCGTGCAGATGGTGCGCGGAGCCGACGACGCGGCGTGCACCGTCGGAGGCCCAGACCTTGGCCGTGGCCACCGCATAGCGGGCGCGTGGTGAGTCGATGCCGTTCTCTGCGATCGCGTATACGACGTCCCATAGCGCGGCTTGCATAGCGCGGGAGTCGATATAGAGGTCCGCAGCGCGCAGAGCCACACCTTGGAACGTCGCGAGCGGATGCCCGAACTGGACCCGGCCGCCGGTGTACTCGGCGGTCATCGCCAAAGCGCGCGCCGCGATCCCGCACAGCATCGCCGAGGAGAACAGCGCAGCCAGGGCCCGAGCCTCGTCGACCGCTTCGCTCACCTCCATGACCTCGGCGTCGATGAACTCCAGAACGCCCAAGGGCTCGCCGGTCGTGGTCACCTGATCGCCGACGCGCGCCGTCGACAGGGAGACCAGCGCCAGCACTTCTTTCCCGTCCTCGCGCAGGGCCGGGACGAGCGCCAGATCGGAGCTGAGCGGATACGGCACCAGCTGCGTGATCCCGTTGAGCCGCTGGCCGGTCAGCCGCAGCGGCGCGGCCACCGCGGACGGATGCTCGGCGAGCGCCGCGGTGATGACGAGTTCTCCGGAAATCACCGCCGGCAGGTTCTTCTCGTCGATGACCGAGACCGCGACGAACGTCTCCACCAGAGGCAGCCGGGCCAACGCGGCTCCGGCGTCCGTGAGCAGACGCACCATGCCCGGCAGACCGGCACCGCCGCCGCCGGCACTCTCCGGGAGGACAGCGGCGAGCAGCCCGGTGTCCGCGAGGATCCGCCACAAGCGGCGGTCGTGTTCGTCTGACACTGGTTCGTTGCTATAGGCCGGACTCCGTGTGGCTTCTATATCGAGGTCCTTGAAGACCGCGATGGAGAGCTCTCCGACGGCTTCCAGCGCATCGTCCACCGACTGGTCCATAACGGTCACGACGCCCCACCTTCTTGAGCCGGTCCCGCGAAGACGAGGCCGTCCTCGAAGACGAGGTTCAGCGGCATCTCTATACGCAGGTCCTCGTTGGCGATGCCGCGTGTGCCGCAGACGATGCGCGGGCGCGCGTCGCTGTCTTCTACCTCCAGGTCTATGAGAGCCACCGCATAGGGGCCCTCTTCCCAGGGCGGGAGCGGGTGATGGCAGATCGTGTAGCTGTGCAGGACGGCCTGACCGGTCGCCCTCACTGTCGTCCAGTCCAGGGACTGACAGTCCGGGCACATGGGAGAAGGGGGATGCCGGAGCGATCCACAGGCTGTGCATTTCTGGATGAGCACATCGCCCTTCGCGACGCCCTCCCAGAAGTAGGCGTTGTCGCGGCCGGTCACCGGCTGAGGGCGCGTCATGCCTTCGCTCCCGGGTCCTGCGTCCTCGGTTGGAACCACAAGGTGCGGAACAGCATCTCGCCGACCAGCTCACCGTGCTGGTCGTGGTACTCCGTGATCGATGTCAGGAAGTAGCCCTCTCCGAGCGCCGTCTTCTTGCGCGGCGATGCAGAGTCCAGACGCGACGTCGCGTACAGGTGGTCCCCGACAGTGAGGTACCGGTGATAGGTCTGCTCGCAGTCGGTCGCCACCACCGCGCGGTAGCCGGCCTCGACCAGCGTGGCCTGGGCCCGGGTGGTCCCGTCCTCGAAGCCGCGCATCCGCAGCCCGGGCATCGTCCAGGCCTGCAGCGATGCCGGGGGTGCGACCACGTCGGGATGGCCCACCGCGCGCGCCGCCGCCACGTCGGTGTAGACCGGCAGCTCGTCGCCCATCGCGTCGCACCAGTGCCGGATCATCGGCTGGTTCACCGGGTCCCAGGCCGGGACCGGCTCCGACGGCGGATCGGCTATGTGGGCGGACACTGCCTCGTACAGCGGATCGGTCTCCACAGTTCTCCCTATCTCCGCACCCTGGGCATCGCCAGCCCGGTCATTGCGATGATCTCCCGCTGGATCTCGTTGGCCCCGCCGCCGAAGGTGTTGGTGACCGCATAGCGGTAGAGGTATTCGAGGTCGCCCATAAGAAGCGCGCCGGGAGAACCTGTCTTAAGGATTCCCGCCGCACCGAGTACCTGGAGCAACTCTGCCAACGCCTCTATATGCGTTTCCGTACCATGCACCTTCGCCGCGGATGCATCGGCGGGGGACAGGTGACCGCCGGTCTGGTCCTTCTGCAGAGCGGCGACCATCTGGCCGTTCAGAAGCCTCAGACCGCTGATGCGGATATAGGCGCGGGCCATAGCGGTCTTCACCCAGGGCAGGTCTATGACCCGCTTGCCGTCAGCGGCCGGCGTCTCCATGGCCCAGCTCTGCACTTTCGCGAACGACCGGATCACGCCCTGCGCCACCGCCGCCAACGCCACACGTTCGTGGTTCAGCTGGGTGGTGATCAGCTTCCAGCCCTCGTTCTCGGCACCGACCCGCATCGTCACCGGCACATAGACGTCGCGGTAATACGTGGCGGTCGTGTAATGCGAAGCGATCGTGTGGATCTTCGTCGCCTCGAAGCCGGGGTCGCGGGTGTCGACCAGCAGGATCGAGATGCCTTTGTGCTTCGGCGCTTCGGGATCGGTCCGGCAGGCGAGCCAGACATAGTCTGCGGAGTCTCCATGCGTCGTGAAGATCTTCTGGCCGTTGACCACATAGGCGCTGCCGTCCTCTGTGCGCACGGCACGCGTGGTCAGACTCGCCAGATCGGTACCGGCGCCCGGTTCGGAGTAGCCGGCCGCGACGTCGATCTCCCCGGTGAGGATGCGAGGGAGGATCAGATCCCTTTGTTCCTGCGTGCCGAAACGCATAAGCGTCGGCCCCACAGTGTTGAGCGCCACCAGAGGCATCGGGCACCCCGCGCGCGACGCCTCGTCGAAGAAGATGAACTGCTCCACCGGGGTCAGGCCGCGGCCTCCGTACTCCCTCGGCCAGCCGACACCGAGCCAGCCGTCCGCGCCGAGCTTGCGGTGCAGGGTGCGGACCGTGTCCGTGGAGGTGTCGGGCAGCCGCAGATCGTGGCGGACGTCCTCGGTGACGAGCGCCGCGAAGTACGCCCGCAGTTCGGCTCGCAGGGCTCGTTGGGCCGGGGTGTAGGCCAGGTGTTCCGGAGGGTGCATGCGGCGGCGTCTCCCGCGGTCGGCGTGATCGGCTGGACAGACGAGGGCTGAAGGTGCTGATCGGCGCCCCGATCGGCAGTCCGCGGCGGCCCGAACGCGATCTGAGCACTCGTCAGATTAGAACACGTTCTACTGGAAGGCCACACCCGGTTAGGGTGGCGGTATGGACGCTCTGGGCGGACCCGGCGAACCCTTCGACGTGATCGTCCTGGCCGGCGGCGGCGCGCGCCGGCTGGGCGGGACCGACAAACCCGCGCTCGAAGTCGGCGGGGTCAGCATGCTCGACCGCGTCTTGGCCGCCTGCGAGGGGGCGGCGTCGATCGCGGTCGTCGGTCCGCCCCGGCCGGTGAGCCGGCACGTCGTGTTCACCCGCGAATACCCTCCCGGCGGAGGTCCGGTGCCGGCGCTGGCCGCGGGGATGACGGTCGGCTCCGCGGAGCTTGTCGCCGTTGTCGCCGCCGACCTGCCGTTCCTGGACGTCGAAGCCGTCACGACACTGCGGCGCGCGCTGACCGCCGACGGAGTGCTGTTCACCGACGAGCGCGGCAAGGACCAACCACTTGCTGCGATATACCGGCGTAACGCGCTGGCGGAAGCCTTGAACGCGGTGCCGGAGCTCCGCGGCGCACGCCTGTTCTCGATCGTCCAGGCGCTGGCCGTGACCCGGGTCCCGGACCGCCGGGGCGTGACCGCGGACTGCGACACCTGGGACGCCGTCAACACCGCACGCGCGCTGATTGCGACACGGCCCGCGACAAAGGCGAAGATGGAGGACATGGACGACAAGAAGCAGCTCGCCGACTGGTGCGCCGCCGCCACGGCCGAACTCGGGCTCACCGGGCACGAACTCGGTGAGGCCGACCTGGACGCGATCCTCGGGCTGGCCGGGGTCGCCGCGCACAATGTCCTGCGACCGGCGGCGCCGCTGACCACGTTCCTCGCCGGATACGCGGTCGGGCTGCGCAGCTCGGCCGACGGCGGGCGCGGCGCCCTGGACGGGCCGATCGCGAAGCTCAGCGCCCTGGCTCAGGCCTGGGACCCGGAGACCGGCGGACCGGCCGGACCGGGGCACGGCGCGGCGGCGAGCGGGACGGTCGGCGGCTCCGTGGCCGGGAGCCCGGCCGCGACCCGCGACGCCTCCGCCGGCTCGGCGACCGGCTCGACCGGCTCGACCGGCAGCCCCGCGAGTGGCGCAGCCGGCAGCGAGGCCGACGGCCCCGCAGGCGGCTCGGGCGGCGCAAGCAGCTCAGGCAGCTCGGGCGGCTCAGGCGGCTCAACGGGAGCCGGCAGCCGGTGAGCACGTCCTGGGCCGAGGCCCGCAAGATCGCCGGTGCCGCGGCGATCCCCCTGCCGACCACTCGCGTCCCCATGGCCCAGGCACGCGGCGCGGTGCTCGCCGAGTCGCTGTCCGCCCTGGTCGACCTGCCGCCGTTCGCGACCTCCGCCATGGACGGCTGGGCGGTGTCCGGCCCGGGACCGTGGCGGGTCAGCGGCCAGGTGCTCGCCGGTCAGGAGGCCACGCGGCTCGGCGACGGCGAGGCCGTGGAGATCGCCACCGGAGCCCGGGTTCCCTCCGGCGCGTCGGCGGTGCTGCGGCGCGAGCGCGGCTTCGTCGACGAGCGCACCAGGCTCCATGTCAGCGAGAACGCCGAGGACCACAGCCATGCGGCCCCAGCCGCCGCACCACAGCGTTCTTACGCAGCCGTCTCGAACGCCGCCACCGCGACGCGCGCCCTGCGCGGCACCGAGCCGGGGCTGCCCATAGGGTCCGACATCCGTCCGCAGGGCCAGGAGTCGCGCCGCGGCGAGACCCTGCTCTCGGCCGGCACCCGCGTCACCCCCGCGGTACTCGGCCTGGCCGCCGCCTCGGGGTACGACGACCTGCCGGTCCACGAGCGCCCGCGCGTCGCGCTCGTCGTCATCGGCGACGAGCTGGCCGGGTCCGGCCTCCCGGACGGCGCCCGGATCCGCGACGCGCTCGGCCCGATGTTCACCGCGTGGCTCGAAGCGCTCGGCGTCGAGGTGGCGGTGAGCCGGATCGCGGACGACCCGCGGGACCTGCTCGCGGCCGTCGCGTCCTCCCCCGCCGATCTGGTGATCACCACCGGCGGCACGGCGCGCGGCCCCCGGGACCACGTGCACCGCGTGCTGGCCGAGCTCGGCGCGCGCCTGCTCGTCGACGGGGTCTCGGTCCGGCCGGGACATCCGATGCTGCTCGGCCAGTACGGCGGCACCCGGCAGCACCGCCGGTTCGTCGCCGGGCTGCCCGGCAACCCGCTGGCCGCCGTCGCCGGCTTCGTCACCATGGTGCGGCCGCTGCTACGCCGGATGTCAGGGCTGGCGGACACGTCACACTTCCTGCCGCTCGGAGATGCCGTCGGCACCCACCCGACCGACACTCGACTCGTGCCCGTCTCCGTCACCGACACCGTCGCGGTCCCCCTGCGGTTCACCGGCCCAGCGATGCTGCGCGGACTGGCGCTGGCCGACGGGCTGGCCGTCGTACCGCCGGGGGGAGGGGTGGTCGCCCTCGGCGCCGGGCAGCGGGTGGAGGTGCTGACGGTCTGAGCGAGCACACCACGTACGCAGCGCCGTTCCGCCCGTCGGTGGTGCTGCCGCGCGCGGTCTCGGGTCCGCTGTGGGCGGTGCTCAAACGGGTGCTGCTGGCGCTCGGGATCCTGGTGCTCTCGGCGGTGATCGTCTACCTGGGACGGAACGGCTACCGCGACTCCTCCGGCAAGGCGGTCGGCTGGCTCACAGCCTTCTACTACGCCACCGTGACCCTGTCGACCACCGGCTACGGCGACGTGGTGCCGGTCAGCGACTCGGCCCGGCTGGTCAACACCCTCGTCGTCACGCCGCTGCGCGTGATGTTCCTGCTGGTGTTGGTCGGCACCACCCTGGAGGTGCTCACCGAGCGGACCCGCAACGAATGGCGGCAGGAGAGGTGGAGGTCGAAGGTGCGGGATCACACCGTCGTGGTCGGCTACGGCACCAAGGGCAGCTCGGCGGTGCAGACGCTGCTGAAGAACGGCCACACCCCGGAGTCGATCGTGGTGGTCGACACCGACCCGGCGCGGATCGCCGAGGCCAACCGGCGCGGCCTGGCCGGCGTCGTCGGCGACGGCAGCCGCAGCGAGGTGCTGGAACGCGCGGAGATCACCAAAGCCAAACATGTGGTGATCAGCGCCGACCGGGACGACACGGCGGTGCTGACCACGCTGACCGTCCGTCGTCTCACCCGCCGCGCCATGGTGGTGGCCTCGGTCCGGGAGGCCGAGAACGCCGCGCTGCTGCGCGAGAGCGGCGCCTCCTCGGTGGTCACCAGCTCCGACACCGCCGGGCAGCTGCTCGGCGTGGCCACGATCAGCCCCAAGGTCGGCCAGGTGGTGCAGGACCTGCTGTCCTACGGCGACGGCTTGGAGCTCATGGAGCGCCCGGCCGACGCCCGCGACGTGGACAAGGAGCCCCGCGCGGTCAAGGAGCCGGTGCTGGCGGTCATCCGCGGGTCGCGGACCATGCGCTACGACGACGTGGCGATCGGCACCATCCAGCTGACCGACCGCCTGGTCGTGGTGCGCTCGGTGCCCGACCGGCAGGCCGGCCCCGGACCGCGTCGGGGGACCGGCGGCGGTCCCGGCCGCTCCGGCCACTCCGGCTGACCCGGCCGACCCGCCCCCCCCATGAGCCGCCCCGAGCCGCCCGAGCCGTCGTGCTGAGGAGCTGAGCAGCTGAGGAAGCTCAAGCCGGACAGGATCGACCAAAACCGGCTCAGTCGAAGGCAGAGCGCCGTCGGCGCCGGCCGCGCGTCCCCAGCCACCAAATGGTCCCCGCGGTCGCCAGAGCCAGGCCCAGGGCCGTTCCGGACACCGCCGGCTTGGCCGCCAGCTCCCCGACCCGGGAGCGCAGCGCCACCGGCTTGTCGAAGACCAGGATCGGCCACTCGCGGGCCGTCGCCTCCTTGCGCAGGGCGCGGTCGGGGTTGACGGCGTAGGGGTGGCCGACGGACTCCAGCATCGGGACGTCGGTCGCGGAGTCGCTGTAGGCGAAGGACCGGCTCAGGTCGTAGCCGCGCTCGGCGGCCAGCTCCAGGATCGCCTTGGCCTTGTTCTCGGCGTAGGCGTAGAACTCGATCTCGCCGCTGTACTTGCCGTCCTCGCCGACCGCCATCCGGGTGCCGATCGCCAGGTCCGCGCCGAGCATCTCGGCGATCGGCTCGACCACCTCCGAGCCGGAGGTGGAGACGATCACCACGTCACGTCCGGCGGCCTTGTGCTCGGCGATGAGCGCCGCGGCCTCGGAGTAGATCAACGGGTCGATCAGGTCGTGCAGGGTCTCGGCGACGATGTCCTTGACCTGTTCGACGTCCCAGCCGGTGGCCATGGCGGACAGGAACTGCCGCATCCGCTCCATCTGGTCGTGGTCCGCGCCGCCGGCCAGGTACACGAACTGGGCGTACGCCGTCCGCAGCACGGTGCGCCGGTTGATCAGGCCGCCGTTGTAGAACGAACGGCCGAAGGCCAGGGTTGAGGACTTGGCGATGATCGTCTTGTCCAGGTCGAAGAAGGCCGCCGGACGGCCCGCGCCATCCGCACGTGCGTCCGCATGCTCATCCACACAATCGAGGATAGCGTCGTTGGTAGGTCCTACGTCGGGACCGCTACAGATGCGCCCTCAGTGACGGCTTTGAAGCGCAGTTACCCCCCGCCGACGGCGGCTCTTCAGTCATTCGGCGTAATGGATGAGGGTGGGGTTTGCATTCTGCGAGCCTCGGGTACACCATGGAAGTCACGGATCGTTCGCGACCGTGCTACCACGGCCCGGCTCCTCCCCCCCGAGCCTGGTCGTGGAGAAGACCCCCGCTCTCCCCCCCGGCGGGGGTCTTCACTTTTCTTCGTTTCTTGCGATGTCACAGCCGCGCCCCGCCCGGTCCCGGGCGGCGGCGGTCGGGTCGCCGGGCCCGCCAGTCGTGCTGACATCCGGTTCGCACCGACGCCTCCGCAGGCCCCGTCGTGGGTCCCTGCGGGCCGCTCAGCGCCCGCTGGAGGGCGCAGAACCGACACAGTTCCGAGACAGAACTCTCAGAGTTCCATCGCCGGTTCCAGCACAGTTCCGGCACAGATCCGGCGCTGATCCGGCACAGTTCCGACAACCGACGTTCGGATATCCCGCGACCCGGTTTAAATCTTCGCTGAGAAATCCACAAGTTCGCACACGAACTAAGACGTCGCATCCAATAACCGCGTAGCCGCTACGCCGAACGAGGGATAGCGGTTATCCCCAAGCCGGGTTTATCCACAAGTCCTTCCGGCAGTCCTGGCGCGCTCCGCGATTCCTCGGCGACCGTGGGCCCGTGCCCCGCCGACCGAAGGCGGGCCCGATCCCAGGGAGCCGCCATGCGAGAGGTCACGCAGCATCCTGCGTCCGGCCGACCAGATCGGAACCGCAGGTCAGGGCCCGAATCACGGTATGAACCCGGGCCCGGTCCGGCCGCGGCCCCGCTGGCCGTGACCTCCGACCCGGCCTTGGCCGAGGCGCTGTTGCGGATCGCGGCCGAGGCCGGGGTGCGGATCGAGATCGTGCCCGGACCGAGCGCCGCGCGCCACCGCTGGAACGCCGCGCCGCTGGTGCTCGTCGGCGTCGACCAGACCGGCGAGGTGGCCCGCGCCGGGCTGCCGCGCCGCCCGGAAGTGGCGCTGATCGGCCGCGACCTGGACGACGCCTCGGTCTGGCAGCGCGGGAGCGCGGTGGGCGCCGCGCACGTACTGATCCTGCCGGACTGCGAACGCTGGCTGGCCGGCCTGCTCGCCGAGGCCGACGCTCCCGCCGAGGAACCCGGAGCGGTGGTCGCTGTGCTGTCCGGACGCGGCGGAGCCGGCGGCTCGACCCTGGCCGCCGCGCTGGCCCTGGCCGGCGTGCGCCGCGGCCTGCGCTCCACGCTGGTGGACCTGGATCCCGCCGGCGGCGGCATCGACCTGCTCTTCGGTCTGGAGACCGAGCCGGGGCCGCGCTGGTCGGAGCTGGCGCAGTGGCGCGACGGCCGGCTGTCCGGGCGCTCGCTGCGGGACGCGCTGCCGACCTACGCGGCGCATTCCCGCCACGGTCTGGCCGGCGGCCTGGGCTTCGCCGAGGAGGGCGCGGACCGGTTGCCGGTACTGGCCTGGCCACGGGCCCGGCCCGGCGAGGACGACGGCCCCGGATGGCTCGGCGCCCGCCCGGGAACCGCCGAGGATCCCTGGTACGACAGCGGGACCCCGGTCGATCCGGGAAAGGCGGACCCGTGGCTCCGGCCGGAGTCCCGGAGCGTCAGCGGCGACATTGGCGGTGCTTCCGCGAATCCCTTGTATGACGACGGATCCCCCGACATCGATGAGGAACTGTGGTCCGGCGGCGGTTCGCCGATGCCGCAGGAAACCACCGGAGCGCGACGTATCGGACGCCGGCTCAATGGTGACGGTTCATCAGCGGAATCTCTTTCCGGGGCGAAGGTGATCACCCCGGAAAACTCTGATTCAGAGGCATCCTGGGAAGTCGGCGGCTCTTCCGCTCAGGACCGGGCCGACAGCATGGCGCGGGCGACGGCCCGCCCGCAGCGGGGCCTGCCGATCCTCACCTGGCCGCACACCCGGACCGACATCCCGCTGCCGGCGGTCGCCGCCGAGCCGGTGCGCGCCGTGCTCACGGCTTTGGCACAGGCCGGTGACCTGGTCGTGGTCGACCTGCCCCGCTCGCTCGACGAGGCCGCGACCGAGGCGCTGGCCCTGGCGAACGTGACGCTGATGGTGGTCCCCGCCGAGGTGCGGGCCTCCGCGGCGGCCTCGCAGTTGGCGGCGGCGGTCCGGCTGGTGTCGCCGGACCTGCGCGTGGTGGTGCGGCTGCCGGCTCCCGGCGGACTGGAGCCGCTGGACATAACGGATGTCATGGGCGGCCTGCCGCTGGCCGGGGTGATCGGGGCCGAGCGGCGGCTCTCCGCGGCCGCCGAACACGGCGAGCCGCCCGGCTCCAGCGCGCGGGGAAGTGTGTCCGCGTTCTGCCGAAGCTTCCTGGACGACCTGTTCGGCCTGGCGCCCGCCCGGCGCTCCGAGTCCCGGGCGGCGGCATGAACGCGCCGCCGCCTTCCCCGAAGACACCGCCCTCGCCGATGTCGTCCCCGATGCCTTCGTCGATGCCTTCGTCAATGTCCTCGTCGATGTCCTCGGCCCCGCTGCCCGGATCGGAGCGGCTGCGGCTGAACGCCGGGCTCGTGGACCGGGTCCGGTCCCGGCTGGCGACCCCGCCGGTCCGGGTCGACATGCAGGCGATCCTCGCGGCGCTGCGGGCCGAGGGCTGCATGCTCGACGGCCGCGATCTGCGCGCGGCGGCGTATCAGGTGCGTTCCGAGCTCACCGGCGCCGGCGTCCTGGACCGCTTCCTGACCGATCCGGAGGTCACCGACGTCCTGGTGAACGCCCCGGACTCGGTGTGGATCGAACGCGCCGGGACGTTGAGCCGCGCCGACGTGCGCTTCCCCGACGAGGCCGCGGTGCGGCGGCTCGCGCAGCGGCTGGCCGCACACGCCGGACGCCGCCTCGACGACGCCGCGCCGTGCGTCGACGGAGTGCTGCCCGACGGCGCCCGGCTGCACGCGGTGCTGCCTCCGGTGGCCGTCCGGGGAACGCTGATCTCCCTGCGGGTCCCGCCGCGCCGGGCGTTCACCATGGACCGGCTCATGGCCGGCGGAATGACCACCGAGCACGGCGCACGCCTGTTGCGGGCCGTCGCCACCGCGAGGGTGTCGTATCTGGTCACCGGTGGCACCGGCAGCGGCAAGACCACGCTCCTCGGCGCGCTGCTCGGCCTGGTGCCCGCCGACGAGCGGATCGTGGTGACCGAGGAGTGCGCCGAGGTGGTCGTCGATCATCCGCACGTGGCGCGTCTCCAGTGCCGGACCGCGAACCAGGAGAACCGCGGTGCGGTGAACCTGCGGACGCTGGTGCGGCAAGCGCTGCGGATGCGGCCGGATCGGGTCGTGGTCGGCGAGGTGCGCGGGCCCGAGGTGTTGGAGCTGCTGGCCGCCATGAACACCGGGCACGACGGCTGCGCGGCCACGTTGCACGCGAACGGGGTCGAGGACGTCGTAGCGCGGGTCGAAGCCCTCGCCGCTCCGGCCGGGCTGGAGCGCGGCGCGCTGCACGCGCAGTTGGCGTCCGCGGTCCAGGCGGTCGTGCATCTGGTGCGGGAGAAGGGAAAACGGCGGCTGGCGTCGATCGGCGTCGTCGACCGCGGGTTCGGGGAGACCGAGGTGCTGTCCGCCGTGGACTTCGATGCCGCGGGCACCGCGACCTACGGCCCCGGTTCGGAGCGCCTCAGCCAGCTGTTGGGGATCGATGTCCGGGAGACAACCGCGAAACCCCCACGGGAGCAGCAGAACCGGGACACCGACGCCGATTTGGAGAAGCTCGCCGGTTGGCAGGAGGCATTGGCTGAGGCCGATCGCCTCTTGCCGGTCCTCAAGAACGCGGCCAGTGCGGGCGGTGCGACCGGTGCGAGCGATCCGGACGAACCGTTCGTCGCCGACTACGGACCCTCACCCTCCCGCAGAGGAGGCCACCGATGAACTCCGCGTTGGCTGGTCTTCTGGCGGCTTCGGCGGTGCTGACCTTCCCCGGGCCGGGCGCGCGCCGACGGCTGGAGACCGCGGTTCTCGGCGGTCCGCGCGGACCGAAATGGCGATTGCGGCTGGCCGGTGCATGGCCGACGGTGCTGTCGGCGATCGCGTTGGGAGTTCTCAGTTCTGTGGCGGCGCGCTCGGCGGTGCTGGCGTTCCTGGTGCCGTTCGCAGCGTGGCGTGCGTATCGGGCGTGGACCGCTCACACCGCGCGGCTGGCCGTCGAGCGCCGACAGACCGAGGTCATCGAACTCTGCGTCACCATCTGCTCCGAGCTGCACGCCGGTCGGGAGGCACGCGAGGCGTTGCGTGACGCCGCATCCGGCGCGTGCCCGGATCTGGCGGTCTATCTCGCCGGACCGCTCGGCACCGGCGCCGACGTGGTGACCGTGCTGCGCTCGGCGGCCGGAACGCCGGGCCGTGAGGCTCTCGCCGCGCTTGCCGCGTGCTGGCAGGTCGCCGAGGGCGGCGCGGGGATGACCCCGGCGATCGGGGAGCTGGCCGACGGGCTTCGGGCGGAGCGCGCTCAGCGGCGCGAGCTGGACGCCGAACTCGCCGGGATCCGTGCCTCGGCGCGGCTGCTGGCGCTGTTGCCGGTGGTGGGGCTGGTCATCGGCTCCGGGATGGGGCTCTCGCCGGTCCCCATGCTGCTGCACACCGGGATCGGCGAGACGTGTCTGGTGCTGGGGATCGCGTTCGTGCTCGGCGGCGTGGTGTGGATGGACCGCATCGCGCGATCGGCGGAGGCGTTGTCATGAGCGTCCTCGGCATCGCGTTCACCGGGGTCGCGGCCGGGGTGTCGGCGGGTTTGTCGGTGCTGTGCTGGCCGCAACGGCACCAGGACCGTCCCGCCCGGCGGTTGGCCTTTCTGGCCTCGCGGGACGGCGCCACGGATCCATCGCGCTCGCGACCGTGGTCCGGGTTTCTCAAACGTTTGAGACACAACCCCTGGACCACGGCCCGCCGCCAACGACGGCAAGGTGAAGCGGCCGCGCGGATGTCTCCGGTCGCCGCCGATCTGCTGGCCGCGTGCCTGGCCTCCGGCGCCGATCCGCTGCGCGCCGCCGAGGTGGTGGCGTACTGCCTGCGGCCACCGGGCCGGCTCACCACGCTCGGCGAGCAGGCGGCGGCCGAGTTGTCCGACCGGTTCCAGGAGGTCGCGCACCTGCTGCGGCTCGGCGGCAACCCGGTCACCACCTGGCGTGTGGTCGCCGCCGAACCCGGACTGCGCCCGGTCGCCGAGGCCATCGGCCGGGCCGGCCTGTCCGGCGCGCCACCGGTCGCCACGATCCGCGCCTGCGCCACCGATCTGCGCAAGGAGCGGCACGCCGCGAGCACGGCCGCCGCGCGGCGGGCCGGGGTGCGGGGCGTGGCGCCGCTGGCCGGGTGCTTCCTGCCTGCGTTCGTCCTGATCGGGGTCGTCCCGATCGTCCTGGGCCTGGCCCACCACCTGCTCTGACCGCTGTCCCCTGACCTCTAGCCGGAAGGAAGAACCATGAGACTCATCCGCCGACGACGGCACCGCGACCGGGGCATGTCGACCGTGGAGTACACGCTCGGAACACTCGCGGCCTGCGCTTTCGCAGTGATCTTGTACAAGGTGATCACGAGTCCGGCGGTGGAGAACGGCCTCACGGCGGTTCTGCGCAAGGCGCTCAGCACAGCGTTCTGATGCACCGGCGACGACGTCGGGACGCCGGCTACGCCACGGTCGAAGCGGCACTGGCCATCCCCAGCCTGGTGCTGTTCACGGTGGCGCTGGCCGGAGTCCTGACCGGGCTGGCGACGCAGATCCGCTGCCTCGACGCCGCGCGGCTGGGAGCCCGGGCGGCGGCGCGCGGCGAGTCGGCGGCGGAGGTCGAAACGGCTGTCAGCCGCGCCATGCCCGGCGCCGCGGTGCACATCACCACCGAGGACGGCCTGATCCGCGTCACGGTCAGGGCGTCGGTGGCCGAGGTGCCGCTGCTGCGGGCGTTCACCGTGCACGCCGAAGCCTACGAGGCTGACGAATCCACTGTGGGAAGCGAGGACACCGATGCCGACCCGGACCCGTGATCGCGGCTCGGCCACGATCTACGCCGCGCTGCTGGCGGGCTTACTGACGACCCTCGCCGGAGCGCTACTCGCCCTCAGCGGCGCGATCCTCGCCCGCCACCGGGCCGGAGCCGCCGCCGACCTGGCGGCGCTGAGCGCCGCCGTCCACGCCGATACCGGGCAGCCGCCCTGCGACTGGGCCCGGCGCGTGGCCTCCGCCGAGCGCGCCCGGCTGGTCCGGTGCACCTGCGACGGCCCGGTTTGCCTTGTCAGTGCCGCCGTCGGCACGCCATGGGGCGCCGCGACCGTGACCAGCCGGGCCGGCCCGGCCGACGATCCCGTCGGGGAGAGCGCCCTCGGCATCGCGCGGAGCGGCCGATCGGAAGCGGACGCCACGGGAATTCGGCCCACGCACCTCACCCCGGCCGACGATCTCGCCGCTCACCGTGCCTTCGGCATCAAGCGGAGTGGTCGCCCGGAAGCGGACGCCATGCCATTGCGAGCCGCGCACCTCACTCCCCGACCGCCGCCCCACCGCACGCCAGTCATCCCACTCACCCCACCCGTCCCACCCGTCCCCGTCAGCCTCGCCCTCACTGAACCCGAGCCACTCGCTCGCGCGCCGGCTGCGGCGCGCGGCCAGCTGCGCGCAGCGCTGTCCCGAGCGGTGCATGCCCATGCGGAGCAGCCAGAGGGCGATCACGAAGACCCAGCCGAATATCGCGCCGGTGAGGAAGACCTGCGCGGTGGTCGTCTGGACTCCGACGCCGAGGAAGGTCAGGTGGTCGTCACCGGTGCTCGAAGCCGACACCCCGGTGGCGATCATGACCACGAGGCCGAGCAGGCCCAGCGCGACGGCGATCATCGGCGGACCGCCTTTCGGTGCGTGGGTCGGATCCGGTGGGATGGTGGCTCCGGGGCTGGCTGGTGGCCGGCGGGTGGCCTGGTGGCCGGGTGGCCGCTTGCTCAGGGCCAGCGGTTGGCCGGGGACTCCCGGCGTCCGGAGCCCATCGCGGTGTCGTCGGCCGCAGCCCGGCTGTCGTCCTCCCGCCAGCGGCCGACCGGCTCGACGTCGGTGTCCGAGTCGAGGATCCACACGCTGTCCACGTCGGCCCGCGAGCGGCGCCACCAGAGCAGGCCGACCGCGCCGACCGCGCCGAGCGCCATCAGGCCGATCGGGGCGCGGCTGCGGCGGGCCGCCGTCACGGCCGCCAGCGGCATCACGCCGGCGATGCGTGCCATCGGCGACGGTTGCGGGGCGCCGTGCAGGATGACCTGCCACGCCGCGCCGCCGCGGGTCGCCGCCTCGGCGGCCAGCGGGCGGGCGCGCTCGGCCACGGGCCGGGCCCGCTCGGCCATCACCGCGGCGGCGATCGACGCGCGGTCGGCCACCTGCTGCGCGACAACCGCGGCGCGGTCGGCGATCTGCTGCGCCGTGTCCTGCGCGGCGCCGGCGGCGCTCATGGCCGCGGTCTGGGCGGTCCCGGCCGCGCCGGAGACCGAGTGGGCGGCGCCGGAGGTCCGGTCGCGGACGGCACAGCGCACGCGCTCCAGACGGCTCTGCGGCACCTCGTGACTGAACGGCATCCTCATCGCGCCTCTCCCTCACATCGCCTGTTCACCGCTTCACCTGTCCAACGCTGTCTGAACGCCGTCCAACGCTGCCCGGCGGCCCCGCCGGGCAGCGCCGCCGGAAGCAGGGTCGACCTGGCAAGCGGCTCGAATTCGTGCCTGCCCGGCCGCCCCGCCAGACAACCTCACGCAGGGCCATTGGGGCTACTCAGAGGGTGAGTGACCTTCCGTGCGAGGATGGAGAGCGTCCATATGACAGAAACCGAAAGGCAACAGACTGTGGCCGAGAACCTGTACGCCACCATCAAGACCAACCACGGCGACATCGTCGTGCGGTTGCTTCCGGACTTTGCGCCGAAGACCGTCGCCAACTTCGTGGGTCTGGCGGAGGGGACCCTGGAGTGGACGCACCCCGAGAGCAATGTGAAGTCGAAGACGCCGCTGTACGACGGCACGATCTTCCACCGGATCATCCCGCAGTTCATGATCCAGGGCGGCGACCCGCTGGGCCAGGGCTTCGGCGGCCCCGGCTACGTCTTCGACGACGAGCCGCACCCGGACCAGACCTTCAACGACCGCGACTACCTGCTGGCGATGGCCAACGCGGGGATCCGCAACGGCAGGGGCACCAACGGCTCGCAGTTCTTCATCACCGTGCCGACCCCGCGCCGGCCGACCCACCTGAACGGCAAGCACACCATCTTCGGCGAGGTCGTGGACCCCGACAGCCGCAAGGTCGTGGACCAGATCGCGGCGGTGCCGACCGGCGCGCAGGACCGGCCGCTGCAGCCGGTGGTGATCGAGAGCATCACGATCGAACGCCGCCAGGGCTGAGCGGCACGTACCGCGGGGCGCGGAGGAAACTCTGTGCCCCGCGTGTTCGTTTCCTCTACATTCGAACCGGCCGATCGAAACCGGACCCGTCAGCCCGTCTCCCCAGCCGTCAACGGGACGCTTCGCGTCGCTGTACCTAAAGAGGACCACCGTGACGATGCCGCCAGGCAGCCCAGGCAGCCCTCCCGTGCCGGCCACCGACCTCCCGGCCTGCTACCGGCATCCGGAGCGGGAGGCGCAGATCCGCTGCACCCGCTGCGAGCGCCGCATCTGCCCGGAGTGCATGGTCCCCGCCTCGGTCGGCTTCCAGTGCCCGGACTGCGTGCGCGGCGGCAACCAGCAGGTGCCCAAGGCCCGGACCCCGTTCGGCGCGGTGCTGCGGCCCCGGGTGGTCCCGGTGGTCACCTACAGCCTGATCGCGCTGAACTTCGTGATGTTCGGCCTGCAGCACATCGTCGGCACCTCGCAGGTCGGCGCGGCCGGCGGCGGGGTGTTCCAGGTGAACACCCTGGACATGCGGCTGGAGCTGATCGCCAAGGGCACCTGGGTGGACGGCCAGCCGATAGGCGTGGCCAACGGCGAGTGGTACCGCCTGGTCACCTCGATGTTCCTGCACGCGAACCTGGTGCACATCGCCTCGAACATGATCTCGCTGTTCTTCATCGGCCCGATGCTGGAGGCGATGCTGGGCAAGCTGCGGTTCGTGCTGGTCTACCTGATCGGCGGGCTGGCCGGGGCGGTGACGTCCTACTGGTTCATGACCCCGCTGAGCCCGGCGAGCCTGGGCGCCTCCGGCGCGATCTCCGCGGTGTTCGGCTGCCTGGTGGTGATCGGGCTGCGGCGCAAGATCCTGGACCCCGGGATGATCGTCGTGGTGCTGGTGATCAACATTGTGATCCCGCTGCAGAACACCAACATCGACTGGCGCGACCACGTCGGCGGCGTGGTGGCCGGGGCGCTGATCGGCGCGGTCTACGCCTTCGCCCCGGAGCTCATCCGCACCCTGGGCAAGGCCGGAGCGCCCCGTGAGCAGCAGGTGCGGCTGCTCAACGGGCTCGGCTTCGGCACCATGGCGCTGGTGCTCGCCCTGGCGATCGCCGCCACGGCCGTGCACACCGCTCACCTGAACGACCCGGCGAACCGTACGCGCACTGTTGACGGCGCGCCGTACACACCCGGTCTGACCAGGGTCGTCACCGACGTTCCAGATAGTTATCCACAGGCGTCCGGTACTTATCCACACTGGGGATAAGCCTGTGGATGTTGTGTTAGGCAGCGATCGGGCACAGTCGGTGACGACGGCGACGCAAAGCGCGCGGCGCTACTTCCACTTCATGGACGCGATGAAGCCGGTGATGATCAACCCGAAGCCGACGGCCATGTTCCAGCCGTGCAGCGCGGACACCGGGTACGTCATGTTCGACAGGTAGTACACCACTATCCACAGCAGGCCGAGCACGAAGCACCCGACCATCAGCGGCAGCACCACCCGGTTCCCGGTGTCCAGCTTGATCGGCTGCTTCTTGTCCGGCGGCGGGGTGTACGCGGCCTTCTTGCGGACCTTCGACTCGGGCACGGTTCACTCCTGGATTGCTCGGCTGCTGTGCGGCCTCGATCGGGCATGCGACAGTGTGCGTCCGATAGCGTATCCGCCATGGCGTCAGGGCGCGATCAGCTGGACGAACCCGCATCGGCGGACGGCCCGGAGCCGACCCGGCGGACGGCACCGGAGCCCGCTCCGGAACCGGTCCGGCGGCGGCCCTCCCGGGTGGTCTGGCACACCGGTGTGGTGCTGGTGTTCGCCCTCGCCGGCGCGCTGTTCCTGACCGCTCGGGACACCGCCGACGGCCAGGGCGACATCCGGCCGGACCGGGGTGCGCAGCTCTCCGACGTGATCCGAGCCCAGAACACGCACAACCAACAACTTACCGAGCAGGTGGCGGCGCAGCGCGCGGCGCAGGACGCCCTGACCCGCGGCCAGAGCGCCGACGCCCGGGTGAAGGCGGCGCAGGCACAGGTCGACTCGCTGTCCGGCCCGGTGGCCCTGACCCCGGTCACCGGCTCGGCCCTGACCGTGACCCTCAATGACGCCCCGCCGAACGCGCAGCCGGCGGCCGGAGCCCCGGCCGCGCAGCCGGACTGGCTGATCATCCACCAGCAGGACGTGCAGGCCGTGGTGAACGCGCTGTGGGCGGGCGGCGCGACCGGGATCCAGCTGATGGACCAGCGCCTGGCGCCGACCTCGGCCGTGCGCTGCGTGGGCAACACTCTGCTGTTGCAGGGCCGCGTCTACTCCCCGCCCTACGCGATCACCGCGGTCGGCGACCCGACCAAGATGCGCGCCGCGCTGATGGCCGCCCCGGCCGTGCAGACCTATCTGGAGTACGTCAACGCCTACGGGCTCGGCTGGGACGTGAAGGCACGCGATCGAGTGACGCTCCCGGGCTACACCGGACCGCTCGACGTGTCGTTCGCCTCCGTGGCGCCCTGAAGCCGACAAACTGGCGGAATGTGGGCAGAGCGTGCGCGAACGGCGATCCGATCCGTCGGTGAGATCCTGATCACGCTCGGCGTCGTGCTCTTCCTGTTCTGCGCCTACCAGCTCTTCTACACCAACGTGATCGCCGACGAGGCGATGAAGTCCGAGGTCTCGGACCTGCACAAGCTGTGGGCCGCGCAGCCGCCGGCGCCCCGCTCGGCCACCTGGGCCACATCCGCCGACCCGGCCGGCCTCGGACCGTTCGACACCGCCGACAGCCGCGGCACCTCCGGCGAGGCGTTCGCGATCCTGCACATCCCCCGGCTCGGCGACAAGTCGATCCCGGTCCTGCAGGGCACCTCCCTGGACCTGCTGGGCCGCGGCGTCGGCCACTACAAGGACTCGGCGCTGCCGGGACGGATCGGCAACTTCGCGGTCGCCGGGCACCGCAAGACGCACGGCGAGCCGTTCCGCTACCTCGACGAGATGCGCGCCGGCGACCTGATCGTGGTGGAGACCGCGGACACCTGGTTCACCTACCGCGAGAACCGCGACCCGTTCATCGTCGACCCGACCGACCTGGCCGTGGTCGCCCCGGTCCCCGACCACCCCGGCGAGCCGCCGTCGCAGAAGCTGATCACCCTGACCACCTGCAATCCGTGGTGGGCTTCCACACAGCGCATGGTCGTCACCGGCACGCTGATCGCCCAGCAGCCGCGGTCCGTGGGGGAGCCACCGGCGTTGACCGTGAACAGCCCCAAGTTCCAATAGGACTCTGGTAAAACCTCATAGAGACCTCTATAGAGAAGTCTGTAGAGAGAGGAGCAGGCGATGTACGCGTTTGTGTGGCGGCACCTTCCGGGGCCCGTCTACGTGAAGGTGCTCATCGCCCTGGCCTCGGCAGCCCTGATCGTGGTGCTCCTGTTCGGCTGGGTCTTCCCGTGGATCGAACCGCTGATGCCGTTCAGCGGCAACACGGTCTCGCAATAGCGCTTCCCCTCGGGCCGGTAGGCTCACGGCATGGCAGCGCGGATCCTGGTCGTCGACAACTACGACAGCTTCGTCTACAACCTCGTTCAGTACCTGTACCAGCTCGGCGCGGAGTGCGAGGTGGTGCGCAACGACGCGATCGGCGTCGAGGCCGCGCACGACTACGACGGCGTCCTGCTCTCTCCCGGCCCCGGCGTCCCCGAGGAAGCCGGCGTGTGCGTCAAGATGGTCGGCTACGCCGAAGAGCACCGGATCCCGGTCTTCGGCGTCTGCCTGGGCCTGCAGTCGATCGCGGTCGCGCACGGCGCCGTGGTCGGCCGCGCCCCGGAACTGCTCCACGGCAAGACCAGCACGGTCACCCACGACGGACTGGGCGTCTTCCAGGGACTCGCGGACCCGTTCACAGCCACGCGCTACCACTCGCTGGCCGTGGAGCCCGAGACGCTGCCGGCGGACCTGCTCGTCAGCGCGCGCACGGACTCCGGCGTCATCATGGGCATCCGCCACCGCGAACTCCCGGTGGAGGCGGTGCAGTTCCACCCCGAGTCGGTCCTGACCGAGGGCGGCCACCGGATGCTGGCGAACTGGCTGACCGTGTGCGGCGACGCCGGGGCGGTGGAGCGGTCGACCGGCTTGGCGCCGGTGGTGATCGGCGCGGCCAACTAGCGGGAGCTCTGAGCAGAGACGCTATAAGAGACGCTATAGCGGAGAAACACAAAGCCCCGCACGGAAGGTTCCGTGCGGGGCTTCGCTATAGCGGAGCGCCTAGTTGCCGCCCTTCTTGGACGTCGTCGGGTTGTTCGGGCACCCCGGCGCCTGCGGATCCACGATGCAGAGCATGCCGTTCGTCGAGGTCTGGCCGTTGCCGGGTCCCTGCGTCGACTGCGTGGTCGAGGGATTGCCGCCCTGGCAGGTCGGGTCCTGGCCCGTGTCGCACGGCTGCGACTGCGAGGTCGTCGGCGTGGTCGGAGGCGGCGGCGCCGGCGCGTAGTAGACCACGATCGCCGTGTCCTTGGTGTACGGCCCGTCCGGCACGTTGATCCGGGTCACGTTGCCCGGCTGCTGGTTGTTGGCCGTGGTGTCCGGCGTCGGTGTGACGTTGGTGAAGCCCTGGGACTTGATCTGCGACACGACGCTGCCGTACGGCTGGCCGACGAGGTTCGCGGCGGTGAGCTGGACCGTGGGCTTGCCGGTGGAGACGGTCCAGCCGATCTGGACCTTGCTCGTGTCCTGCTGGGTACCGTCGATGACCGCGCCGTTGTTGGCGAGGTCGACCACGTGGATGATGTCGCCCTTCGGCACCGTGGGGTCGGCCTGCGGCGACCCCACCGCGTTGCTCAGATCGAAGTGGGCACCGGTCAGGTACGCCTTCAACGTGGCCTCCGTCCACCCGTTGAGGGTGGCCGTGGCCGGCACCTTGCCCAGCTGCGGGCCCAGCGACAGGCAGTAGGTGATGGGCTGGGGCTTCATGAAGTTGCCGCCGGCCGCCGGGCTCTGGGCGACGATCGTCCCGGTCGGCGCCGAGTGCAGGTCGGTGTTGGGGGGACAGGCCTTTCCGTCGCCGGTCAGGCTCCATCCGGCGTTCTCCGGCTTGTTCAGGATGGTCTGAGCCTGCTGGACGCTGTTCGCCCCGACGCCGAAGTCCGGAACCGCCTTGGAGTTGGTGTTGCCGCCGGACTTCAGCAGGGACTTCGCCAGCAGGATCGCGGCGATGACCGCGGCGATGCCGGCGATGGCCAGGATGATGTACCCGGTCTTGCCGCTCTTCTCCGGCTCCGGAGGACGGCGCGGCTCGGCGCGGCGCGGCGGGCCGGCCGGCGGCCGTCCGGCCGGACTGTTCCCGTACTCGTCGTCGTACCCCGGCGTCGCGGGCGGGTAGCCGGTCGGCACCTCGACCGCGGGCATCGCCCGGGTCTGGCCGACCGCGGCCGCCGCACCCACCTGGCGCGGGTCCAGCCGCTGGGTCGGCATGTTCGCCGCACCCAGCACCGCGGTCTGCGCCTCGGTGGGCCGGCCGTCCAGCACCCGCTCGATGTCGGCGCGCATCTCGGTGGCCGACTGGTAGCGCTGGTCGGCGGTCTTGGCCAGCGACTTCAGCACCACGGCGTCGATCGCCGGGCTGACCTCCGGGTCGTAGGAGGACGGCGGCTGCGGCTCCTCGCGCACGTGCTGGTAGGCCACCGCGACCGGGGAGTCGCCGACGAACGGCGGCCGGCCGGTGAGCAGCTCGAACATCAGGCAGCCGGTGGAGTACAGGTCGCTGCGGGCGTCCACGGTCTCGCCCTTGGCCTGCTCCGGCGACAGGTACTGCGCGGTGCCGATGACCGCCGCGGTCTGCGTCATCGTCATGCCGTTGTCGGCCATGGCGCGGGCGATGCCGAAGTCCATCACCTTCACGGTGCCGGACCGGGTCAGCATGATGTTCGCCGGCTTGATGTCCCGGTGGATGATGCCGTTGCGGTGCGAGTAGTCCAGCGCCTGCAGCACGCCGGCGGTGATCTCCAGGGCCCGCTCGGGCAGCAGCCTGCGACCGGAGTGCAGCAGGTCGCGCAGCGTGGAGCCGTCGGCGTACTCCATCACGATGTAGGGGACCGAGACACCGTTCTCGAAGTCCTCGCCGGTGTCGTAGATCGCCACGATCGCCGGGTGGTTCAGGGACGCCGCGGACTGCGCCTCGCGGCGGAACCGCGCCTGGAACGTGGGGTCCCGCGACAGGTCGGCACGCAGGGTCTTCACGGCCACCGTGCGGCCCAGCCGGGTGTCGCGGGCCATGAAGACCTCGGCCATCCCGCCTCGGCCCAGCACGGCGCCCAGCTCGTACCTGCCGCCGAGCCGCCGCGGCTGTTCCGCCCCGGGGTAGGTTCCGGACATCTCATCGCTCCAGCTCATCGATCGCCACCCGGTGGCGGCGGTCTGACATCGTCTCAGTCGAAAACTTGCTTCCGGCAGTATCCCCCGAACCGGGTCCGGCGCCAGCCCGCGCTCCAGAATCCCTGCCGGACCGGCTCTGGCGTTACCCTGAGCCGCCGGTCCGACACCCCGCCCCCATACAGGCGCTCACTTCCGCGTCAGCTCACTCCCAGTGCCGCCTTCAATACCGCGTCGGCCGTGGGACCCGCGAACCCGACACCGCTGATGTCGCCGCGGATGTTGGGGTTGTTGGTCTCGACCATCACCGCCACCGCGACCTTCTTGCCGTTGGCCGTGCCGTAGCAGACGAACCAGGCCAGCGGGTTCTGGCCCTGGGCCCGCTGCGCGGTACCGGTCTTGGCGCCCATCTGGACGCCGGACACGGCGGCGTTCTGGGCGGTGCCGTTCGTGACCACGTTCTGCATCATGTCGTCCAGGACGCCCGCGGTCGTCGGGCTCATCGCCTGGCTGAGCACGTGCTGGTGGTCCGACCCCTTGTAGGTGACGTGCCCGTTGGGCGCGGTCTCCTTGTCCACCAGGTAGGGCTGCATGATGGCGCCGCCGTTGGCCACCGAGGCCGCGATCATCGCCGCCTGCAGCGGGGTCACCTGGGTGTCGCCCTGGCCGATGGAGTCCTGTGCCAGCGCCAGCTGGTTGCTGCCGACGGCGGCCGGCGACGGGAAGCTCGACTGGGCCACCGGCAGCGGGATCTTCAGGGCCGGGTTGCCGAACCCGAACTTCGAGGCGTAGGTGGACATGATCTGCGGGCCGAGCTGGGCACCGACGTAGCCGTAAACGGAGTTGCAGGACTGTGCCAGTGCCGTCTTCAGGTCCGTGCCCGGACACCTCTGGCCGTTCTCGTTCGTCAGGGTGTAGCCGGAGCCCGGGACGGAGAAACCGTTGGCGTCCGCGCCGGTCGGGTTGGTCTCCTGGTACTTGCCGGAGTCCAGTGCGGCGGCCGCGGTGACGACCTTGAAGACCGAGCCGGGCGGGTAGTTCTCCTGGATCGCGTGGTTCAGGTTCGGCTTGCTCTTGTCGTTCTCCAGCGCCTTGCCCGCCGCGCTGGAAGTGTCGCCGTTGTTGGACGCTATCCCGTTCGGGTCGAAGCTCGGCGAGGAGTACATCGCCAGGATCGCGCCGGTGGTCGGGTCCAGGGCCACCACCGAACCCTGCTTGCCCTTCAGTCCGGCGATCGCCGCCTGCTGCACCGAGTTCTGCAGCGTCAGCTGGACGTCGCCGCCCTTCTTCGACTTGCCGGTCAGCGTGTCCATGAAGTTCGCCACGGACTCGGAGCTGTCCGTTCCCTGCAGGAACTTGTCGAGGGAGGACTCGATGTCGGTGGAGCCGTAACCGATCGACTTCCAGCCGGTGATGTTGGCGTAGTCCGACTTCAGCGGGTACGTGCGCTGGTACTTGTACGAGATCCCGCCGGAGGGCACTGATTCGGCGATGACGGTGCCGTCGGCGGTGAGGATCTGGCCGCGCGGATAGGCGAAGGAGTCCAGGATGATGCGCTGGTTGCCGTTGCGCGCCTTGTAGCTGTCGGCGTTGACCACCTGCAGGTAGTTGGAGCTGACGAGCAGGCTGGCGATGAGCAGGAAGCAGAACAGGGCCACCCGCCTGATCGGCTGGTTCACGGTCCGTACCTCCGCTCCGGCGGGCTCGGCCGGCCGGCCGCGTCACTCGGGTTCGCCCCGGGTGCCGGCGTCGGCCTCGTCCGCACGTCGTCGTCTTCATCGTCCGCGTCGTCTTCGAACGCCGGGATATAGGACTCCGTCTGGCCCTGTTCCGGTTCCGGCCTCGGGCCGGATGTGGCCTGCATCGCCTGGGTCGCCTCCGCTGCGCGCAGCATCGTCTGCTCTCCGTAACCGCGCGGCTGGGAGGGGACGGCCTGCGTGACGTCGGCCGCACCGGCCGCACCGGCCGCTCCGGCGGCGCCCGCGGGACGGACCGGCATCGCCTGGGTGGGATCGGCCGCGCCCGGAGGCGTCGGGCCGCCGGGACCGCCGGGCGCACCCGGGCCGAAACCCGTCTGCCCCAGACCGGTCTGTCCCAGTCCGGTCTGTCCGAGGCCGCTCTGGCCCAGTCCGCTCTGGCCCAGTCCGGGCTGCGCCAGCGGGTGCGGACGCTGCGGGCCGTCGGGGACCTGCGGCGCCGCCGGCTGGGCGTGGCGTCCCTGGACGGCGTTCGACGGCATCCGCTGAGCGGCCGCCAGGCGCATGGCCCGCAGCTCGTCGTCGGTCAGCGGGATCGCCGGCGGCAGCGGTCGCCGTGCGGAGTCGGACAATCTGATCAACAGCGCGACCACGACCCAGTTCGCCACCAGCGCCGAACCACCGGCGGCCAGGAACGGCATCGGCAGACCGGTCAGCGGGATGACGCGCATGACGCCGCCGGCGGTGATGAACACCTGCAGCGCGAACGTCACGGCCAGGCCGGCGGCCAGGAGCTTGCCGTAGTTGTCGCGGATCAGCAGCGCGGTCTTGAAGCCGCGCATCACGAACAGCGTGTAGACCATCATCAGCGCGAACAGCCCGACCATGCCGAGCTCCTCGCCGACCGTGACCAGGATGAAGTCCGCGTTCTTGGCGAACCCGACCAGCCAGGGCCGGCCCTGGTCCAGGCCCTTGCCGAAGATGCCGCCGGTGGCGAAGCCGTAGATGGACTGCGAGATCTGGTCCGAGGGGCAGTTCTTCGGGGTCGGGATCTGGGCGGCGCAGATCTCGCCGTTGAACGGGTGCAGCCAGTTGTTCACACGCTGCTGGACGTGCGGCACCGTCGTGGCGATGAACACGGCGCCGCCGACGAACGCGGTGAGGCCGAAGACCAGCCACGACGTCCGCTCGGTCGCGATGTACAGCAGCACCACGAAGGCGCCGAAGAACATCAGCGAGACACCGAGGTCGGTCTCGAAGACCAGGATGAGCATCGCCAGGACCCAGCAGACCGCGATCGGCCCCATGTCCCGGCCGCGCGGGATGTTCAGGCCGAGCACCCGGCGCGAGGCCACCCGCAGCGCGTCGCGCTTGGCCATCAGGAACGCCGCGAAGAACGAGACCAGCAGCAGCTTGCCGAACTCGGCCGGCTGGATCGAGACCCCGCCGGGGAAGCGGATCCAGCTCTTGGCACCGTTGGCGCTGGAGATCGAGGCCGGCAGCACCGCCGGGATGGCGACCAGGAACAGGCCGGAGACCATCGAGATGTAGGCGTAGCGCTGCAGGATCTTGTGGTCCTTGACGAACAGCAGGAAGACGGCCATCGCGATGATGCCGAGCGCGGTGTACATCAACTGGTTCGTCGTCGACCCGGCCGGCGCGGTGTGGAACTTCACCGGGTTGGCCTTGTGCAGCGCCTGGTAGTGCTCGGAGTCGTAGATGTCCAGGCGGTGGATCAGCACCAGGCCGATGCCGTTGAGGAAGATCGCCAGCGGCAGGAACAGCGGGTCCGCGTACGGCGCGGCGTAGCGGATCAGGCCGTTGGCGACCAGCACCACCGCCGCCAGGCCCGCGCCGACGCCCCACATGCCGGCCGGCAGCTTGCCGTTGTCGGCCAGGCCCACGTTGGCGTAGGCGAACATGGCGACCGCCACCGCGAACAAGCTGAGCAGCAGCTCGGTGTTGCGGCGCTTGGGGATCAGGGGTTCTTCGGGCCGGGGCGGGGCGGCTGACATCGACACTACTGAGGACCGTCCGTTGTTCCGGCGCAGTACGCCTTCATCTGCGGGTCGTCACCTTGCTGCGACGTGGCTGTCGAGCTCGGCGACGAGGGATTCTGGGGCGCCGGCGATCCCTGCTGGCCACCGCCGGAGGCGGAGGAGCCGGTCGGGTCGCCGGGCGCGTTGCTGCTCGGCATGGTGGAGGCCGGACCGTTCGCCAGCGGCGCGCCCTGCTTGGACGCGGTCGGCGGCGAGGACGGGGCGAGGTTCTGCTGCGGCACCGCCTGCGGAGCCACGGAGCCGGCCGCCGTTCTGACCGGCGTGGCGACGTGCTGCGGCTGGCTCTGGACGGCCGGCTGGCTGTGCCGGTAGTCGGCGCAGGACTTGGCGGCCGCACGATACTGCTCCAAGTACGCCAGCGCGGCGTCCTTGGAGCTGAAGGACTGGGTCTTGTACAGGTCCGCGCGCTTGCTCTGCGGGACCGAGTTGATCCACAGCGGGCCCTCGGACAGCGACTGCTGCGACGACGCGAACGACAGCTGCGACATGCCCTGGTACAGCAGCACCTGCTTGTTGTCCGAGGACGGCGCCACGTAGTACTGCCCCTGGCTGTACACATACGCACCGCCCGCGGCGGCGGCCAGCACCACGACCACCGCGCCGCCGATCAGCAGGCCCTTCTTGCTCCGCTTGGCCGGTGCCGGGGCACGCGGCCCGCCGGGCACGCCGTCCGGACCGCCGTAGGCCTCGCCGGGATGGCGCGGCGCCCCGGGGTGCTGGTTCTCCACCCCGGGCATGCCGCCGCGCTGCCCGGGCAGCGGCTCCATCTCCGCGGTCTGCGCGGAGGGGTCGTACTGCGGCGGCGCGGTGGCCACCGGACCGCCCGGATGCTCGGCGGTCAGCTGTTGGTTCTGCTGGTTCTGCTGACCGCGCCGGGAGCGCAGGCGCGCGGCCCGGCCGGCCGGGTGGTTCTGCGGGAAATCGTCCTGCTGGCCGCCCCCGGGGCCGCCGGTGGCCGGGGTGCTGAACCGGGGCAGCTGCTCCACGCCCTCGCTGGCCGCGCCGACCACCACCGGGGTCAGCGACCCCAGCATCTGGGTGGCCTCGTTCGGGCTGGCGCCGGGAATGGTCCCGTCGTCGAGGGTGTCGGCGACGATGCAGGTGATGTTGTCCGGGCCGCCGGCCCGCAGCGCCAGTTCGATCAGCGCGTCCACGGCCTGCTGGGGGTCCACGTAGGCGGCCAGCGTCTCGGCCAGTGTTTCCTGTGAAACAAATCCTGACAAGCCGTCAGAACACAGCAGATAGCGGTCGCCGGGGTAGGCGTCGAAGGTGCCGATGTCCGCTTCGACCTGCGTGCGGCCGTCCAGGACGCGCATCAGCAGGGAGCGCTGCGGGTGGTGCCCCGCCTCCTCCTCGGTGATCCGGCCCTCGTCGATCAGGCGCTGCACCCAGGTGTGGTCGGCGGTCATCTGCTCCAGCAGGCCCTCGCGCAGCCGGTAGGCGCGGGAGTCGCCGACGTGCACCATGCCGAAGCGGCCGCCGGACCACAGCATCGCGGTCAGCGTGGTGCCCATGCCCTCCAGCTCGGGACGCTCGGCCACGATGGCGCGCAGTCGCTCGTTGGCCGCCACCACCGCGCCGCCCAGCAGCGCCAGGTCCGGCTCGCCGAGCGTCGGGTCGGGGGCCGCGTGCGGGTGGCCGGACTCGCGGGCGGCCAGGTCGTGCTGGGAGATGTGCAGCGTCTGCTCGTTCTCCGGCACGCCGCCGGCGCCGGGGGCCGCCGGACCGCCGGGCAGCGGTTGGCCGCCCTGCGTCATCACGGGCAGCTCGCCGGTCCCGGACAGCAGATCCTCGCCGCCCGGCGTGTCCAGCCGCGACACCGTCGTCATCACGACGGCGCTGGCCAGCTCACCGGCCGCGGCGCCGCCCATGCCGTCGGCGATCGCGAGCAGGCGCGGGCCGGCGTAACCGGAGTCCTCGTTGCCCTCCCGGATCAGCCCGACATGGGAGCGGATCGCGTACCTGAGCACAAGAGCCATCTGGCACCTCTCCTTATGCCTATGCGCGCAACTCGAGCACGGTCTTGCCGATGCGGATCGGGACACCGATCTGTGCCACGGTCGGCGCGTTCAGCTTCGTCTGCCCGAGGAAGGTGCCGTTGGTGGAGCCGAGGTCTTCGACTATCCACTGCCCGGAGGCGTCCGGATAGAGCCGGGCGTGCCGGCTGGAGGCGTAGTCGTCGTCCAGCACGATGGTCGAGTCGTGCGCCCGGCCCATCGTCACCTGCTGGCCGCTGGTGATGTTGACGGTGGTGCCGGCCAGCGAGCCGCCGACCACCACCAGCCGGGTGGGCGTGGGCGGGCCGCCGCGGCGGGCGCCGGGCTGGTAGGGCGCGCGGGCGCCGCCGCCGCGGGTGGCGACCGCCTGGGTCGTCGCCGCGGCCGCGGCCTTGGCCGCCTTGGCCTGCTGGCGCTTGCTCGTCCGGGACCCGTAGAGGTCGGAGCGCATGACCCCGACCGCCGAGAACACGAACAGCCACAGCAGCACCAGGAAGGCGAGCCGAATTACCGTGAGGGTCAGCTGGGACATCTGTAGTGGGTCCGCCTCGCCCCTAGCCCTGTTGCCTGAAGATGATGGTGGTCGTGCCCAGGTGGATGACCGAGCCGTCGCGCAGGGGAGCCTGCGTCACGTGCTGGTTGTCCACCACGATGCCGTTGGTCGAGCCCAGGTCCGAGACGTACGAGGGCGTCCCGATCCGGATCTCGGCGTGCCGGCGCGACACCGACGGGTCGTCCACCCGCAGGTCGACGTCCGTGCCGCGGCCCATGGTGGTGACCGGCTTGGTCAGCATGTGCCGCGCGCCGTTGATCTCCACCCAGCACTGGGTCTGGGTCTGCTGCGGCGGCGCGTACTGCTGCTGTTGCCCGCCGGGCGGGCCCCAGCCGGCCTGCTGCGGCGGCGGCTGGCCGTACGGGTCGTACCCGCCCTGGTCGTACCCGCCCTGGCCGCCGGGAGGCGGAGCGCCCCAGCCGGGCTGGGGACCGCCCTGCCCCTGCGGGGGCGGCTGCGGGGCACCCCACGGCGCGGGCTGCGGCACCGGGTTCGGCGGCGGCACGGGCTGCAGTCCGCCGGGACCCTGCGGGCCGCCCGGGCCCTGGGGTCCACCGGGGCCCTGCGGACCCTGGGGGCCACCTTGGTATGGGGGAGGCTGGCCGTAGGGGTCATAGCCCTGGGGCTCGCCTTGCATCTGAGACACGGGCACCACTCCTGCCAACGCCTGACTTTGGATCCGGAACATCCCCGTGTCGAGATCGGCCGCGCGCGCGAACTTCACCTCGACTGGTCCGACGAACATATAGCGCTGTTCCGCACCGTACTCACGAACGAGTTCGGCCAGTTCGGCGCCCAGGGGACCGGCGTAGGTCGCCAGCCGTTCGTAGTCCACGCCACCCAACTCGACCGTGAAGTCGTTGGGCACCATGGTGCGCCCCTGGCTGACTATGGCCGCCCGATCATCGCACTCGCGCTGCAGCGCGGACGCGATCTCGACCGGTTGGACCTCGGACTTGAATGCCTTGGCGAAGGCGCCGTTGACCAACCCTTCGATGCGTCGCTCGAACCGCTGTAGGACTCCCACGGACACCCCCTTCCGGCGCGCCAGCCTAGCGTTGACCGGCCTCGCAGACCATTCTGTCGTCCAGCGCACCCTCGCCGGGGCGCTGCCGTCGTCGGACCCACGGTCACGCGCACCGTCCGCCGCCTGCGACGTCCGCTCCGCGTGCCTGTTACGGATGAGATCGTAACCACCCCGTCCCCCGCTGCGTACCCACATCGCCGCGAGATCAGCCGCACGGCCGTGCCCACGCAGCTCAGCGAGCCGCCCGAAAGCGGCGAGAGCGAGCAGCGCGAAGCCGGCCGGAGACCGGGAGGTGAACACCCTCTCGTCACAAGGACGTGCGACACACCCCACCGGTTCCCATCGGATTCCGGCGCACCGAACCGGGAGATCACCGGACGTACCGGGATGTGACGAGTGCTACCTCTGGGGCCCGAGCCATATTGGCGAGGGCGACCTCCGCCGCGTGCTAATCTTTGTGCAGCAAGAGCGGGCGCGAGTGGCGGAATAGGCAGACGCGCACGGTTCAGGTCCGTGTGCCCGAAAGGGCGTGGGGGTTCAACTCCCCCCTCGCGCACTTGTGGAGTCGCAGGTCAAGTGGCCTGCGACTTCTTCATTTGGCGGCAAACATGCAAGGAATCATGCAACAGGGTCAGGCTATGAGGCTGGCAACCTGTTCGGCTGCCGCGTGCTGCATGCCCGGAAGGGCGTGCGTGTAGATGTTGAAGGTAATCGTCGGGTTCGCGTGACCGAGCCGTTCTTGTACGACCTTCACAGGAACGCCGTTCTTCAGTGCCAACGTTGCCCACGTGTGGCGGACATCGTGGAGCCGTACGTCTGGAACCTTTGCCTTAGCAAGGCGCCGGTCGAACAAACGGGCCAGCCGGTCAGGGTGACGCGGCCCACCTGCCTTCTGATTCGGCCCGAGCCGGAACCCATCGCGGGCGAACACAAGATCCTCGTCAACCCACCGGTCCCCGAGAGCCAGGCGCTCAACAGCCTGAGCCTTCCGGTACGCCTTCAGCACCTCCCGAGTCTTGGCGTCGAGGTCGATCACACGCGGCTTGTTCGACTTCGGCAGCGTCTCGCGCACGATCTTCCCCCTGATCACCCCCACCGTTTGCCGGATGACCGCCGTGCCGGCGGTGCCCGCCTCGAAGTCGATGTCTGACCAGCGGAGCCCGAGCGCTTCCCCACGCCGGACGCCGGTCGTGAAGAAGAAGTGCCAGATCGCGTACTCTCGCTTCCCCTTCTCCTGGTTCAGGAACCGGCTCACTTCTGCGGCCGTCAGAACCGCGAACTCCGGTGCAGCCGCTTCAGCCGCAGACGGGCGTATCGCGGTAGTCGCAGGATTCGACGCGAGGAGCCCGTCAGTCACTGCCTGCTTGAGCGCCCGCGACACGGTGTTGTGGACGTGAAGCACGCTCGACGGCTTGAGTGGCCCCTTACCCTTCGGGCTGCCCTCGCGTTCGAGCTTGCGATAGAGGTCGGACAGGTGGCGGGTCGTGAGTTTGGACAGCTTGATGTGGCCTATATGTGGGTTGATATGCAGCGTGACCCACTTCCGGTAGCCCGCGAGCGTCTGAGCCTTGACCCTGTGTGTGTCCAGGAAGGCCGTGAGGTAGTCGCTCAAAGGTTGCTCGGACGGGTTCACGAACGTGCGTGCATCCACGGCGGCCGTTGCCTCACGCCGCTTCTTCTGGGCTTCCTCATATGTCTTGATGCCGTAGAACGGCTTCCGCTTGGTCTGACCGGTCTCGCGGTCCTTGTAGCTGATCCAGACGTCGTAGACGGTCGTGCCGTCCTTCAGCTTCCGGGCGACAATGCTGCCGTCCCCGTTCGCGGCTTTGGTCTTCTTCTTCGGGGGCACCTATGCCTCTTCCTTGGGGTCGTCGTTGAGGAGCTTCTTCGCCTTGCTGGTCAACTCGGTCGCCCGCTTGCCCGGCTCTCCGGCTAGCAGGCCAAGGCTCCTTGCCTTCTGAATCCGGGCGCTGACAGTGCTCGAACTGACCGACCAGTCCTGAGCAAGGCGCTTGATGGGCGATCGGTGGCCCTCCCGTACGTACTCGACGTAAGCCCGAGCCACAACGGCATAGTCCCGCTCCGACTCCGCACGTCCCACAGGGTCGCCGGTGTCCGTCTGGCCCATCCACGCAAGGATTCGCGGCTTCAGCGCGTTCCACTCGCGCCGAATATCACCGAGCGGGATGCTGCGCAGATCTCCCGTGGTGATGCCGGACATCCAGTTGGACTCGTTTAGCGACTTCTCGCTGGTATCAAGTCGGACATGCAGGTCCAGCGGGCCATCAGCCGGCGCCATCGGGTCGAACTGGACCGTCACCCACCAACCAGGGATGTCGTAGAGCCGGTTGAACCGGACGTAGACCGAGCCGTCAGGGCTGTAGGTCGGTACCGCTTCCCAGCCTTCGGGAAGCGCCAGGGTGTTGAGGTCGATCGCCATAGCGGAGACAGTAACGTACGACAGTTGCCAATGTCCACCTGAAGGATGTAGCGTCCACTCACCGAACGGCAGCCGGAAGCTGCCGACGCCGATCGAGGGAGTGTGACGAGCTGTCCGACCACATGATGACCACGGGGGAACTCGCTGAGTACCTGGGGCTCAGCACGAAGACCATCTACCGCAACACGCACAAGTTGCCGACGCATCGCGTTGGCAGGGGCTACCGATTCCGACGCTCGGAAATCGACCGGTGGCTTGAGACCTGCCGCGAGAATCCGGGCCTGCTGTAGCCGCTCGCGATGGCCCACAGCACTAAGGGCCAGATCAGGGGCGGTTGGTGGGAGTCACGCGTTGCCGCCGGCCTGAAGCGCTGGGGCTTTAAGACGGCGCACTACTGCCCCAAGAAGGGTGTAGGCGACGTTCTCGGACTCCCATTCCTGGTGGAGTGCAAGGCGTATGCCGAAACGTCCTGGCGGCCGTCTGAAGCCGCGAAGTGGGTCAGGAAGGCGGATACCCAAGCTGCGGCTTGCCGTCTTCCCTTTGGCATCGTCATCGCCCATCTCCATGGCGGACAGCGCCTTGAACACGCCCTATGGCTCATGTCGCCCGAGTCCTACGCTCTGGCGCGCGCCGTACTCCCTGAGCTGGTGCCGATCTCGACCTACCCCACCGGAACCATTGCACTTCCAGTGACGGTGCCTGACACCGTAATCGCCCTGGTCCACAAGGGTTTTCCTGGCCTCTCGCGAGCCTGAGCGAGCGGCCATACCCCCATCTACAAGGAGGCTCCTTGAGTGATGTTCTGACGGTCCCGACCGGGACCGACGTAACCGAACTGTCGGCTGTGCTCGATGCCGTTGAGGGTTTCATGGCGAGTTTCATCGTCTGGCCGGACGATCAGTGCGGCCCGATGGCCGCGTTGTGGGCGGCTCATACGCATGTTGCCCGCCTCTTCTACCACACGCCTCGCCTGATGATTACCGCTCTGACGCATGAGGCGGGTAAGACCCGTGTGCTTGAGGTGCTGGGGATGGTATGCGCGAGCGCGGTCCGCTCGTCGTCGGTGACACCATCGGTGATCTTCACCAGAATCGAGAGCGCGAGCGGGAGTGAAGGCCACGCGTTGCCTACGTTCCTGCTGGACGAGGTGGATAAGTCCTTTGACCGGGATCTCGTGGCCATTTTGAACGACGGGTATAAGGCTGGGGCATCGGTGCTGCGTACGGACTTCCCGGACGGCAACCGCAAGACAAAGGAGTTCCCGACGTTCGCGCCGGTCGCGGTGGCCGGGCTCAGCGAGCATCGCATGCCCGATGACTTCATGTCCCGGACGATCCGCATCGGCATGACGCGCAAGCCAAAGGGTGCATCTGTGGCGCGCCTGGATGAGCGCAAGCACCGGCCGGAAGGCGCGAAGCTGGCCGGGGCGCTGTCGTCGGTTTTGGCCGGTCACGCGAGCTTCCTGCACATGCATGAGCCGGTGATGCCCGAAGGACTCGGAGACCGTGCCTATGACATCTGGGAGCCGCTGGTAGCCATCGCTGATGCGGCTGGGGGAGCGTGGCCGGAGCGGGCGCGCGCCGCGTGTGAGCACTTCGCGTCGGGTCCTCGGAGCCGGGCTCAGATGACGCTTCCTGAGCTACTGATGCGCGATACCCGCACGCTGTATGAGGAGTTCTCGGCCGCCACGTTCGCCTCCGATGTGGTGGCGGTATTCGAGGGCGAGAAGCCGCCGATTGTGGATGCCGTGCATATCTCGTCCAGGTGGCTGGTTCGCGCGCTGGTCGAGCGTGACGAGTGGCCCTACGGCAACCTGAACAAGCCTCTTAACGTGCATCGGCTGGCGGGCTGGCTTCAGCCGTTCGGGATCGAGCCGGTTCAGTTCAGGCACGAGGTCACCGGGGTTCAGGCTCGCGGCTACCGGTGGGCGGACTTCAGGGAGGTATGGGCGACGATCGCCACGGATGGATAAAGCGTCACGTGTGTCACACGAGCGTCACAGACTATTGAGGCTGTGGCCTGGTGTTTCAGCGGCTCGTGACGGTCGTGACGTTTTGGCGGGGACGGCTCTCCCGGGGCCGTCCCTTTGTCGTTCCCGCCCATGGTGGCGGGGTGGTAGATCAATCCGGCCCTGGTCTCGTGCTCTGGCGGCCGACAGGCCATCGAGCGCCGCAACAGCCGCTAACAGCCGAAACCTGAGGCGCTAACGCGACCAACCTCCCAATGTCCTTTTAGCCGTATTAGTGGTTAATAGTCAGATACTCCCCCATAGGGGGTCAAAAAGTGTATCGACCTATACGTACAAGACCCGCGCAGTCTCACGCATGTGCCCGCGAAATAGCCGGCTTTTGGCACAACACGGTTATGCCGCTATCACGGTGCGTGGTCGCTAGTTGGGAACTTTTGGCACACGGATTTTCGGTCGTCGTGCGTTACGAGACGTACGCGCAGGACCGGAACAGGGCCGTGAACTCGCCCGGCCCGTACCGTTCGTCAAGCCAGGATTGCAGCGTCACCAGGTTCCCGTTGAAGGTCGCGGTCATGATGACCTCGTGCAGCTCCCGCGAGTCTGTTCCGCCTACCTCCGTCAGGAACGCGCTATACGGGGCGTTGATGCCCCGCACGTAGCCGTTCATCGATTCAAGCCATGGAGCCGTGGCCGGTGCCGTCTGAGCCTCCCCTACGGCGTCCAGGAATGCGTGGTGGTCGATGCCGTCAGCCGGGCAGGAAAGCCCGGTCTTGGTCACGGCGTCCCGTGTCACGGTGGTCGCGTCCACGTCGAACGCGCCTTCCATGATGACCCCGAGATTGCGTGTGGAGGTCGCGCCCTGTGGGTCGCGTGATGAGTAGGTGCTACCGGACACGCGCCGGAAGTTGATGCCGTGCTGTGAGCGATGGATGCCGTAGCCGCCGTCACCAGCCCCGAGGCGGTAGGACCGGAACGTCAGGTAGTGGCAGCAGTCATGCACGTAGGCGTGGAGAAGATCCACGCCGGCCATGCCGGGGGCTGGTGAAGCCATACCCGTTCGGTCGCCGTAGAGGCTGATCACGGCCGCCGCTTGTACATAGCGGTAGCCGGGGGCTTGGGTGTCGTCCGGCGCGCGCTCTGGCAACAGCCGGTCGTGAAACCCGCCGTGACCTCCGTTATCCGATTCCACGGCCATGAAGACACGTTCCATCGGTAGCAACTCGGGCTGCCCCAAGCCGGCGAACCGGTTACGGGCCAGCTCCAGCCCGGCGGTGAACACTTCGGCGTCCGCGCCGAACAGGTCGGCCACCACCTCATCCATGGTGATGAACCTCAGGTGCGGGTACTTCTCGGCAAGCCGCAGCGTACGCCGGGGTTCAGCCCGGTAGCGGGTCAGCCGGTCAAGGATCTCCCGCTTCTGCTCCGTGGTCCCGGTCAGCTTCTCGTTCGGCGTGAGCACGCCCATCGTCGTCCCCCTTGAACCAGTGGCGATGCTGATGGATCAGGTCTCTGTGTGACGGCAGCAAGCCGTCTGGTAGTGCGTCGATGTCGAAGAACCCGGCGTCGAGAACTTCTTTGGGGTCCCGCCGGTAGGTGCCGCCGATGAACTCGCCGAGGAAGACGGCTTCGGCGCGGAGCTTGAACCCGGTCACCAACGCGACCAGCTCAGGTCGGGTCTTCACTACGAAGCCGGTTTCCTCGCACGCCTCGCGGACCACGGTCTGATCCCAGGTTTCCCCGCCCTTGGCGTAGCCGGTGACCAAGCCCCAAGGCCGTGAGGGCTTCCACATGCGGCCCTTGATGAGAAGCACCTGCCCCTGCTCGTTTCTGACGAGCCCGGACACACCAACGATGAACTTGGGTTGCGTTGCCCACAGGATGCGCCATTGCACGCCCCCGGCGTGCTTCCCGATGAACGTCCAGATTCGCTCTCTCATCGGATCAGCCTGTCAGGGTCATCGAGACGGTGCGGACGAACGCGCCGGACACTGAACACAGGATGCGGTGTCCTGGTGGAACGACCGGTAGGCGAATCCGAGCATGACCAGTACAACAATCACGCCAACGGTCTTCACGGTTTCTCTCCTGGGGGCGCATTACAGGGGTTGGCCGGCTCAGGTAGCCCGTCGACCGGTACGGAATCGGCGGGAGTCTCGGAGTCACAGCGGTAGGCACACGTCTACGTCCTCGGTGTTGAGGAGCTGGATCGGCTCCGCGTGGCCCATGTTGAAGATCTTCACGAACGGCCCGCACTCTTCGACCCGTTCGACCTGGACCCAACCGACGTAATCGCGGAAGATGAACGCGCCCTCGGGGACGAGCGCCGGGGCCATCTTGGTCTGACTACTCGGAACCGACATGCCTGTCTCCGGCTTCTCCTAGTTGCCTTCCTCGTCGTTGCGCGTCCACAGCTTCGAGCTGGCCAGGAACGTCTGATCCAGGATGTTGGCGAACTCCAATGTGACGAACTTGCGCCACTGTTTGGCGGCCGTCCCCGGCACCGGAGCGTCATAGGGCCGTCCCACCTTGGTCACCTCATGCCAAGCCGAGTCGGGGTCCAGGTGCACCCACTGGCCGGGCTTGAGCATGGCCACCGGCACGCGCCGTTGGTTGGCGACGAAGTAGCGTCCGGGCTCCGCCGGACCGGTCATCGGCTTCACGGCGGTGATTGCGTGGCTTTTCGTCGTCACGGCCTGTTCCCCTCTGCGTGTCTCAGATCTTTTAGACCATAACGACGCAGGTAGAAGGCCGGATAGGGCGAGTCACGTACTCGCATAGATTGCTCAGGCGCGGGCGCGGAACTCCGCCGCGAGCGACGCTAAGAGGTCGGTTGCATCGGTACCCCAGAGCGTGAATCGCTCGAACTCCCGAAACTCTTCAAGGTGAATGGCCACGTCTCGGGGGTCACGCATAATGATCATCCCGCCAAGCGTTTCCGCTGTCGCTAGCACCTCGTCATAGATCGTGAAGACGTTGAGCGGGGACACGGGCAGCGGTGTCCGGAACGGCGTCACACCGAGTCGCACGCTCGGTAAGAGCGCAACGGAGATCAGGCGGTCCACCTGCACGGCCATGGCGTCAAAGGGCAAGAGCGGCCATCTCACGGCCGCTTCGGTGAGGAGGAACGTGAACGACTTGGACCGTTCATAGAGCACGGCTTGCCGAGCGAGGCGTTTCGCAAGTGCCTTGGGTTGAGCCGCGATGTCCGTAGCTCTGGCGTATTCGGGTGTCTGCAACAGCCCTGTAAGCATGGTGGGAAGGAAGTGGCGGATCTCGCGGGCGTCGCGCTCAAGCGCCTCAAACTCGCGTTGCAGCTGGAGAAGCCCAGTACGGCGCTCAGTGCGGAAGTCTCGATACTCGGTGTTCGCCAGCCGGGTGAGTTCCATCAGCTCATCGGCTTGGACCTTGGGCACTTCGAGGGCTCGGAGAATAGCCTGCACGTCGAAGACCGAGGGCAACGCCCGTCCGGTCTCGATACGGCTGATCTTGGTTTGGCTCATCCCCGTTCGCACGGCAAGACGTTCCCCGGACAGGCCGGAGACCCGCCGCAGCTCCTTGAGAGCGGCGGCGAGGTCGGCCCGCTGTTGTTCTTGCCCCTCAGGCTCAATCAGTGCGGGTACTCCCCATAGGGAACCGACGCGGCAAGCGCCAGGTCACGCCACTTGATGTACTGGTCCAAGTCGGGGTCTTCTACAAGCTCCCGACCGATCTGTGTCCCGTCCGGCCGGTACAGCATCCGAACCACGGTGGTCTCATCGAAAAGCCACCAGTCTTCGCACGGAAAATCGGGATCGTGGTCCGTGATGTCGGCAATACGGATGTCTTCGCCAGCGGGAACGTTGTAGTCGTACCCGTAGGCGAACTCATACCGGATGTAGTCACTCAGCGGCCGTCGCAGAACGCGGACGCGCTGAACTGGCCGGCCCTCGGCCGCCGCTGTGGCAACGGTGTCAAGCCACCCGTAGTGATAGCCCTCAGGCGGTAGCTCTCCTGCAAGGAATCCCCGGAACTCTTCTTCCTCGTCGGGCATCGTGTACACGGGTAGCGTCTCCAGCCGGAACGCGGACCGCGTGAAGCTCGTGAAGTACCGAGCCCACTCATCACCGGCCAAGAGCACGGGCAGCCTCCAACAAGATCTCTCGGGGGATCTCCACAATCCCCTCTCCATCTGGCGTCGCGCGGTCCACCACGTAGCCCTGAACGGCAACAGTACCCCGGTCCGTGACGAACACAGTTGGGCAGTCGCCAGACTTGCAGTCGTCGTCTTGCTCAGGGTTGCAGTCCCCGCCACTGATGCGCGTGAGCTTCACAGCGTGTCTCCCTCGCTGGTGATGAGCTGATCACTATTGGCGAGGCTAGGGACGGCTACACGGCCGGTCAACGGCAAGTCACGTTGTCGCATAGATCGGCAGTCACCTTCCTGACTACCTTGGCGCGCGTCGGCCGACCGCGCGTCATGCAGCCATGCAACCGGCATGCAACCGCGTGTCTTTTCATGTCCTCTCGCGTACAAACGAAGAGTCCCCAACCAGCGGGTCTATGCTGGTCAGGGACTCGTTCACCTGGTGATCCGTTGCCCGTTTGCCGAGTAGGGCGTGGGGGTTCAACTCCCCCCTCGCGCACTTGTGAGTTCGGAAGTCAGGCTCGGTTCCGGTGACGATCACCAGGGAATCGGGCCTCTTCTGTTTTTCCGAACAGCGTTTCCGGCGCGATCGAAATCACATATTCCACCCGTCCGGCCGAACACCGGCGAACGGGTGATCGAACCGGGCGCCTCAGGGTTAGCACTTACGATCGAGTCCCTAGCGCCCCACTGCGTGCCAGCACCCACTGCCACGTCTCGCGCCCCAGGGCCGTCTCCATACTCACCAGCTCGTCGACGAGCGGGACGAAGCCGGCCGCGGCGAGATGGCGGGTGTTCGTCGCGGGGTCGTGGCTGGCGAAGAACATGGGGACGCCGAGCCAGGGCTCGACGTCGTCGGCCGAGCCGCCGCGGCCGAAGGAGGCCAGCAGGAGGCCGCCGGGCCGGAGCCACCGGCCGATCCGGGCCAGGAGCGGCTGCTGCTCGGCGCGGGGGATGTGGTTGAAGCTGTAGAAGGCCGTGACGGCGTCGAACGAGGCCTCGGGCAGCTCCAGCTGTGTCATGTCGGCCTTCTGGAAGGCGGCCCGCGGCACCCGCCGCGCGGCGAGCGCCAGTTGGCCGGCCGAGATGTCCACGCCGAGTACGTCAAAACGTTGAGCCAGCAGGACCGTGGCCGTGACGCCGGCGCCGCATCCGAGTTCGAGGACGCGGGCGCCGTCGGCAAGGTGGCTCCCCAGTTCGCCGACGAAGCGGACCCTTGGATCGTCGGGCACGGCTTCGCCGAACGCGGACAAGTACTCCTCGGCCATGGCGTCGTATCCGGACTCGATGATCGCCTTCGGGTCAGAGCTCACGGGCCGTCAAACTAGTCCGACGCGATGATCTGCGACAACCAGGTATTGACCGTCGCTGCGAGATCCTGTCCTGGCACCAGCGGCCCACTCCACTGCTTTCCGGCGGCTTCGAAGCACGGCACGCCTGGGCAATGCACCGTATTGATAGCGGTGTCGAAGTTGTGCTTGATCCCCGCCGCATAGGGCTGATCGTCCACGCACTTCTCGAAGGCCAGCGTGTCCAGACCGGGAACGACGCGGGCGATGTCGATGAGCTGTGCCGGCGACTGGGAGGCGTCAGCGGCTCCCAAAGGCTGGTGGGCGTACACCGCATCGCGGTAGGCGTAGAAGTCGCCGTGCTCGGCGGCGCACAGCACGGCGTTGCCCGCCGCCACGGATCCGGTGCCGCGGACCGTGTCGTTCCTGTCGATCAGGTCTGTCGGGCGGTACTCGATCTGGATCTTCCCGGCGGCGGCGTCCTGCTGGAGCACCGAACCCAGACCCGCTTCGAGGTCCTTGCACACCGGGCAGCGGTAGTCCTCGTACAGCACCACCTTGGTCTTCGCCGACGCCGGACCCATCGTGACCACCGCGTCCGCCGCCACCGCGGGCTGCGCGGGGCCGCGGGCGGATCCGACTCCCAGCGACGTGCCCACCAGCACCGCCGCGGCGACGACCCCGAGGACCCCGGATCCCGTCAGCCCGTTCCGCCACCGGAGCGAGGACCGTCCCTTGCGGAGGATCACGTCGGTCGGCGGCGCCGCGACCCGTGCGGCCACCGCGGTGCCGGTCATGACCTCCCGCAGGCCGTTCTCCCACGAGTCCTCTGTCATGCCCGTACTCCCTTCATCGCCGCCGCCGGGTCGCGAAACGGGCTCAGCCCCGCCAGCCCCGCGTCGGTCCGCAGCTTCGCCAGCGCCCGCGAAGCCTGGCTCTTGACGGTGCCGACGGAGCAGCCGAGCAGTGCGGCCACCTCGCCCTCCCCCAAGTCCTCCCAGTACCGCAGGACGACGATCGCGCGCTGGCGAGGCGGCAACCCGGCGAGCGCCGCGAAGAGCACGTCCCGCTCCTCGACCCCGCTGCCGGCATCCGGCGGCGCCTGGGGCTCCGGCAGCGTGGCGACGCTGAGCTCGACCGGCCGCTTCGCCCGGAACCGGCTCCGGTTGGCGTTGATCAGGATCTTGCGCACATAGGCGTCGACGTCATCGACCCCGCGCACCCGGTGCCAGGACCGGTACGCCTTGATCAAGGTGGTCTGCGCGAGATCCTCGGCGTGCCCGAGGTCCCCGGTGAGCAGGTACGCCGTCCGCACCAGGCCCGGCCAGCGCGCAGCCGTGAAGCGACGGAACTCGTCTTCGTCCTCGGACCGCATCCGGTACCCCCTTCCGCAGCACAAACCACGGAGTCACCAGATCAGGTTGCATCGCGGGGTACGTCTATGCAGCGGCATAGGACGAAATCCGGTTGCCGCCGCCACCGCGCATGCCGACGATGAACAGATGCTGGCAACCCTGCTGCCCTTCCTCATCGCCTGCACGGCGGTCGCCGCGGTTCCCGGACAGAGCACGGCGCTGATCATCCGGCAGTCGATCCGGGGCGGGAAGCGCGCCGGGATCGCGACCGTCCTCGGCAACGAGAGCGGGGTCTTCGTTTGGGGATGCACCGCCGCCTTCGGCTTCACCGCGCTGCTGGCGGCCTCCCAGATCGCCTATGACGGGATGCGCGTCGTCGGCGCCTGCGTCCTGGTGTGGTTCGCCGTCCAGTCCTTCCGCTCCGCCCGCCGGATGAAGGGGGAGGAGGGCGCCGAGGAACCCGACGAGACCGACGGCCACGCCCGGACCCGGGGACCGCTGTGGTCCTACCGCGCCGGACTCCTGACGAACCTGGCCAACCCGAAGGCCGCGATCTTCGCGATGTCGTTCCTGCCGCAGTTCGTCCCGGCGCACGCCCCGAAGCTCATGACCATGGTCCTGTTGGCCGCCGCCTGGGCCGTGTACGAGGTCTTCTACTACTCGCTCTATGTGTGGTGCGTCCAGCGGCTCCGCACGTTCTTCAGCCGCCGCAAGGTACGCCGGCGCATGGAACAGATCTCCGGAACCGTCATGCTCGGCCTGGCCGTCCGGATGGTCGTGGAGAGCAGCTGACGGGTATCACCCGGACATGACCGACATCGAGATCCGCCCGGCGACTCTGGACGATCTGGACGGCCTCACCCACGACAGCGCCGACCTGTTCGCCGAGGACGGCCTCACGCGGGACCGGCTGCGCGACCCGGATTGGCCGCGGGACAACAACCGCACCTGGTGCGCCGGACTCATCGCCGCTCCGGACGCCCTGGTTCTGGTCGCTATAGAAGAGAGCAAAGTAGTCGGGCACCTGATCGGCACGTTCAGCCCGGCGTCCTCTATGTGGACTGCGGCGCGCGCCGAACTGGTCAGCACACATGTCGCAACTCCCTATAGAGGACAAGGGATCGGCGGTCGCTTGGTCGAGGACTTCATCGCCTGGGGACGGGACCGCGGAGCCGCGCGCCTCCACGTCTCCGCGTATACGGCGAACAGCGCCGCGATCCGCTTCTATCAGCGCTACGGCTTCGTCCCGATGTCGATCGAGCTAGCCCTCGACGTCGACTAGCTTCGCCTTCAGCGCGGCGATCAGGCCGTCGTCGACACCGAGTTCCTGTTCTGCGTAACCCTCTACAGAGCCGTAGCGGGACTTCAGATCAGCGATGAACAGCTCCATCGGTTCCTTAGGAGCGCGCGCATAGGCGGACCATGTGAGTTCGCGGCCCGGATAGAACGCCCTCCAGTCCGCGATCAACCGCTCCGTCGCCAGCTCCGTCAGGGCGAAGTCGTCCAGGACGTTCTCCTCAGACACTCCGATGAGACTGAGGACGAGCATGGCGATGATGCCGGTCCGGTCCTTGCCGGAAGCGCAGTGGAAGACAGTGGTCCCGGATTCGGGATCGGCGATGACCTCCAGGACTCCGCGGATCTCCTTGGCGCCGTCCTGCGCGACTTCCATATAGCGATCCGCGAGGAAGCGCCAGGGATCGAAGTCGTCGCCCAACGCACCCTGGTCGTACGGCTGGTGCTCGATGCTCACGTTGACGTAGCGCAGCCCCGGGAAATCCGGCACCCGGCCGGACTGCTCGATCTCCCACGGGTACCGCAGGTCCACGACCGTGGTGACGTCCAACGCGAGGAAGCGCTCCACATCGGCGGACTCGCTCAGCTTCCGGAGGTTGTCCGACCGGTACAGCACGCCCCACTTCGTCGCACGGCCGTCGGCGGTCGGATAGCCGCCGAGGTCGCGGAAGTTGTGCAGGCGCTGGAATTCCACGTGTCGGGTCATGCGCCCCAGTGTGGATCATCACGCGCGATTATGCGGAGGCGGCCTCGTCGTAGCGCACCTGCGCGGCCTCGACGTCCGGCATCCGGGCCTCCAGGAACGTCACCAGGTCCTTCAGCAGGTTCGCGGTGTCCGAGCCGAGCGGCGTCAGCCGGTACTCGACCTTCGGCGGCATCGTCGACTGCACCTCGCGGGCCACGAAACCGTCCCGCTCCAGGGCCTGCAGCCCCTGCGACAGCATCTTCTCGCTGACCCCGTCGACCCGGCGGCGCAGCTCGTTGAACCGGACCGGGCCGTCCCGCAGGGCCATCATGATCAGCGTGCCCCAGCGGCCGGTCACGTGCTCCAGCGCGTGGCGCGACGGACAGCGCGCCTGCAGGACGTCGTAGGCCAGGTCGAGGGCGCGCTCTTCCGGATCGGCTGTCGCGGCGCGCGTACTCATGCCATCCACGGTACCTCACGCGCTTTCCGAGCGGAAGCACTGTGCCTCGGGTTGCACTTTCCAAAAGTTAGTGCAACTGTGGGGATCGCACTAACCACGAGAAAGCGCCCACCCCGGGCCGCCGCCACACCCTGAGGAGTCCTCATGACCATCGCCATCACCGCCGCCGGCGGCCATCTCGGCCGGCTCGTCGTCGAGGACCTGCTGGAGCGCGGGGTGCCCGCCGAGCAGATCCGCGCCGTCGTGCGCACCCCGGACAAGGCGCAGGACCTCGCCGCCCGCGGCGTGCAGGTCGTGCGCGGCGACTACGCCGACGTCCCGGGTCTGACCGAGGCCCTGCGCGGCGCCGACAAGTGGGTCTTCATCTCCTCCAGCGGCTCCGACGAGGACCGCCTCAGCCAGCACCTGACCGCGATCCAGGCGGGCCGGGCGGCCGGCGTCGGGCACGTGATCTACACCTCGATCCCCAAGGCCGAGACCAACCCGATCCCCTTCGCCTCGGTCCACAAGGACACCGAGGCCGCGATCAAGGAGTCCGGCCTGCCCTACACGTTCCTGCGGAACAACTGGTACTGGGAGAACCTGACCGCGAGCCTGCCGAACGCCGTCGAGCACGGCGCGATCATCGGCTCGGTCGGCTCCGGCCTGACCGCGTTCGCCTCGCGCGCCGACTACGCCGCCGCGGCCGCGGTCGTCGCCACCACCGAGGGCCACGAGGGCGAGGTCTACGAGCTGACCGGCGACAAGGCCTACAGCTACGCCGAGATCGCCGCCGAGGTCTCGCGCCAGGCCGGCAAGGACGTCGCGGCCGTGAACCTGGACCCCGAGGAGTACCGCAAGACGCTGGCCGGCTTCGGGCTGCCGGACTTCCTGTCCAAGGGCCTCGCCGACGCCGACTCGAAGATCGCCGAGGGCGCGCTGGCCGACGTCACCGACACCCTCCGCACCCTGATCGGCCGCCCGACCACCACGGTCGCCGAGGCCGTCACGGACGCGCTCAAGGCCTGATCCCGCCTCGGAAACGCAGAAACACAGAAACACAGAATCCGCCGGTCTCCCCCCTCGGGAGACCGGCGGACGTCTTTGTGCACTCACACGGTGCACTCACACGGTTGCGGCGTAGTCAGGGGAGAGCTCAACGGATCCCGCCGCCTGGGCCTTCTTCTCGTGCTTCTCGTGCTTCCCCTTCTTCTCCTTCTTAGGAGCCGCCGGCAGAACCGGCTCGTTGCGCAGGACCCGCAGGGCGAACACCGCGGTGAGCACCAGGACCACCGAGCCGACCGCGGCCGCGGTGTGCAGGCCCGAGGAGTAGGCGTCCCGCGCCGTGGTCAGCAGCGCGTGGGTGGCCGGGCCGGGGAACTGCCCGGCGACAGCGTCGGCGCCGCCGATGGTCTCGTGGCCGGCCCGCACCGCCGCGTCCGGGACCCCGGCGGCCCCGACCGACCGCATCTTGTGGTGGTAGATCGCCGCGCCGACGCTGCCCAGCAGCGCCATCCCCAGCGAGCTGCCGAGTTCGGCACCGGTCTCGTTCAGCGCCGAGGCCGAACCGGCCCGCTCGGCCGGGGCCGCGGCCATCACCATGTTCCCGACGATGCTCTGCGCCGCCACCACGCCGCCGGCTGCGACACCGGCGCCGATCAGCAGCACGATGATCGGGTTGCCCGGCTGCGCCAGCGTCAGCACCAGCGCGCCGGCCGCTGAGACCAGGAACGCGACCCCGATGATCCGCCCCGGGCGGACCTTGGCGGTGAGGGCGCCGGTGACGCCCATGCCCACGCTGATGAAAGGCATCGCGGCCATCGACCACAGCGCCGCGGTGAACGGCCGCATCCCGGCCACCGACTGCAGATACTGGGTGTTGAAGAGGCTGAAGCCCATCAGGACGAAGTTGCCGCACAGGTTCACCAATATCGGCGCGCGGAAGCTCGGCTTACGGAACAGCTCCATATCGATCAGCGGGCTCTTCGCAGTGTGCTGACGGATCACGAAAGCGATGGCCAGCGCGACACCGAAGGCCAGCGCCCCGGCGGCGGTGACACTGAAGCCGTCCACGGCCAGCTGCTTGATGCCGTAGACCGCCGGGAAGACCGCCGCCATCGACAGCACCGAACCCAGGATGTCGAAGCGGTGGCCGGACTCCGAGGCCTTGTACTCCGGCAGCAGCAGCGGGCCCAGGACCAGCAACAACGCCATCGCCGGCAGGTTGATCAGGAACACCGAACCCCACCAGAAGTGGTTCAGCAGCACGCCGCCGACGATCGGGCCCAGCGTCACGCCGCCGATCAGGCCGCCGGTCCACACCGAGACGGCGGTCTGCCGCTGCTTGGGGTCGTGGAACATGTTGCGGATCAAGGCCATCGTCGAGGGCATCAGCGTCGCCCCGGCCACTCCGAGCAGGGCCCGGGCGCCGATCAGCAGCTCCGCGCTGCCGGAGTAGGCGGCGAGGACCGAGGCCGCGCCGAACGCCGCCGCGCCGGTCAGCAGCAGCCGGCGCCGGCCGATCCGGTCGCCGACGGCGCCCATCGTGATCAGCAGGCCGGCCAGGGCGAAGCCGTAGGCATCCATGATCCACAGCTGCTGGGTCGCGCTCGGCTTGAGGTCCGCGCTGATGAACGGCAGGCCGAACAGCAGCACCGACATGTCCATCGAGATGAGCAGACACGGCAGGACCAGCACGGCCAGTCCTATCCATTCCTTGCGGCCGGCCCGCGGAGCCGGAGCGGTTTCAGCGTTCTGCGTCGTCGTCATGAGAGGACCGTACAACCGTCTTGGACGCTTGTGCAAGACTGCCGTACAAGACATCCGTCTAAGACTCGGATAGACTCGTGCCATGAGCAACCGTGACGATCTCCTCGCCGGGGCCAAGAAGTGCCTGCTGGAGAAGGGCTACTCCCGCACCACCGCCCGGGACATCGCCCAGGCCTCGGGCGTGAGCCTGGCCGCCATCGGCTACCACTTCGGGTCCAAGGACGCGCTGATGAACGAGGCGATGTTCCAGGCCATCGGGGAGTGGGGCGACCACCTGGAGCAGGCCTTCGCCAAGGCCGGACCGGAACTGTCGGTCCAGGAGCGCTTCTCCCGGGTCTTCGACGACGTCTCCGCGACGTTCGACCAGAACCAGTCGCTGTGGATGGCCAGCTTCGAGCTGATCATCGAGCTCGACCACATCCCCGGGGCGCGCGAGATGTTCCGGAACGCGATCCCGGAAGCCCGCAAAGGCCTGACCAACCTCATCCTCGGGATCCCGGAGGACGAGATTCCCCCGGACCTGGAGATGGGAGCCGGCGCGGTCCTGTACTCGCTGATGGCCGGTCTGCTGATCCAGCGCTTCGCCGACACCGAGCGCACGCCGACCGGCGCGGATCTGGCGCGCGGCCTGCGTCAGCTCGCCGACGCCCTGGAGGCACGCGACAAGGCCGCCGCAGCCTCCTGAGAACGCAGCCGCCCGACCCTCACCGGCTCAGCCGGCGACCGCCTGCCACAGGCTGACGCCGGCCAGCACGATCATCACCAGCGCTGCCAGCCGGACGATCAGGTGCAGTGGCAGCACCTTGAGCAGCCCGCGGCCGCCGACGATGGCCAGCCCCCCGACCGCCCACAGACCGAGCGTGGCCCCGAGGCCGACGGCCAGCGGGTCGGCGTACTTCGCGGCCAGGTTCGCCGTCACGATCTGGGTCAGGTCCCCGAATTCGGCGACCATGATCACGCCGAACGCGGTCCCGGCCACCTTGCCGAACCCGGCGCCGGCCGCCAGCTCCGGGACTTCCTCGGCCTCTTCCTCGCCGGACTCGCGCCCGTGGCTGCGCAGCATCAGCACCGCGCCGGCCAGGAACAACGCGGCCACGATGCCCTCCAGCGGGCGCCGCGGAATCAGCGAGAGCAGCGAGCCGGCCGCGACGGCCAGGCTGACGTGCACCACGAAGGCCGCCGCCACCCCGGCGAAGACCCACGAGGGGCGGTATCTGGTCCCCAGGATCAGGGAGGCGATGGCGGTCTTGTCCGGCAGTTCGGCCAGGAACACCACTGCGAAGGCGGTGACGAGGGCGGCCAGACTCATGCGGCGCTCACCAGCGTCAAATTACAGCGAATCGGACCGGCGTGAAGGCCGAACAGGTCTATGGGTCAGCACTCCGTCCGGCGGTAACCACGCCGGATATCCAAGATCACATTGAATGATGGTAGCTCGACCGGGTGATAGACACGGCATTAGTCCCGGAAACCCTCCCAGATCCTCCGCGGTGGCGGCCACACTGTGGGAATGAGCCCAGCACGCAGCGTATTAGCTGAAGAACTCGGTCGGCGCCTGCGTCGGCACCGACTGGACCTCGGCTTGTCCGGACTCGAAGTCGCCGCCCGCGCCGGTGTCACCCAACCCTCGGTGTCGAAGATCGAGCGCGGCATGATGCTTCCCTCCACAGAGGTTCTGGAGCGGGTGCTCGGCGTCCTGGGCCTCGGGGACGAGCACCGCACCGATCTGCGCGACCTGCTCACCCGCGCGGTCGACGACGCCGCCGACCGGCGCCGGCACGGCCGCGGCCTGGCGCTGCTGGACGCCATCGCCGAGCGCGAGCGCAACACCACGGTCCTGCGATCCTTCTCCACGTCGATGATCCCGCCGTTGCTGCAGACCGCCGACTACGCCCGCTACGCCGCGCGCCTGACGCCCTGGATGTCCGAGCGCGAACTCGGCCGGGCCTCGGCGCTGCACCTGGAGCGCCAGGGCGTCTTGTTCGAACAGGGTCGCAGCTTCGAGTTCCTGCTGACCGAGAGTGCCCTGCGGCTGTGCCCGGGCCCGCCGACGCTGGCGGCGACGCAGGCCGACCGGCTGCGCGTGCTCTCAGCGCTGCCCGGCGTGCGGATCGGGATCGTGCCGGATTCGGCGGCGGTGTCCGAGGTGTTCCCGCTGTACGGATTCACCCTGCACGACGACGCCGCGGTGGCCGTCGAGACCTTCACCGGCGAACTGCTGCTCTCCCGCGCCGACGAGATCACCGCGCACGCCGCCGTGCTGGACGGCTACGCGGCCGGCGCCGATTTCGACTTGGAGACCGTCACCGGGCTTCTTACGAGTGACAGACGTCCGATGGCGTCTATCCCGGCGCCGGCCGGGGCAGGAACCGGCTGAGCCGGCGGGGCGCGAGCCGCGCCGGAGGGCCTCGGGCCGCCGGTCACCGCCGGGACGAGGCGCACGTCGGGTCGTCGGCCCAGTCCAACACAATCCATACAGGTGACCGCCGGCTACTGATCCTGCCGGATCGGTCACCGATTCCTCACAAGTGGTGTAGAACCAATGGGTATGAGTGCGGTGCGAAGTCCATACGCGGCCAAGCTGGGCGGCCGGATCCGGCAGTTCCGGATGGAGCGCGCGCTGTCCAGCGGCGAGCTGGCGGCCGCCGCGGCTGTGACCTCCTCGGCGGTGTCCAAGGTCGAGCACGGCAAGATGGTCCCCAGCCGGGACGTGCTGGCCCGGATCGTCACCGCCCTGAACCTGCCGGCCGAGGAGCAGGAGAGCCTGTTCGACCTGCTCGGCCAGGCCGCCGCCGACGCCGCGAGCAACCGCGGCTACGGCAAGGGCCTGACACTGCTGAACCAGATCGCCGACCGCGAGCGGGTCTGCTCGGCGGTGTCGACGTTCTCGAACTCGATCATCCCGCGCCTGCTGCAGACCGCCGAGTACGCCCGGGACGCCAACCGGCTCACCCCCTGGCTGTCCGAGCGCGAGGTGGGCAAGGCCGCGATGACCCACACCGAGCGGCAGTCGGTGCTGTTCGAGGACGGCCGCGAGTTCACCTTCCTGATCACCGAGGGCGTGCTGCGCACCTGGCCCGGCGAGCTCACGGTGATGGCCGCGCAGTTCGACCGGCTGCGGCAGATGGCCGTGCATCCCGGGGTGCGGGTCGGGATCCTGCCGTGGACCTCGGCGATGCGCGGGCTGCCGATGGTCACCTTCACGCTGTACGACGACCGCGAGGTCGCCGTGGAGATGTTCACCGGCGAGCTGCTGATGGCGCAGCCTGACAAGGTGTCGACACACGTGGCGCAGTTCCGGCGTTTCGAGGAGTCGGCCGTATACGGTGAAGAGGCGATCGGACTCATCAATCGGGTGGAGATGGACCTCGCGCGGCTGCCCCCACTAAACCTGGATGAGGAATCATCATCCAAATAAGGGAACTTCCTTGAAATGCCCTGAAAAAGGGCACGTTGGGGGCTAGCCTGGCTGACGGGAGGGTGGAACCGCCCCCTCCCCACCGTCCGGGAGGCCCCCATTGTCGTACTGGTCTCGTTCCTTCCCCGGGCTGGCCGAGAACCTCGCCGAGGTCCGCCAGTTCACGCAGATGGTGCTCGGCGACGCGCCGGGCGCGGACCTGGTGGTCCTGGCCGTCTCCGAACTGGCCGGCAACGCCATCGTGCACACCGCCAGCGGCGCTCCCGGCGGGCAGTTCGTGGTGCACCTCGCGGCCTTCGCGGACCGCTGGCAGGTGCGGGTCGACGACGAGGGCTCGCCGACCGAACCGCACGTGGTGGTCGACGGCATAGACGTCGAAGGCATAGACGAGGACGCCGACTGGGACTGTGAATCCGGGCGCGGGCTGGCGATGGTCTCGGCGATCTCACGGAAGTGGGGCGTGCTGGGCGACGGCTGCGCGCGGGCGGTGTGGGCCGAGATCCCGTATCCGGTGCAGACGACCGGAATCGACGCCGTGATGTCCGGCGGGATGCTCGACGCCCTGGAGTCGGTGGCGCGGGCTCTGGACGCCGAGGACGACCCGTCATGCCAGGGGGTTCCCTCGCCTCCTCAAGTCCCCGCCGCCCGCTGGCCCGGCAGGGTGCCCTTCGATCCCGCACGGGCCGAACGGTTCCGGAAGCAGGCCAGTCACGCCGCCTTCATGCGCGCACTGGCCGAGAACGCGTACGCCGAAACGCTCGGGCCACGGCCGCTGCCGTTCTGGCCGCCGTTCCCGAATCCGCTTGCGCTCCAAGGGTCTTCGCCGGGAGGCGGAGGGCGATAGGACGAGGTCGCACGGCGTGGGACCGGGATTGTCAGTGGCGTGAGAGACGATAATAGCCACCAAAGAGACAAATCTCCCGAAAGGACCGGCCATGAGACTTCGTCCCGCGCTGGCCGTCACCGGCTCAGTCTTCTTGTTCTCCGCCAACGGTTTCGCCGCGCACGCCGCCGCACGATCCGCGGGCACCGGCGCGCTACCCGCCTCCGGCACCTCCGTCGCCCTCACCGAGGACGGCGACATGGTGTTGGAGTGCAACGGAATCCTGCGCCGCTTCGAGGTGCTCGGCACCGGGCAGGTCCGCGTCGGCGACCGGGTGGCCGGCGATCGGCCGACCGTCGTCGTCCGCACGGAAGCCGAGCAGCTGACAGGGTACGACGCCGAACTCGGCACCGTGACCGTCTCCGAGAAGGGCCCCGCCAGCGGCAGCTTCGTCGCCCCTGCCGTCGGCCGAGAGTACCCCGCCGCCGAGTCACTGGCTCAGGATCTGACCGTCTCCATGCAGCACAGCCCGTGTGGCGACGTTCGCCACCAAGGCCGCTTTCCCTTTGCTGAACACGGATCTGACCGCCTTCCCGCCCCGCGACGCGGTCTACCTGATGGTCGATCCGGTGGAGCTGCCGGACGTCGCGAACCCATCCGGGCCCTCGGTCACGCTGACCGAGTTCCCGCTCACGATCTCCCAGGCGCCGTGACCTCCGGACGCGGCGCCACGGCCCGGTAGCCGTCGAAGAGCGGTCCGCCGAGCCGGTCCAGGACGTCGCGGGCGAAGGCCTCGACCGCGGCCGGGTCGTGCTGCGCCGCCAGCCAGCGGTCGGCGAGCTCCGGGTCGTGGGCGCGCAGTTCGCGCAGCAGCCATTTCCCGGTGCCGTTCCAACGGTTTCCGGCGACCAGGGCGAGGTGCGCCGCGTCGGTCCACAGCACGGCGGCGACGACCTGACGCTCGCCGGGATCGGTAGCGTGCACGAGATCGTCGAGCAGATCGGTGAGGCCGTAGCGGGCCGCTTCGAGCCGCGCCGGTGCCAGCGGATCGGGTCCGGCGTCCAGGACTGCGCGGCAGGCCGCTTGGCGTTCGGCCGGATCACCCACGATCGGCGTCCCGCAACCGACCATCCGGTACAGGGTCGGCTTGCGTTCGGGGCGTTCCTTGGCGAGCCACCAGTCGAGGGTCCGCTCGTCGTGCACGAACAGCTCGACCGGCCAGCCGGCGAAGACCAGCGACTCGCGGCGCGGCGCGAGTGGATCGTCGACAGGGAGCACGACGACGATGTCCAGATCCGAGCCCGCGGTGCGGTGCTCGGTCAGGACGCTGCCGGCCAGAACGGCGTACACAGCCTGTGGATAACGGTCGCGCACCAGAGTCCGGGCGGCGCCGAGCGGATCGCGGTCCATCGCATGATGATCGCGCGCGGCCGTGACCTCGGACAACTCGTTTCCTGAAGACAGGGCCCGGCTGTTCCTTAGGAATCGGGCCGTCTACTTCACGGCTTTCTTCACCGATTCTCATGCTCTCGGCAAGGCACTCTCATCGTCCCGGCGCATCGTGTTCACCATGACCGGATTCGAGCACGACCCGTACCAGCCGGAGCAGCCCGCCACCGGCAACCCGCAGCCGTGGGGCCACCCGTCTTCCGGGCCGGTGCTCGGTCCGGCCCACGCTTCCTCGTCGGCCTCTTCCGACCCGTCCGGCTCCTCCACCCACCCCGCCTCCTCGGACCTGTCCGCGACGTCGACCTCTTCGGGCGCGCTGCCCCCGTACACCCCGATCACCTCGGTGACCCCGGGCTACGCCGTTCCCGGCGGCCCGGACCACCCGGGCGGCCCCGGAGGCCCTGGCTACTCCGCGATACCGGCGTTCTCGCCGGAGCCGCCGCAGCCGCCGCGCCGCAAGCGCCGGATGGGCCTGGCGCTGATCGTCGCCGGGACCATCGCCGCCTCGGCCGCCGCCGGCGGAATCGCCGGGAGCATCACCTCTCACAACAGCTCCTCGAACACCGCCTCGTCGAGCACCCCGCTGAACAACACGACCGTGAACACCCCGGTCAGCAACCAGACCGGCACCCCGAGCACCACGGTCGGCCAGGTGGCCAAGGCCGCCCTGCCGACGGTCGTGCAGGTCGCGGTTGACTCCTACCAGGGCAAGTCCGTCGGCTCCGGCGTGATCCTGAGCTCCAACGGTCTGATCCTCACCAACAACCACGTGATCTCCGACGCGGCCAACGGCAACGGCCAGATCACCATCACCTTCAACAACGGCAAGACCGCCCAGGGCACCATCGTCGGCTACGACACCGGCAGCGACCTGGCGGTGATCAAGGCCCAGAACGTCAGCGGCCTGCCCGCGGCCAGCCTGGGCAACAGCGACACCATCCAGGTCGGCGACACGGTGATCGCCATCGGCTCCCCCGACGGCCTGCAGAGCACGGTGACCAGCGGCATCGTCAGCGCCCTGAACCGCCAGGTGACGGTGAGCAGCGAATCGTCGAGCCGGTTCTCCGGCGGCAGCCAGGTCACCTACAACGCGATCCAGACCGACGCCAGCCTGAACCCCGGCAACAGCGGCGGCCCGCTGCTCAACTCCCAGGGCCAGGTCATCGGCATCAACTCGGCGATCTACTCGCCGACCAGCTCCTACGGCTCCCAGGGCGGCAGCGTCGGCCTCGGGTTCTCGATCCCGATCAACCAGGTGAAGACCATGCTCAGCAAGCTCGAAGGCGGACAGATGAGCTAGCTGACACCGAAGCGCGAACGCCCCGGATGGTGGCTCCGGGGCGTTCGCCATGTCCGTAGCCGACCGCCGAAGCGAAGGCCGCGTCCAGCGGCGCCGAGTCTTCGGCGCCGCCACCGCCCGAGAGGAACGCCGCGTCGGCCATCAGATGGCCTCACTTGCTCTGTCGCCCACGCTGCCGAGCGTAAAAGTCGTGATCGTCAGCAGGCTCACCGGGGCCGGGGCCAAGGCGGCGCAGACGCGGGACGCCCTCGGCGATGGGCCGGAGGTCCAGTGAGTAGCCGAGCTGTCGGGCCCAGACGACGTGGGCGATCGGCCGCGGGGGCACGCGGACGAGTTCCCAGCGTTGGATCGAGTCCCGGCTGACGCCGACCAGCTCGCCGAGCTGTCCCTGGGCCATCCCCAGTGCCAGGCGGCGGTTCCGTAAGGGGACGGCCAGCCGCCGCCTTTCGAAGGACTCCCATGCCTCGCCGGGGCGCTGGCGCTGCGGACCGTTGCGGACTTCGCCGTCCCGGCCGATGATCACCAGCCGGCGGCCGAGTTCGCGGGACCATTGGATCAGGTGCCCCAGGGTCGGCTCTATCGCCCCGGTCTCCCATTCGGATACTGCTCTCCCCCGGACCGGAAGGCCCACCGCCAGCGCGTTCTGGGAGATTCCGACCTCTAAGCGTGCGGTTCGCAGACCATGGATGATCCGCTTCAGGGCCCGTTCCGCACCGGCGTCAACGTGCAGCCCCATCAACGCTTCCAGTCGTCCGTCGTCATGCCGACCTTTCGTTTGGCTCTCAACTGTTGGGGGAGGTCGGCGGTGGGGCCCGCAGGCCCCGATATCGCCGGAGCCTCGTCGAAGGGGATCTCGGCCCACACCGAGCGGGCGTTCTCGTCGCCGTCGACGCCCCAGCGGTCCGAGAGGGTGGCGACGATGGTGAGGCCGCGCCCGAATTCGGCCTCATCGTCCGGAGCGCGCAACGCGGGGGTCGAGGGGCCGCCCTGGTCGTCGACCCGCACCAGGCAGCGGTTGGCGAACCGGGTCAGCCGCAGGACGAACTCCCCTCCCGGTCGTCCGCTGGCCGTGTGCTTGATCGCGTTGCCGGCCAACTCGTCCGCGACCAGCGCCACGGTGTGCGCCGCGTCGCAGTCGCCGAGCACCGCACAGGTGAAGCGGCGGGCCTCGGCCAGGCACTCGGGCCGGCCGGCGAACTCCTTGTGCCAGATGTCCACGGCTCACCCACCCCCTTTGGGCGGCCGGGTGTTCCACCGGCAGCGGATCAGCGTCTCGGTGTGCTCGGCGACCTGCAGCGCGGCCTGGCGCGGGTTGCTGCCGGTCTCGTGCATGACCAGGCAGGCCAGAGCCGTCTGCAGACCCCGGTGGTAGCCGTGCCATTCACTCTGATCGCGGCGCGCCTCTTCCTCAGCGGCGGGGAAGAACTCCCCGGCGTCGAAGGTCAACGTCGCCGCCAGCCCCAGCACCGCGAGGTAGCTGCTGGAGTGCCCCGCGGACAGCAGCCGCCGCTGGAACTCCGCCTCCGCCGCGGTCACGGCGATGCCGAACATCGCCGGCACCCGGCCGACCACCCGGCCGTCGCTGTGCTCGGCCAGAAAGGCCCTGATGTCCTCCGGCCGCCTCATGCCGAACCCGCTGGCTGGGTTCGCGACCACGGCATCTCGACAGTCCGGTGCACCACCGTCTCCGGCAGCGGAAAGCGGTCGAGGGTGACCCGCGTCCACCCGCTCGCATCGGTCACGCATCCCAGGACCCGCACCCAGGCCCCGTCGACGTGGGCCCAATCTCCCACCGCGAGGTCGGCTGCGGACTTCAACTCGAATCGAGGCACCTTCGGTCTCCTTTCGGCAGAACGTGCCATGCGATCTCGTGACGCGCCGTTAGCTCCCGATCGCAGAGGCGCACCTCAGGTTACTGATTTAACAGTATCCAGACAAGGATAACTGGGGATTTGCCACCTCCCGCCCGCGAACGCCGCATACCGGCGTAGTGCTGCTACTGTGTCGCTGAGGTGGGCATGGAAGGGAACTGATGAAAGTAGGGGCCAGCGACACATGAAGCGCGTGGACAACCGTCCCCAGTCCGCGCAGATCGCCGCCGACCTGCGCGCGAAGATCCTCGCCGGCGACATCACCGGCACCCTCCCGACCTTCGAGCGCTTGAAGGAGCTCTACGGCACCACCACGAACACCGCCCAGCGGGCCGTGGCGATGCTCAAGGCGGAGGGCTTCGTCGAGGGCCGGCGCGGCAAGGCCCTGTTCATCCGCGGCGACCGCATCAGGATCAGCGAGGCCACGGCCCAGCTCGAACCGCCGACCAGCACCATCACCTACCAGATCCTGCACATCGGCCCCGAGCGCCCGCCGTCGGACGCGGCGCAGAAGCTCGGCCTGGCCGAAGGCGAAACCGCGCTGCTCCGCAAACGCCTGATGCTCCGCGACGACGAACCGGTCGAGATCGAGTGGTCGTACTACCCGGACTCAGTCATCACCGGCACCGCGCTCGACCAGCCCCAACACCAGCGCGACCTCGCGACCGAGCCCACCGTGCTGGCAGCCCTCGGCTGGCAACAGCACGGACTCATGGACGAGATCCAAGTCCGCGAGCCGACCACCGAGGAACTCCAGACCCTCGAACTCCCCGACGAGATCCCGGTCATGCGCACGCTTCGCACCATCACCGACGCGAACGGCAAGGTCCTTGAGGTGACCGTCATGATCACCAGCGGGCATCTCTACGGAGTGCGGTACTACCAGACGCTCACGCCGCCGGCATAAGACTCGGGCCGCATTCGCATAATACTGTCGTACCAGTATTCTTTCGGCCCGGGCTGAGCCGCCCCGCGGGCGCGAAACTGATCTTCTGGCGAACGCCTGCGAGTAGCGGCAGCGACTGCGGTCTCGACCGCAACGCGAAAGCCCCGGACCATAGCAGGTCCGGGGCTTTTGCTACCGGGGTGGACCTTCTTGTGGCTTACTCGAACCCAAGTGCCCAGGTCACAGAGATTCGGAAGCGGCTTGACTCGTTGGCACGCGAGCAAGGCGGGGTCCTCGATGTGGACTCGGGTCCATAGCCTTCCCCCTAGGTTTTGATCATCTCGTCGGTCGGGCAGGCTGCGCCTTGCCGGGCGTCGTCCCCATCGTCAAGTGCTCTCCTTGATGATGGGGACGACGTCTGGCAACCCTTGTGGTGTCCGACCGGCGAGGTGATCAAAACCGGACGCTACCAACATTGCTCGGGAGTGATCTTCGCGGCCATCTCGGAGGGAGGGCTCGCCGAAGGCGTGTCCATTTGTTTGTGGGCCGCGAAGCCGGGTGCCGGCGGCGCGTGGTGAGGCGTGCGGGACGCATCCGACTGAGTAGCGCGCCGTAGGCGTCGTTTCAGCTCTCGCTCGTGCCCATCGCGAACTGCAACGTGTTGGCCTGTTCCGGTGACCACGCGCCCCAAGAGCGAAGGGGGTGTCTTCGTAGGAGGGCAAGGGCTAACGAAGTGCCCTTGACGTCCGGAGAAGGCGCCACCGTAGCGGTGGCTATAGCGCGTTACGCAACCGAATTAGAACGCCAAGGTAGGACGCCAGCGGAGACAGCGAATCGCTCAATCGGGCGTCAGTGGGTTGACTCGCTCCCCTACGACGCTACAGACTCGATATGTTGCTTATTGAAAACAGTTTTCGCCACTGTCTACCCGCTTCATGTGGGCCTTCGACCACATGCAGCACCGTTAGGGTGGGGTTGTGCCAGAGCTTGTACTCACTCCCGAACGTCGCGCCGAGCTGCGCGCGTTCCTAAGCGATGATCAGTTACTCCGCGCGGAGTATCCCCGCGTCGCGGAGTACTTCGACGCGGCAGCTGGCTTGTCTGGCACGGGGGACCGCGAGGCTGATGCTGCGTTTGACGTGAGGCTCTTGCACTTCATGACCGGCGACGCAGCGACGAGCGTCAATCCGTACTGGGAGATCGTCGCGGCGTCGGTGTCCAAACACAATGGGCGCCGTGTAGTCGATGGCGGCAATCCTCAAGGCAGCGCACAGCTTGCCTACGCTCAGATGATCCTTCAGGCCGCTTACGCCTATGCGATTCCTTCCCCCGAGTCGATCGATTGGGTAGCCCAGTTCAGCGGTGGGCGCCCGATCATCGAGCTAGGTGCGGGTCGCGGCTACTGGGCTGCGCAACTCTCACACGCCGGCCACGAAGTCCGCGCCTATGAACTGGAGCCGCCGGACACGATCGACAACGCGTCGTTCCCACGAGCCGCCGGGCAGGCCAACGTGTGGTTCCCGGTCGCAGGACTGGACCGCTTGTCGGAGGCGGATATGAAAGAGTTCGTGCTTCTTCTGTGCTGGCCGCCCGGCTGGGGCAACAGCATGGCGTCGGATGCGCTGGCCTCTTTCGAAGCCGTTGGCGGCGATCGGCTCGTCTATATCGGCGAGCCCAAGGGTGGCAAGACAGGCGACGATGCGTTCTTCGACGCGTTGACGAACCGCTGGAAGCTGGAGTCCACGGATACGAGCTTCGTCTCTTGGTGGAACTTGGCAGACGCCGCGCAAGGTTGGGTCCGGCGCTGACGGCTGCCAAGTCACAGTGGGACCGCGGCTTACGGTTGATCGGCTCCCTTGTCGGTTACGTCCCGCCTGATCGGCATCCTGAAGAGGAAGGCGTCGTAGCGCCCTTGCGGGTAAGAGATGTCCGAGATCATGATGAGCTGCCCGTCAACAGCGTAGAAACGCTGGTGGATGGTCTTGACGAGATCGCCAGGCGTCGAACGCAGCCATTCGGCGTGACTCGGCTCCGGTAGCCGATCAGCAAGCGTCTCCTCCAGATCCGTAGCTGCCGCCACGCCGCTGACACCTCGCGGTTGGTATGTGTCTGAAATCGACACTGGCCGCCCACCTTCTGAGGCACGCGTGACGGTATGCGTGATCGGGTCACCGACCGCGAGCCCGAATGCCTCGGAGAGCGCGTCGGTGGCAGGCAGCTCGGAGATGTCCCGTTCCACCTGGACCTCTTCGTCGGACTCGTGTCGGAACGTCGTCTCGGCGGTCTCGGTCTGACGCTCCGGCGATACCCGCACCAGGTTCGGCCGATCGGTCACGAAGTTCCCGCGTCGGCGAACCGACCGGACAAGTCCTTGGCTCTGCAAGAGCTCGACAGCCTTTCGCGCCACGATGTCGGACACCCCGTGCTGCTGAGCGATCTCGGCGAGGCTCGGCAACTGTGAGCCGGGCGTCAGCTCTCTGCTGCGGATACGACGCGCGAACGCGCCAGCGATGGTGACGTAAGCCGGTTCTGGCATTCGACTTGATCCCTTCGGTCTGTTGCTCGGCGAGGGGCACGCCTATCGTATACGAAGAGCTTGTGCGTATACGAAGCTACGTATACGATGGCCGTGCTCTCACTGACTCAAGCGAAGCGCCTGATGGGTGACGTATCAGGCTTTCGGCAGACGAAGGTGGTCGAAGTCAAATGTGTCTAGCACGACTCGGACCGGAAGGCGGCGCCTACGCGGAGGCTGCCTCCGGCGACTCGATCGGAATCAGGCAGGAAGGGTGATCGTGGTGCAGTCGAAGGTCAAACCTGCGCTTCCGGCCGGCTCTCCTCCTGGTGCTGAGGTTCGGTATGCATCCCAGGTGCCGGTAGGGGCGTGGGTCGCTCCGTTGGGCGAGTCGATGAACGTTGGTGCGTGGCGTCCGACTGTGGACCGGGCGGTGGCTCGGGAGTACACGGTTCTGTTCCACGAGAAGCCCTCTGCGGGGAAGGCGCCGGATGCGTCCAAGTTCCGGCATGGGGTGTTGGTTGCGTGGTGTCGTACCCGGCCGACGTTTCCGAACCCTGTTGAGGGGGTGCGGTCGTGAGCATGTTGCTGGAGTCCGGTCCGGCGCGGCTGTCGGAGATCGAGTTCGGTTCGCTGGTGCTGATCGGTGCCACGTGGCGGCGTTTGGAGCGTTGGGAGACGACCGGCGGCGACGGCGGAAACCCCTCACTTTGGTGGGTGTTCTGGTTCGGGTCGTTGCTCCCGTCGATGTACCTGAGCGAGCCGTCGTTCATGCAGGTTTGGCGCGGCGACGATGCCCCGCGTACGTCGGGGGTCGTGTCGTGACAATGCAGGAGAACGACACGACAGGCGTGTTCTACGAGCGGCCGTGTGTGTGGGATGAGCCGCGCGGTCGCACGCGGGTGTTGCTGCTGGCGACGGTGGCGCTGGCGTCGCTGACCGCCAATGCGGTGGGGTTGCTGATCGTGTTCAGGGGCGGTGCCTGATGAGGCTGCACAAGCGCCGCCCTGTTGAGCCGGTGGAGCCCTCGGAAGCCGTGGAGTCCTCGGGACCGGTGACGTATGCGGTGATAGAGACCCCTGATGGCGCGGCCTGGGTGAACACGCAGTTCGTGGAGGAACCCGGGGTTGGCATGTTCATGATCATCCATCATGAACGTATTCGACAGGAGTTGGCGGCGCTGGACGCGGTGCTGATCTCGATCGGGCAGGCGCTGCCTGAGGGGTTGTCGCTTGCGGAGTTGGCGTGGTCGGAGGTGCTGCGGACTCGTCCACGGCGCGCCAGGCTGCTTCTGAATCCCGAGCTCGGCGTGTACATGCTGGTGGAGTGGCTGAGCGCGACGGACGTGCTCACCGGTGCCGAGGCGGTGGCCGAGCTTGAGCTGTTGGCGGGGCGCCATGGCTGAGAAGTACGAGCCGGGCGACGTGGTGCGGGTCGGGGATGAGCAGGTGTTGAGCGTCGTGGAGTTGCCGACGCATCGGGCCTGCGAGGTCCCCGAGGATGCGCCGGATCTGGGGCCGCTGTGCTGTGTGCCGCTCGCGCTGGTTCTGACTCCCACGGGTGAGAAGCCACGGCGGTGGGTGGTGGCCGCAGATCTGAACCGTGTGGATGTGGACGCCACGGAGGAGGTTTTCCCTGTGCCGCCGTAGTGCGGGGATGGTGCTTGCGGGTGGGTTGAGGGGCCGTGGCAACGGCTTCACCCGCGAGACGGCGGCGTGTGACAGACGAGCCCTCGGCCCTTTTCGATCGTCTGTCGTGCGTTGCCGTGGCGGGGATTAGGGCAATGGCCGGTGGCCCGTTCCGGTCTTCCCCCCGGTCCTGCTCCCCGCCGTGCATGGCAAGCCGGGCCACCCCTGTCCTTAGCGAGGGGTACATGGAGTGGCCCGGCGGGTCAACAGACCCGGTACCGATGGTATCGGGGCGAAGCAACATGTTCGTGTTCTGATACCTCGGTGCGGTCCGTTGGTCCGTTTCGGGGAGGTCGGTTCTGTATGGACGTTTGGTGGGTGCATCCGGATTTTTGGGAGCGCCGGAAGGGGGTGAACTACGTTCGCGCACGTCGTCGGGCGGAGTGGCTTGCCGGGGTGTTGCTGGAAATCGGTGGTGCGGAGTCGGCGCCTGACGAGTTGCGATATGCGGTCGAGTTGTACGGCGTGAGTTTGGCGGTGCGCGTCGATGGTACGGCGGCGGCGTGGATCGGGCCTGATCCTGATGACGCTGACTTGTGGGGTGAGATCGGGCCGGATGAGCTTCTGCCTGTGGGTGTTGATGGGCTTCGGGCTGTGGCTTGAGAACCGGTGGTTGGTGCTTGCCAAGTTGGCAGTGGCGGGTTCGGCCGGCGGGGCGTGTCTTTGCCCCGCCTGCCGGTTCCGCTGGTGAGTTGGGGTGCCCCGTGTCTGGAGGTTGGGTTTGGAGCTGAGGGGGGCAGCGGCGGCGAAACGGCAGCTGTCTTATATGCAACGGCACCTGTACGAGTTTCGTCTGGATCTCGGCGTGAATCAGATGGACGTGGCGGTTTTGCTTGGTGTGGCTGATCGTACTTTGCGTGATTGGGAGAAGTGTTACGACAGTCCGGGTCAGCCGCATCTGATCAGTTGAGCGTATGCGTTCGGGCATCGCTTGGCGCTGACGGATGGGGACTACAACCCAGAGTTGCAGCTGTCGGTGACGTTGAAGAATGACGAATCGTTCGTGCTTCATGAGACGCGCCGTCTGGCGGTTCCGCTATGGAAAAGGCGGAAACAGCGTGGTTTCTCGCAGACCGACTTTGCGCGTTTGCTTGGGGTCAGCCGGTCATCGGTTCAGCGGTGGGAAGAAGACGGGTGCTGCCAGCCGCTTGCGATGATCGCCTGGGCTCGGTGTTTGGATTTTTCGATTGGGCTTCGACACGTAGGCAATGAGTCCTGCTTGTGGCTGGGGCGTTAGGCCCGCGCTTGAGCTAGGGGATATGAATCCTTCACGAGCATGATTGGGCTTCGGTGAATTCCCGGTGAGGTCGACATGCTGCTGGGCGTGGCAGCGGAGGGTAATAATCGTATGGTGCTGCACGTTGACGACTTGGCGGAATCAGCTCTTTCCGGAGTCATTGATTCTTTGTATAGAGCCCGCTCGGACGCCGGGATTACCCAAAGAGAGCTTTCGGAGGCCCTGCCGGTTTGGCATTCGGCGGTCTCAGATTGGGAGAAAGGGATTAACGCACCGACTTTGAATCACTTGATCGAGTGGCCTCGTCCGCTTGGTTTGCAGCTGGTGGTCGAGGGCCGCCACGGCGAGATATGGCATGACTCGGTACGTCGGCTGCCTCGTGATTCGTGGTTGTTGTTGGAGCGACGACGCTTGGCATGGACGTTGAGGGATCGCCGTAAGGCCTCGAATATGTATGTAGCGACGCTTGCCGAGTTGGTGGGCGTTTCTGGATCTTCGATACAGAAGTGGGAGAAGGCTGCAATGGCAATTCGCCCCATTGCTTTGATGGTGTGGGCTCACGCGCTGGGGTGTCGGGTGGTTCTCCGTCCCGCTGGCGATGTCATGGCCGTGCCTCCACGGCGGTCTGAGGGCTCTGTGGAGTTGATGCGGGAGCGGCTTGCGCATGTTGGCCTGTTTCCTGGTTCAAACCAGCGCGGTCGTGACCCGGGTTCGGTGACCGCTGGGGGTGTGTGAGCGCACTCCGCGACCTTTCAACCATGGGGCGGGTTCGACCGCGGGGCCCGTTCTTGGCCCCGCGGTCGGTTCCGCTGGTGAGGTCGCACGGGCGGGTTCGGCCGGCGGGGCGTGTTCTTGCCCCGCCTGCCGGTTCCGCTGGTGGCGTCGGGTTTTGTCGGCGGAATGTTAACGAGGGGCGACGATGGTTGCGGAATGGAATGAGCGGGCGCGCAGCAATTTTGACGTGCTGTTGGGTGCCATTTGGGCCGAGTGTCGGGCGTACGGTTTGCAGGTTCCGACCTTGGCGGCACGGGTGGGGGTGCATCCTTGTTCGGTCCATGACTGGCGAGGGGGGAGGGACGCGCCGACGGTTCCTCATGTGATCTCGATGGCGGCTGTGGTGGGGTTGCGGTTGGAGATCGAGGGTGGCCCTGTTGTGGATGTGCCAACTGGTGACGTGTGTCCGGGTCCTGAGCTGGTGGCGGCCGAGTGGTCACGGTTGGCGGGTGTGCTGCGACTCAAGCGCAGGGTGGGCGGGAAAACGCAGGGTGCGGTGGCGGTCAGTCTGGGTGTCTCGGAGACCACGGTGCTTCGTTGGGAGAGGCGCTGGCGGGTCCCGCATCTGATGATGTTTTTGGCTTGGTCGGCGGATCTTGGTTGTTCGGTGCGGGTGCGTGCGGCTGGGTGGCCGGTGGAGCCGGAGCCTGCGTTGGATGAGAGCTGGAGGGGGCCGAGTCAGCAGTCAACGGGGGCGCGGCGTGCTCGTGCGGGAATCGATTCGTGGCCGCCGCTTCAGCGGTACGAGTTGCCTGACAGTGTGCCGGAAACGCTGGGGTGAGTCGGTGGTTCGGCGTGGATGAGGAAAGGGTCCGCGGGGAGTTGGCTGGCATCAATGGTGTGTTGGTGGCGGCGCGGCGTGGTCGTGGTGGCCTGTCGCAGGAACGGCTTGCCGGGTTGTTGGGTGTGTCGGCGGAGTCGGTTCGTGTGTGGGAGTTGGAGGGGTGGGTGCGGGATGGGCCCACGTTGGTGCATCTGATCGGTAGGGCGCGGGTGCTGGGTATGCGGGTCGTGATCATTGACGGCCGTGGTGACTGGGTTTATTCGCCGCTGGGCCGGGAGTTGGGTGAAAGGCAGGATGCGTTCGAGATGCGGTGTTTGCTGGCGGTGCTGCGCGGGTTGCGGCTGGAGACGTGGCCGAGGTTGACGCAGTCTGAGGTGGCGCGGCTGGCCGGTGTCGACACGTCGTCGATTAAGAATTGGGAGCGGCAGGTTTCACCGCCCCGGGCGGTGGGGTTTATGCGGTGGGTGCTGGCGTTGGGGTGCCGGGTGGAGCTTCGGACGTTGTGAGGCGCGGTGTCGGTGGCCTGAAGGCGGCGGGTTCGGCCGGCGGGCGGCCGGTGTGGTTTCGTGGGCTGGGTGTGTTCGTGCCGTCCGCCTGCCGGTTCCGCCTGGTGACCAAGCGGGGTCGTGTGCTGGGTGTCCGGTGTCCCGACGTGGAACCACGTGAGCAGAGGCCGGGTGAGGGCTGCCGCCGAAGGCGTCCTTTACCGCGACCGATGATCACGTTGGGCGCGTCGTAGTAGTGCTCGTCTCGTCATCTGGGCGGTCTGGTTGGGGTGCGCGCGGGACGGGACGCGCCGAGCCGCGCGGACCGGCCGAAGGCCGCATGCCGCGCGAGCGCGGGCGCGGCCCGGGACGCGCGCGGCGGCCGAAGGCCGCCCTTGAGTAAGTAAAGGGGAGTTCCGTTGGGTGTTGTGCTCTCGTGCGGGAGTGTGGTCTTGGGCGATGTTCGGGGGCGGGGCGCGTGGCGGTGGTGACCACGCACGGGTGTCGCGGTGGTGGAGGGGGCGGGGGTGGGGTACGGATCCGCCGGCTGCGCGCGCGGAGTCGATCATGCGGAAGCGTGCCTGGTCAGCCCTGTTTGATCGGGTAGACCAGCTGGATGCCTTCGGCGCTGATGGTCTCGGTTTCGGCGAGAACTGTGCGGCCCTTGGCGGCGGTGATGAGCGTGGTTTCCAGAATCGGCGTGATGTCCGGTAGCGCTAGTGCTGTGGTTTCGTCGGGGGTGGGCATGCGTGCTGTCACGTGTTCTTTTGCGGTGAGCTTGCCGTGGCGTGTGGCCAGTGTGGCGAGCATGGCGGGACGTTCGGGGAACGGGTCGGTTTCCAGGCTGGTGCCTTCAGCGGCGGCGAACGGAAGCAGGGTTCGGGTCAGGACTCTGCGGCCGGTGGTCGGCTCTGTGGCGATCGTGTCCCAGATATACAGTGCGCTGCCTTCGGCAATGCCGAGGAGCGCGGCGGTTGCGGGGTTGGCGTCCTCGCGTGAGCTGTGCACGTCGCCAATGGTTTGCAGGGGCCGGGTTCGGGGTCGGTCAAGGGCGGTGGCGGCGGTGCTGCGGTGGCGGACGAAGGCGCCTTTGCCGTGGTGGATCTCGATCAGTCCTTCGGTGCGGAGGATGATCAATGCTTGCCGCAGGGTGGTTCTTGAAACACCGTATTCCTCGATCATCCGGGCCTCGGATGGGAGCGCATCCCCCGGGCTGTAGACGCCAGAAGTGATGTCGTCCCGGATGCCGTCTGTCACCTGCTGGTAGAGCTTGTGGGTTTTGACGACACGTGCCATGTCTGGTCACCCTCGGTCTTATAGGGCGCTGCGCGCGCTGGTCCGGCCTCGCTCGGTCGGTCACGTTTTGATAACGGTTCTTGGGTTCGCGTGGCGTCGCGTGGGGGCGTCTCTGGCGTATCAGAACCCTGTTACCTGCGCTTCGGCACCCCATCGGGCCACGCTCATCATGATAAGTGATGACCGACCTCTGTGAAAGACACGGGTATCCTCGGCTCTGAACTCATCATGACGAGTGATGTCCTACCTGCTCGATGCAGGGCGTCCTCTCCTGGGGGTTCGGCACCCGCGCAGGCACCACTGGCCGAGGTCCATTCGACCGATGACCACCTGTGCGGGTGCCAGGTTCGGGCGTGGCCCGGGCTGGTTCTGTCCAACCCAGAGGCGGGCCTGCGGGCCCTGGAGCCGGGAGTGTGAACGTGCAGAACGTACGAGTGGATGTCGGCGATTGGATCAGGCCTCGCCTGATCGCCGATCCGGAACCGGTGGTCGATTTCGACACTGGAGAGATCAAGATCAACCCGAAGACCGGGGAGCGGGACTACCGGTTGTCGGTGGCGGTGCGTCAGGAGGGCCAGCGGCGCGCCAGTGCCATAGAGATCAAGGTGCGTGGGACACACGCGCCGGACGTCTCTGAAGGCGACGTGATCGCGCTGCACGGCCTGATGGTGACCCACTGGGAGCAGAACGGAAGGTCGGGCCTGGCCTTCCGCGCCGAGTCCGTCACCAGGGTCACCGGCGACAGCACGGGCAACGCGGCACCCTCCTCTGCCCCGCGTACCGCGTCGAGTGCATCCGGGACGCAGCCGGCTCCGGCCGCGACACCACCGACCGGCGGGCCTCGGTCGGCCAAGGGCGGTGAGCCGGCGTGAGCTGCCCGGGTGAGGCGATAGCCCGAATCAAGGAAGGCGTCGAGTCCCTGGGGAAGCTCGCGGAGTTGGCCGAGGGTGCCGAGAAAGAGGGGAAGCGCGCGGAGTACAGCGGCTACCTGTTCCAGATCTGCACCGTGGGCACGGCGCTGGCTGACTTCGCGGGCCTTCGCGCTGAGGCGATACAGGCCGGGGAGGGCTGATCGATGACATCGAACTCTGCCCTGTCGGTGGCGGTGCTGTTGGCCTTCGCCGCGCTACTGGTCGTGCTGCCGATGGTGCGCGAGCGTTTCCCGCGAACGTGGTGGTACGCGGTGTCGTTCCCGATCCTGTGGGGGCGTATCCGGTTCACCTGGCGTCGGCTGGCCTGGGAGTGCGACCTGGCGGTGACGCGCAAGCGGGCGCACACCATGATCGGCGGGATTCTGCTCAAAGGTAAGGAACTTGATCCGGTGATCCCCCGGTTGTGGATGGGCTGGCCCCGGCCGTTCTCGGTGACGGCACGGGCGAGGATGCTGCCGGGTCAAACCCCTGACGAGTTCGTCAACGCGGCTAAGGCAATGGCGCATGCCTGGCGGGTGCACTCGGTTCGGGTGTCCTCTCCGGCCCGTGGCGAAGTCGAGTTCACAATCTCGGCCCGGGACCCGCTGGCCACCGTCACAACGCCGGGAGTGCTGGCCCGGCGGAAACATCACGGCCGACCGTGGTTCAGGGTGTCCGTCACGACGGAGACCGAGGAGTCACCCGGCGCGGTGGCGGCAGCGCGGCTGCTGCGAATCTTCGTCGGGCTCCTGGAGGACGGGAATCCGTGGGTGCTGGATCTGCGGTTGCTGCCGCACTGGCTGATCACGGGCGCCACGCAGTCAGGCAAGTCAACGCTGATGAACGCTGCGGTGGTGGAGCTGGCGCCGCGCCCCGTCGCCTTGGTCGGCATCGACCTGAAAGGCGGCATGGAACTGGGCAACTACACGGCCCGACTCTCGGCGCTGGCCACGGATCGGCCGGCGGCGGTGCGGGTGCTGGGACACCTGGTGGATGTGGTCTTGGAGCGCACGACCCAATGCCACATCGCGGGCGTCCGCTCGATGTGGGACCTGCCCGAGGAGATCCGACCGGTGCCGATCGTGCTCCTGGTGGACGAGCTGGCCGAGCTGTGCCTGGCGACCGATCCGAAAGACAAGGCCGATGCCCTGGCCTGCTCGACCAACCTGGTTCGGCTCGCGCAGCTCGGCGCGTCCCTGGGGGTGCATCTGCTGGTGGCCGGTCAACGGGTCGGGTCGGAGTTGGGGCCGGGGGTGACGATGCTGCGTGCACAGTTGGGCGGGCGGATCTGCCACCGGGTCGCCGATCCGGAAACGGCCAAGATGACGCTCGGGGACAAGTTCCCCGATGCGGTGGACGCGGCACAGAGCATCGGCCCGCTGGAACGGGGCGTGGCGATCGCCACCACCAATGAGGGTGGTTGGATGCGGGCACGCTCGGCGAACATCGGCGCGGAGCAGGCGCAGCGCATCACCACCGACTATGCCCATCAGCGGGTGTGGCTGCCCGGTCTGAGTGACTTCTACCTGCCGGGAGGCGGCTTCGACCTTCCGCCGCGCGGTTTCGGCCTGCCCGGGGGTGAGACGTCATGACGGTCACTACGTCGGCTGCGCTGCTGTTCGGCATCGCAACCTTCCTCATGATCCGGGCACGAACCGTCAGGGTTCTGGAAACCATCATCACCGTGCTGTTCGGGTTCACCCTGGCCTCGTCGATGTTCGGGTCCATGATCAGCGCGGCGCTGCACTCGATCTTCTATGCGCACTCGGCGAAGAACGGCGTGCCCCTGGCACCTGGTTCCCCCTCGGCACCGTGGACGGGTGGACCGTGAACCGTGACTCGGACACCGTCACCGCACTGTGGCTGCTGGCGGCGATCGCCGTCGTGGCCTACCGGCGACACATCGCCTACTGGCTGGGAATCGGGGTGGTCATGCTGCTGCTGACAGCCCTGCTCCTGGGCTCGCACCACTCCTAAGAACAGCGCCACCTGGGGACGCCGGACCGAACTCGACTCGCGTCCGGCGGCCCCGTCCCTGAACATCACGCGCGCACTTCGCCTCACACTTCACGACGCTTGATCAGAACTCATACCTGCGGCCATCGGTCCTGTGGGGTTCACCATCGGCCCCGACGCCTTCGCCGCGATTCATGCAGACCTGTCTTGTGACTTCTCCCTGATGCCTCCAACGGTTCCGCGCGCTCCGTCCGCATCCTCTAGCGGCGCCTGCCAGCTTCATCGGCCGGCGCTGCCTGGTCTGCAAGGAGAGCAGACGTGCCACAGACCACCAGGTCTGATGTTGCTACATCCACCAACGCCCCGACCGCGCCGAACCCGGCCCGGTTGGCAATGATCCCGATCGAGGACCGGGACTGGTTCGAGCTGCTGTCGCGGCCGGACTATCCGGCGATCGAGCGACAGATTCGAGACGTCGGCGCGTGTGAAAACCCGGTCTGGCTGTCCGGTCGAACCCTGCTGGTCGCGATCGCCACCGGGGAAATCGTGACGTCCTGGTCGTCGGAGGGAACCGCGTTCGGCGCGATACCCGTGCGCTGCATGAACCGGCGCGCCACACGATGCGCCTCGTGCTCACGGCTGTACGCCGGCGACGCATTCCACCTGGTCCGCGCGGGCCTGTCAGGCGGCAAAGGGGTTCCGGACGCGGTGGCCGGGCATCCGCTGGTGTTCGCCACACTCACCGCGCCGTCCTTCGGTCCCGTGCATCGGCGTCCCAACCCTGACCGCCCTAGGGACGTGTGCCGGGCCCGGCGTGGCAAGCCGCGGTGCCAACACGGCATCCCGATGACCTGCCACCACCGGCATGCATCCGGGGACACGCTGATCGGACAACCCTTGTGCGCCGCCTGCTACGACTACCCCGGACACGTGCTGTGGAACGCGGGAGCGTCGGCGCTGTGGGCCCGAATGATCGATTTCCTGTACTGGCGGCTCGCCCGCGCTGGCGGGGTACCCCGGTCACGGATCCGGCGCACAGTCCGCGTGGAGTATGTGCGGGTTGCCGAATACCAGGCACGCGGGCTGGTCCACTTCCACGCGGCGTTCCGCCTGGACGGCCCCGAGGACAGGGCACAGGAACCTCCGTCGTGGGCCACGGCCGGACTGCTCGCGCATGTCATCGGGGAGGCAGCCTCGGCGGCCCGGCTACGCCTCGCCGAAACTGTCGAGATCGGCGCCCCGATACTGCACTTCGGGAAACAACTCGACGCCCGACCCATCATGCTCGACGCGACACTGCCGGCAGAGCGTGCGGCCGGTTACCTGGCCAAGTACGTCACCAAGGGCACCGAAGACGCGCACGGGTCTGACGTACCGATCACACACCGATCACAGATAGCCGCGCTCGCCCGAACCGACCATGTCCGGGCACTGATGTATACGTGTCGCACCATCGGCACGCTGGCACCTTATGAGGCGCTGGGACTGCATCGCTGGACACACATGCTCGGCTTCGGTGGACAACCACTGACCAAGACCCGCCGCTACTCCAGCACATTCACCGCCCTACGACAGGCACGCGCAGACTTCCGAAACCCTGCACCATCTGACACCGATGACGCAGAAACCGCGCGTAAGGGCCTGTGGCGCTACGCCTGGCAGGGCTGGCCAAACGCCGCGATCGCAGAGCAGGCCGCCGGTATCCGCAATGAACTCGATGCGGCGCGTGAACTCTCCCGGCAGGCGGGCAAGCCAGCATGACCGGCGACGATGAAAGCGAGATATTCAACGCCGCAGCGAGCGAGTCGCCTACCGCAAGCGACCACACGCGAAACGGCGCGTCCTGGGCGGGTGGGTGGGGTACGGAACCGCCAGCTGCCGCCGTGGAGAAGATCATCTCCGATTCGGGTGCCCGTGAGAATCACCACCGTGACCGGCGGGTCGTGGCTCGGGGTGTGCCACGGAGAGAGGTCGACGAAGGACTACTCATTCAGGCGCTGCTGATGATCGCCAAAGATTCTGAACGGGGCGATGTGTCGCGCCAAGGGCTTTCATCAGGAGACTGAGTTAATCCCGTACAGACATTCCGATTTCGGAAACATGCAGGTAGAATGGCATCAGTGCACGAATTCGGAAGGGGAACGGGTGAGGACATGGCTTCAGATTCGAGCCTTGGGGCGCTTTTGGAGGCGGCACGGCTGCGCAGTGGTCTGACACTCAAGGCGCTCAGTGAGGCCACGGGTATTCCGCTGACGTCGCTACACCGGCTGTTCCATGACCGGGTCAACCGGCCGTCTCCGGCTCATATCGTTGCTATCGCCGATGTGTTGAAAACGGCGCGTGGTCCGCTGCTGGCTGCGGCGGGCTACCCGGAATCCGGCAGCGACGCAGACCTCGATACAGCGCTGCGCGCGACCTACCCGCTGCCGGATGCGGCTATCGCCGAGATGCACGAAGCGATCACGGCGGTAGCTGCCCGGTTCAGGAACGTCACAGCAACAGGAGGGAGTCGGTGAATACGGCCACACTCCCGAATGCGGAGCATTTCAGGCCTAAGCGCGCTGTGCTGTACCTGCGGGTATCCTCCGCCGGACAGCTGAATACCGACTATGACCCCGAGGGCATCTCCATCCCTGCACAGCGGACGCACGGGCAGAAGCGCGCCGCTGAACTCGGAGCGGAGATCGTAGCGGAGTTCATCGAGCCGGGACGTACCGCGACCAGCATCGACGGACGCAAAGAGTTCCAAAGGATGATGGCGTACCTGCGGGCCCACAAGAACATCGATTACGTGATCACATATGCGCGCTCACGCTTGTTTCGCAACTCTGTGGATGCCGCGATCACCAAGCGGGAGTTGCGTAACCTCGGCACGGTGATCATCTCGATCATGGACTACACCGAAGACAACCCGGTCGGCGACCTCGTGGCCACGATCCTCGACGGCGTCAACGAATACCAGTCGAAGGCACAGGGCGCCGATATCGCGCTGAAGATGGCCTCGAAAGTGGAACGGGGCGGCTCGATCGCGCGTGCCCCGCTGGGCTATCTCAACGTCAAGGAGATCTTCGAGGGCCGCGAGGTGGCCACCATCGCCATAGATCCTGACCGTGCCCCGCTGGTTCTGATGGCCTTCGAGCTATACGCCACAGGTACTTACTCGTTCCCAACGCTCATGGACGCCCTGACTGACGCCGGGTTGCGCGCCCGACCGACGAAGAAGTATCCGGCAGGCAAGCCGATCTCTAGGGGCAAGCTCGGGCAGATGCTGCGTGACCGCTTCTACATCGGCATAGTGAGCATCAAGGATCGGGAGTACCAAGGCCGCCACGAACCAATCATCAGCCGGCCACTGTTCGACCGGGTCCAAGAGGTCTTGGACATCGAACGCGGCGGCGGTACGCGCGTTCGCACTCATAGTCACTACCTGAAGGGTTCTGTTTGGTGCGCCCGCTGCTCCAGCCGCCTTCTGTACACACCCGGCAAGTCCCGCACTGGCGAGCGATACTTCTACTTCCTGTGCTCTGGTCGACAAAAGCACACCTGTGACCTGCCATATCTCAGGGTTGCCGAGGTCGAACGGGCCGTTGAGGATAACTACAGCACTGTCAGCGTCTCCACGGGCCTACGCACCCGGATCACGGCAGCCATGCAGGCGGCCGTCACGAACAGCGGGACCACCGACAGCCTCGTGCGCACCCAGCTCACCCGACAAGTCATAGAACTGGGTACCAAGATTGACGGCCTTCTCGATCTGGTCGGCAATCCCGACTGGCCAAACGACAAACTCACCGCCAAGATGCGCACAATCCGCGAGGAGAAGGAACGGATTCAACTTCAGCTAGACCAGCTCCAAGCGCCCAACCTGGATGCCGGGCATTCAGCGCTCACTGAGCTGCTTGACCTGCTCGGCGACGTGCACCGTCTCTACCGCCTGGCGGGCAGTCCGGCCCGCAAGGTGCTTAACCAGGCATGCTTCACCAAGATCTATCTCGACGAAAACAACGGCGCGCCGTTTGTAGCCTGCGATGACCTCACCGACACCATCCGGCCACTCGTTGAAACTCAGCGCGCAGTGCTTCACGGATCAGCGGCCATACAGCATTACGGCGGTACCGCCCCGAGGGACGATACCGCCGTAACGATCACTCCTACGGCCCTACTCGACGCCGTTCTTGCGAACAGCGGTTCAAGTAAGACCGCAATGGTGGGCCTAGGTGGACTTGAACCACCGACCTCCGCCTTATCAGGGCGGCGCGCTAACCAACTGTGCCATAGGCCCCGGTTGGTAACGTCGAGAAGCTTACCCCACCGGGGGCGGTGCCCCAAAACCGCTTTGCGGGGGCCCCGCGCCTCAGGAGGCGGTGTCGTCGGCGAGGGTGACCTCTATGCCGCCGACGAGGGAGGAGCACATGTTGTAGAGGTAGGCGGCGAGGGTGGCGAGGGCTGTGAACAGGACGATGTTCACCACGCTCACCAGGGCCGTGAAGCTCATCACCTTGCCGAAGGACAGGACTGAGGTCAGGGTGACGCTGTTGGGCTGGTTCGCGGGGGCTACGGAGGCCAGGGTGCGGTTGATGGAGTCGAAGACGCCGAGGGCGTTCAGGGCCGACCACAGGAGGGCGGCCGCCACCACCGAGACGACGGCGAAGGCGATCGACAGGACGAACGTCGTCTTCATCACCGACCAGGGGTCGACCTTCGCCACGCGCAGGCGGGCCTTGCGGCCGCGGGGGGCCGCGCCGGGGGCCTGCTGCTGCTGGTAGCGGGGTGCGCCCGCGGGGGAGCCGGCCGGGCCGGGCGGGCGTGCGCCCCAGCCGCCGCCGGCCTGGGGGCGGGTGCCCGCCTGGCCTTGGGCCGACTCCGATTGCTGATACGCCACGGTTCCCATGGTAGGGGCTTCCTTGCGTCTTCCCCCGGTACGACGGCCTCCGCCGCTGGAAAAGCGTCCGGCCAGACCCGACAGACCCGCCGTGATCGAGGCCGCTGCGCCGGCCACCGCGGCGCCCGCGCCCGCGCCGACGCCCGCACCGGCTGCCGCTCCGGTCGACGGGCCGCCCGGAGCACCAGAAGCACCAGGAGCACCGGGGCCAGTGGGCGCGCCGTGAGCACCGGGCATCTGACCTGGCCCGGACCCGACCGGGACGCCGGGACCACCGTGAGCCGGACCAGCGCCGTGAGCCGGGCCAGGACCGGGACCGCCCATGCCCGGAGCAACAGGAATGCCGGGACCGCCAGAACCGGCGGGACCGCCCTGAGCCATCGGAGCAGCGTGCGCGCCATAAGCCCCCGGGCCGCCGGGAACGCCGGAAGCACCGCCGGCGCCACCAGGCCCGGGGCCGTAGCCGGGACCCGGACCCGCAGGTCCGCGCCCACCCTGCGGCGGCCCGTAACCGGGCGGCGGCTGGTTCGGCGGCGGACCCTGCCGGTGCGCCCCGGGCGGCGCGGCGTCCGGAACGGAAGCGGCGCCGGGGCCGGCCCCGTAAGCGCGGGGCCCGCCACCGACGCCGTCGGGGTCGGTTCCGAGGCCGGGATCGGTCGTCGTCTCGCTACTCACCCGGCCAAGCTACCGTCCTAATCCCCGTAGGTCTCCCCGGCCCCGCAATTTTTCGTAGCTCGGACCATATGTTCGACGGACCTCAAGACTGCGCCGCGCACATAACCGGACACGCAACGAAGCAAGCCGGACGTGGCGGGCCTGCGGCAGACAGCCGAACGGGCGTCACCCATCTGCCCCGAGCACGGTCGCCGAACACCGAACACCGAACACCGAACGCAGAGCGGCGGCACCGGTGCCCCGCACCGATACCGCCGCCACATGTTCAGGCCCTCAGCGACTACTCGTCGTCAGAACCCGCGTCCTCAGAGCCCTCGCTCACCGGCGCGTCCTCCGAAGCCTCGGCGACCAGAGCTGCACCCTCTGCGACATCAGAGACGTCAGAGACCTCAGCGCCGTCAACGCCCTCGCCCTCGGCCAGCTCGTCCTCCACCTCAGCCGGGTCACCGTTGCGCGCGATCGCGAGCACCGTGTCGCCCTTGCCGAGGTTGATCACCCGCACGCCCATGGTGTCGCGCGACGTCGGCCGCACCTCGGACACCCGCGTCCGGATCACCCCGCCGGACAGCGTGATGGCCATGACCTCGTCGCCCTCGTCCACGACCGCGGCGCCGACCAGGCCGCCGCGCTCGTCGACCGTCTTGGCGGCGATGACGCCCAGCCCACCGCGACCGCGCAGCGGGAACATCTCCACCGGGGTCCGCTTGCCGTAGCCGCCGGACGTCGCCGTGAACAAGAACGTGTCCGGCCGGACGACGTCCATCGACAGCAGCTCGTCGTCCTCGCGGAAGCGCATCCCGATCACGCCCGAGGTCGCCCGCCCCATCGGCCGCAGCGCCTCGTCCGTGGCGGTGAACCGCAGCCCCTGGGCCTGCTTGGAGACCAGCAGCAGATCGTCCTCGGGGGAGACCAGCTCGGCGGCGATCAGCTCGTCGTCCTCGCGCAGGTTGATCGCGATGACGCCGGCCGAGCGCGGCGAGTCGTAGTCCTTCAGCGGCGTCTTCTTGATCAGCCCGTTCTTGGTGGCCAGCACCATGTACGGCGCCTGCTCGTAGTCCCGCAGGTCCAGCACCTGGGCGATCTTCTCGTCCGGCAGGAACGCCAGCAGGTTCGCCACGTGCTGCCCGCGCGCGTCGCGAGCGGTGTCCGGCAGCTCGTGCGCCTTCGCCCGGTACACCCGGCCCTTGTTCGTGAAGAACAGCAGCCAGTGGTGCGTCGTGGTGACGAAGAAGTGGTCGACGATGTCGTCCTGCTTCAGCTGCGCGCCCTTGACGCCCTTGCCGCCGCGCTTCTGCGAGCGGTACAGGTCCGTCTTGGTCCGCCGGGTGTAGCCGCCGCGGGTGATCGTGACGACCACGTCCTCCTCGGGGATCAGGTCCTCGATGGACATGTCGCCCTCGTAGGGCACCAGCTGCGAACGCCGGTCGTCGCCGTACTTGTCGGTGATCGCCTGCAGCTCTTCCGAGACGATCCGCCGCTGCCGCTCCGGCGACTCCAGGATCGAGTTGTAGTCCGCGATCTTGGCCATCAGCTCGTTGTGCTCGGCCTCGATCTTCTGCCGCTCCAGGGCGGCCAGCCGGCGCAGCTGCATCTCCAGGATCGCGTTGGCCTGGATCTCGTCGATGGTGAGCAGCTCGATCAGGCCGGTGCGGGCCTCGTCGACCGTGGGGGAGCGGCGGATCAGCGCCACCACCTCGTCGATCGCGTCCAGTGCCTTGAGCAGGCCGACCAGGATGTGCGCACGCTCCTGGGCCTTGCGCAGGCGGAAGCGGGTGCGGCGCACGATCACGTCGATCTGGTGCGTGACCCAGTGCCGGATGAAGGCGTCCAGCGACAGCGTGCGCGGCACCTCGTCGACCAGCGCCAGCATGTTGGCGCCGAAGGAGTCCTGCAGCTGCGTGTGCTTGTACAGGTTGTTCAGCACGACCTTGGCGACCGCGTCCCGCTTCAGGACGATCACCAGGCGCTGGCCGGTCCGGGAGGAGGACTCGTCGCGGACGTCGGCGATGCCGGCGACCTTGCCGTCCTTGACCAGCTCGGCGATCTTCAGCGCCAGGTTGTCCGGGTTCACCTGGTAGGGCAGCTCGGTGACCACCAGGCACATCCGCCCGTTGATCTCCTCGGTGTTGACCACCGCGCGCATGGTGATCGAGCCGCGGCCGGTCCGGTAGGCGTCCTCGATCCCGCGCCGGCCGACGATCAGCGCGCCGGTCGGGAAGTCCGGGCCCTTGATCCGCTCGATGAGCGCTTCCAGCAGCTCCTCGTTGGTCGCCTCGGGGTTCTGCAGGAACCACTGGACGCCGTCGTTGACCTCGCGCAGGTTGTGGCTCGGGATGTTGGTCGCCATCCCGACCGCGATGCCGGTCGAGCCGTTCACCAGCAGGTTGGGGAACCGCGCGGGCAGCACGACCGGCTCGGTGGAGCGACCGTCGTAGTTGGGGCGCAGGTCGACGGTGTCCTCGTCGATGTCCCGCACCATCTCCATGGCCAGCGGCGCCATCTTGCACTCGGTGTACCGCATGGCCGCGGCCGGGTCGTTGCCCGGGGAGCCGAAGTTGCCGTTCCCGTCGACCAGCACCATCCGCAGCGACCAGGGCTGCGCCAGGCGGACCAGGGTGTCGTAGATCGGCGAGTCGCCGTGCGGGTGGTAGATACCCATGACCTCGCCGACGACGCGGGCGCACTTGTAGTAGCCGCGGTCGGGGCGGTAGCCGCCGTCGTACATCGCGTACAGGACGCGGCGGTGCACCGGCTTGAGGCCGTCCCGGACGTCCGGCAGCGCGCGGCCGACGATCACGCTCATCGCGTAGTCGAGGTACGAGCGCTGCATCTCCGTCTGGAGGTCGACCGGATCGATCCGGTCTCCCTGCGGCGTCTCGTCCACTGTCTCCGTGCTCAAATCTCAATCCTTCGCTGTCAAGGAGAGGTGGTGCTCTCGTCAGGTCTGCTTCGTGGACGGGTGTGGATTCAGATGTCCAGGAACCTGACGTCCTTCGCGTTGCGCTGGATGAAGTTCCGGCGGGCCTCGACGTCCTCGCCCATCAGGACCGAGAACAGGTCGTCGGCCTGGGCCGCGTCGTCGAGCGTGATCTGGCGCAGGATGCGGTGATCGCGGTCCATGGTGGTGATCCGCAGCTCTTCGGCGTTCATCTCGCCCAGACCCTTGAAGCGCTGGACGGTCTCGTCCTTCATCCGCTTGCCGGCCCCGACGCCCGCCTCGATGAGCTGGTCGCGCTCGCGGTCGGAGTAGGCGTAGTGGAAGTCGTTGTTCGTCCACTTCACCTTGTACAGCGGCGGCGCGGCCAGGTACACGTGCCCGGCCTCGACCAGCGGCTTCATGAACCGGAACAGCAGGGTGAGAAGCAGGGTGTTGATGTGCGCGCCGTCGACGTCGGCGTCCGCCATCAGGATGATCTTGTGGTAGCGCAGCCGGCTGATGTCGAAGTCGTCGTGCACCCCGGTGCCCAGCGCCGAGATCAGCGCCTGCACCTCGGTGTTCTGCAGCACCTTGTCGATGCGCGCCTTCTCGACGTTCAGGATCTTGCCGCGGATCGGCAGGATGGCCTGGGTCATCGGGTCGCGGCCGGACCGCGCCGAGCCGCCGGCGGAGTCACCCTCGACGATGAAGATCTCGGTCTTCGTCGGGTCGTTGGACTGGCAGTCGGACAGCTTGCCGGGCAGCGAGGAGGACTCCAGCAGACCCTTGCGACGGGTCAGCTCCCGGGCCTTGCGCGCGGCCATGCGCGCGGTGGAGGCCTGGATGGTCTTGCGGATGACCTCGCGGGCCTCGTTCGGGTTCTCCTCAAGCCACTCGCCGAGCTTCTCGTAGACCAGACGCTGCACGAAGGTCTTGGCCTCGGGGTTGCCCAGCTTGTCCTTGGTCTGGCCCTCGAACTGCGGCTCGGACAGCTTCACCGAGACGATCGTGGTCAGACCCTCGCGGATGTCCTCGCCGGCGAGGTTCTCGTCCTTCTCCTTGAGCAGCTTCTGGTCGCGCGCGTACTTGTTGATCAGCGTCGTCAGCGCCGCGCGGAAGCCCTCCTCGTGCGTACCGCCGCCATGGGTGTTGATGTTGTTGGCGAAGGTGTAGATCGACTCGGAGTACTGGCTGTTCCACTGCAGGGCGATCTCGGCCGCCAGGGTGCGGTCCTTGTCCTCGCCCTCGAAGTCGATGACGTTCGGGTGGACCGGCTCGCCCTTGCGGGAGTTGATGTGCCGCACGAAGTCGGCGATGCCGCCCTCGGCGTGGTACTTCACCGAGCGCTGCTCGCCGTTCTCGTCGAGGAACTCCGGACGCTCGTCGGTCAGCGAGATCGTCAGGCCCTTGTTGAGGAAGGCCATCTCCTGGAACCGGCGCGAGAGGGTCTCGAAGGAGTAGACCGTGGTCTCGAAGATGTCGGCGTCGGCCCAGAAGATCGTCGAGGTGCCGGTGTCCTCGGCCGGGCCGCCCTTGCACACCTCGGACTCGGGCACGCCGCGCTTGTACACCTGGTTCCAGACGAAACCGTCGGTGTGCACCTCGACCTCGACCCGGGTGGACAGCGCGTTCACCACCGAGACGCCGACGCCGTGCAGACCGCCGGAGACCTTGTAGCCGCCGTCGCCGAACTTGCCGCCGGCGTGCAGGATCGTCATCACGACTTCCAGCGCGGACTTGCCGGTCTTGGTGTTGATGCCGACCGGGATGCCGCGGCCGTTGTCCACGACCTTCACCCCGCCGTCGGCGAGCAGCCTGACCTCGATGGTGTCGGCGTACCCGGCCATCGCCTCGTCCACCGAGTTGTCGACGATCTCGTAGACCAGGTGGTGCAGGCCGCGCTCCCCGGTGGAGCCGATGTACATGCCCGGCCGCTTCCGGACGGCTTCCAACCCCTCCAGGACACTGATGGAGTCAGCGTTATAGGTGCCATCGAGGCTTGGGGTGATGTCCCCGGTCGGTTCTACGTCCGCCACGGCGCGCTGGCCCTTTCTCAAAACACGGCGTGGGCGTTCGGAGCGCGCCGTCGGAGGAACCCACCGGACAGTCGCGGCCCGACGCGAGCCGCGAAGGGGAAGACTTACGAGCTTTATTCTACCCTGCCCGGCTGACCAAAGTGGCCCTCATACGGCCCTGTGAGGCCTTGAGAGACATTTTTTGCCCGTCTTTGAAGTCCCCCCATACGAGCCGCCCTGCGAACGGCTCACGACAGCGTCCTGCACGGTCTGAGGATGCGAGAGGGTGATTGTCACAGATATGGACCTTTATGGTCCGCCGTGGCGTGGCTGATTCGTGCCGGAAGACCAGGGGATCGTGGCTGTTGAGACGCCTGGTGGCGGTGGGGCTGGAGGGACGGCGCCCACCACCCCGCGCGAACCTAACAATCCCCGAGAGCGGCAACAAGGTCAAAAGACAGGGAACCGGCGCCGATCGGTCACCGGCCGCCGGGCCCGACCACTTTCAGGGTCGAGATCGCGCCGGCGGTGTCGCGGCCGCCGTGGGCCGCGCGGGAAGTCCCCAGCTCGGCATTGAGTTTCGCGAGCAGCTGCGGGGCCAGCATGCGCAGCTCGGTGGCCCAGGCCGCAGAGTCGGTGCGGACCATGAGGATGCCGTCGTTGAACTCCACGGGAGTGCAGTGCGCCGCGATGTGGCTGCCCACGATCTCGCCCCAGCGGCCCATGACGCCGCCGACCGCCGCCGGCACCGACCAGCCGCGGTCCTCGATCATCCTGGGGATCGCCGAGGACAGCGGCTGCGGATCGCGTTCGTCGGGACCGGATCCCGAACGCTGGCCGGGGTTGTTGTTACGACGCCTGCTGCCGTTCCATCCCGCGCCGCCGTCCTTGCTGCGGGACCGTGCGGCGGCGAACGCGGCGCGGGCCAGGTCGATGCCGGAACCCTTGGCGTCAGCCCCCTCGGCACCGTCGCCGCCGGATCCGCTGTCCACAGGCTGTGGATTCACGCCGCGTTCACCTGCCCTCCGGCCACCGTGAACTTCTGGCCGATCAGCTGCTCGGGGACGTCGGCGTCCACGGCCGCGGTGATGAGCACCTGGTCGGCGCCGGAGACGCGCTCGGCGAGCCGGCGGCGGCGCTTGGCGTCGAGTTCGGCGAAGACGTCGTCGAGGATCAGGACCGGCTCGCCGCCCTCGGATCCGTCGGAGCGCAACAGGTCGTAGGCGGCCAGACGTAATGCCAGTGCGTACGACCAGGACTCGCCGTGGCTGGCGTAGCCGCGGGCCGGCATGTTGTCACCGGAGGAGGAGGTCAGCTCCAACACCATTTCGTCGCGGTGCGGGCCGACCAGGGTGATCCCGCGGTCCAATTCGTTAGCGCGGGCCTCGCCGAGGGCCGTCATGAACTGTTCCGTCAGGACGGCGACGGTCGGGTCGGGCTCGGCGGCCACCGTCGAGCGGTAGCCGATGCGCGTCGCGCCGCCCTCGGCGATCTCGACGTAACACTTGTCCACAAGTGGGGACAACGCCGAGATCAGCGCCAGGCGCGCGGCGACCAGTTCGGCGCCGGCCAGCGCCAGGTGGTGGTCCCACGCGTCGAGCGTCGTGAGGTTGGGGCCGGAGGTCTTGTTACGTCGGGCCATCGCAGCCGTACGCAGCAAGGTGTTCCGCTGCTTCAGAACTCTGTCGTAGTCGGCGCGGACCCCGGCGAACCGCGGCCAGCGCGCCACCAGCAACTCGTCCAGGAACCGGCGGCGCTCCCCCGGATCGCCCTTCACCAGCGCGAGATCCTCCGGCGCGAACAGCACGGTACGCAGCACGCCGAGGATCTCGCGGGGACGCGGAACCGCGTTGCGGTTCAACCGGGCCCGGTTCGCACCGCCCGGGTTCAGCTCGATTTCCACAAGCTGTGTACGACCTTCGCGCTCCACGTTCGCGCGCACTATGGCTCGCGGCGCGCCGAAGCGCACGAGCGGCTGGTCGGTGGCCACGCGGTGGCTGTCGAGCGTGGCGATGTAGCCGATCGCCTCGACGAGGTTGGTCTTCCCCTGCCCGTTCGGCCCGACGAAGGCGGTGACGCCTCCCCCGAGCGCGATCTCAAGGGAGGCGTACGAACGGAAGTCCGCCAGCGACAGATGCGTGACCCGCAATGGGTGGTCCTAACTCTCCTTCTTCACGGCGTGGCCGCCGAACTGGTTGCGCAGCGCCGCGACCGCCTTCATCTGCGGCGAGTCCTCCTGGCGCGAGCTGAAGCGCGCGTAGAGCGAGGCGGTGATCGCCGGGGTCGGCACGGCCAGGTCGATCCCGGCCTCGACGGTCCAGCGGCCCTCGCCGGAGTCGTCGGCGTAGCCGCGGATGCCGGACAGGTGCTCGTCGTCGTCCAGGGCGCGGACCAGCAGGTCCAGCAGCCACGAACGGATGACGGTGCCTTCCTGCCAGGAGCGGAAGACCTCGCGCACGTTGGTCACGTTCGGGGCGGACTCCAGCAGCTCCCAGCCCTCGGCGTAGGACTGCATGATCCCGTACTCGATGCCGTTGTGGACCATCTTCGAGAAGTGGCCCGCGCCGACCTCGCCGGCGTGCACGAAGCCGCTGTCGCCCTCGGGCTTGAGCGCGTCGAAGATCGGCTGCGCCCGCGCGATGTCGGCGTCCGCGCCGCCGACCATCAGGGCGTAGCCGTTCTGCAGGCCCCAGACCCCGCCGGAGACGCCGGCGTCGACGAAGGAGATGTCCTTGGCCTTGAGCAGCTCGGCGTGCTTGACGTCCTCGGTCCAGCGCGAGTTGCCGCCGTCGATCACCAGGTCGCCGGCGTCCAGCAGATCGGACAGCTCGCGCACGGTCGCGTCGGTGGCCTCACCGGCCGGCACCATGATCCACACCGCCCGGGGCGCCGGCAGCGCCTCGACGAGCTCCTTCAGCGAGCCGACGTCGGCCAGCTTGGGGTCGCGGTCGTAGCCGACGACGGTGTGCCCGGCCTGGCGGATGCGCTCGCGCATGTTGCCGCCCATCTTGCCCAGGCCGACAAGACCGATCTCCATGGTCTTCCCTCTGTTTCTTCCGTCACCTTCACCTGATCGTGTCAGAACCGACCTTACGGGGCCTGCGTGACGAGTGCTTTCCGGGTCAGCCCGCGGACTGACCGGGGACACGCAGCGGCATCATCAGGTAACGGAACTCCTCCTGCGGCGGGGCGTCCAGGGCCGGGCGGCCCATGAGCACCGCGGGCTTGGAAGCCACGGTGAACGACAGCTGCGCGTACTGCGTGTCGATCACCTGCAGGCCGTCCAGCAGGAAGCTCGGGTTGAACGAGACGCTGATGTCCTCGCCGTCCAGGACCGCGTCCATGGCCTCGGAGGCCTGCGCCTCGTCGCCCGCGCCGGCCTCCAGGGTCACCTCGCCCTGGGTGAAGGCCAGCTTGATCGGCGAGGTGCGGTCGGCCACCAGGGACACGCGCTTGGCGGCCTCCAGGAACGGCGCGGTCTCGACGGTCGCGGTGATGTTGTACTCGTTCGGGAACAGCGAGCGGTACTTCACGAACTCGCCCGACAGCAGCCGCGAGGTCATCCGGCGCGAGCCCTTGGCCCCGCTGGAAGCGCCCTCGCCGGACTCGAAACCGATGAGCCCCTCGCCGGCGTCGCTGCCGGCCAGCGCCAGCGTGACCCAGTCCCCGCCGGTGAGCGCCTTGGCGGTGTCGGACAGGACCTTGGAGGGGATCAGTGCGGTCGCCGACATGTCCTGCTGCTCCGGCTTCCACTGGAGCTCGCGGACGGCCAGCCGGAACCGGTCGGTGGCCACCAGGGTGACCCGCTCGCCCTCGATCTCCACCCGGATGCCGGTGAGCATCGGGATGGTGTCGTCGCGGCCGGCGGCGATGGCCACCTGGGAGACCGCACCGGCCAGACCCGAGGCGGTGACGGCGCCGGTGGCCGTCGGCATGGTCGGCAGCGCCGGGTAGTCCTCGACCGGCAGGGTCTGCAGCGTGAAGCGGCTGGATCCACAGCTGACGAGAACTTTCGACCCCTCGGTGGAGAACTCCACGGGGCGGTTCGGCAGCGACTTGGCGATGTCGGCCAGGAGCTTGCCGTGGATCAGGATCCGGCCCGGCTCGGTGACGTCGGCGCTGATCTGGGCGCGGGAGGAGACCTCGTAGTCGAAGCCGGACAGCGTGACCGAGCCGCTGTCCCCACCATCACCCTCGACGGCCTCGAAGACCAGGCCGGCCAGCACCGGGGCGGCCGGGCGGCTGGGCAGGGACCGCGCAGTCCATGCCACGGCCTCGGAAAGGACGTCGCGTTCGACCCGGAACTTCACCGGACACCGCCTCCTGCTTGCTTACTCGCTGCTCATCGGAACCAGCGTCCCATCATGCCGTCTGCGACCCACAGGCTGTGAATCGGCGCTGCGTGTTGAGAGGTTCCAGTGTGCCTGAAACGAGCTTGGGGAGGAGTGGAAACGGCGACAACGGGGGAAGGACTGTCAGAGGGCCCTGAAAGAGTGAATCCGTCTTCGGCGCCTTCGGACGTCCAATGAGTTGTCCGCGAGTTTTCCACAGATGTGGGCCGAGACGATTCAAATCGGCCGACGTAGCTAACTGTTCTCGTAGTAGTAGTAGGGGCTGTGGATACTGTGGATAACCATCGTTTCCGCAGCTCATACCTATTATGTTAGTCCACATTGCCTGTGTGTTCAGCTGTGGAAAACAATTCAACTCTGGGGATAACTCGCCGGTATCCACACGTCCACTCAGTTACGCACAGCGTTGTCCACAGGTTATCCCCAGTTTTTCCCCGGGTTGTCCCCAACCGGCGGCGATCATGCGATCTGCCAAGTGGGTGACATGTCGAACCTGCGGAACGTCATGCGTCCGAACCTTTTCGGCTCGTCTCCTTAGCGACATAGAGCTTCGAAGCGGACATGTGAGGACATTAGTCGACAAGGAGCTATGAAAGGTGGGAGGTGCGGGTTTTCTCGACTTCCGGCGTGTCGTGTCGCCGGTCCGCGGCCCACGACAAAAAGGCCCGACACGCGCGAGGGCGTGCCGGGCCTGACAGGAAGGAGCAGGTCAGCCGGACTGCTTGATGCGGTTCGTGAGTTCGGTCACCTGGTTGAAGATGGCCCGGCGCTCCGGGAGCAGCGAGCGGATCTTGCGGTCGGCGTGCATCACCGTGGTGTGGTCGCGGCCGCCGAAAGCCTGTCCGATCTTGGGCAGGGAAAGGTCGGTGAGCTCGCGGCACAGATACATGGCGATCTGCCGGGCGGTCACGAGGATGCGGCTGCGAGAAGTCCCACAGAGGTCCTCCATGGTGATCCCGAAGTACATCGCGGTCTGGGCCATGATCGTCGAGACGGTGATCTCGGGACCGGCCGCGTCCGGCATCAGGTTCTTCAGGACGTCCTCGGCCAGCGACAAGTCGACAGGGGCGCGGTTCAACGAGGCGAACGCGGTGACCCGGATCAGCGCGCCTTCCAGCTCACGGATGTTGGTGGAGATCTTGGAGGCGATGAACTCCAGGACCTCGGGCGGTGCGTTCAGGCCTTCCTGCTGGGCCTTCTTGCGGAGGATCGCGATCCGGGTCTCGAGTTCGGGCGGCTGGATGTCCGTGATCAGGCCCCACTCGAAGCGCGAGCGGAGCCGGTCCTCCAGGGTGTTCAGCTGCTTGGGCGGCCGGTCGCTGGAGATGACGATCTGCTTCGAGGCGTTGTGGAGGGTGTTGAAGGTGTGGAAGAACTCCTCCTGCGTCCCCTCCTTGTTCTCCAGGAACTGAATGTCGTCGACCATCAGGATGTCGACATCGCGGTAGCGCTTGCGCAGGTGGTTGCCCGCGCCGTCGCGGATCGCGTTGATGAAGTCGTTGGTGAACTCCTCGGTGGACACGTACCGCACGCGGGTCCCCGGGTAGAGGTTGCGCGCGTAGTGGCCGATCGCGTGGAGCAGGTGGGTCTTGCCCAGGCCGGAGTCCCCGTAGATGAACAGCGGGTTGTAGGCCTTGGCCGGGGCCTCGGCGACGGCGACCGCGGCGGCGTGCGCGAACCGGTTGCTGGAGCCGATGACGAAGGTCTCGAAGACGTACTTCTCATTGAGCTTGGCCTGCTGGGCCTTGGCGCCGTCGTCGGGCGTCGAGGAGCGGGCCCCCGGGCTGCCGGTGGACAGCGACAGCGTGGCCGCTATCGGGTCGCTCTCCTCGGGCGGCGGCTCGGAGATGCGGGGCGGCGGCAGGGCCACACCGCCGACTGCGGACCGGGGCGACTCCGGGGCGAAGGCTGGGGGCTCGCTGTGGAAGGCCGCCGGAGCGGTCTGGTCCGGCCCGGCCAGGGTCACCGGGGGCGGGGTCCAGTGGGCCGGTGGCGGCGCGAGCTGCTGGATGACCGGGGCCGGCGGCGGGACCGGGCTGGGGGACGCCGGGGCCGGTGTGTTCTCCATCGCCCTGTCGACGAACAGGCTGAACTTGATGTCCGGGCCGAACATGGCGGCCAGATGGGTGGTGAGCATCGGCTCCAGCCGCTGCTCCAGGTAGTTCTTGGAGAAGTCGTCCGGCACCGCGAGCACGATCGTGTCGCCGATCACCGTCCGGGCCTCCGGGATCATGAGGAAGGCCTGCTCACTCTTGGTCAGGGAGCCGTCGGACTCGACGCGGGCGCGGAAATGGGGCCACAGCGCGGTCGCGTCACCCGGGGCGGCCGCGGGCGGCGGGACCGGGGTGTAACCTTGCGGGTCGGACACGGCCTGTGGCTCCATTCTGTGCTGTCGGCCCCTACCGCGCCGACAGGTCTGCATCACGTTTCCCACAGGCTTTCCACAGGTCGTACGCAGCAGTTGTGTACAGCTGTGGATAATGCCGGGCGCGGTCGCGTCGGTCGTCGTATCTGTCGTTTTCACAGGTCCCGCGCTCGTCGCGGCGGTGCGGACCTCACAAAATGCCGCACCTCGGGATCGGCGGCGGTCCGGCCGACGGTAGCGGGTGGGCCTGGTTATCCACAAGTACGGTGGTCCTGTGGATAATAGTGTCCGAGCGGCCGGCGACGGCCCGGTCCACCTCGGGTTTGACCCTTCCGGGTGGCGGCACGTACCGTAAGCAGGTCGAGAAGTCGATTGCCGATGCCGCGCGTCTGCGCGCGTAAGCCTGTTGGCGCACTTCGGAACAGACCTAAGCAGTGACGCCGCCCTGAAGGGCGCCAACTACAAGCGGAGCCCCCAAGTGAGCAAGCGCACCTTCCAGCCCAACAACCGCCGTCGCGCCAAGACCCACGGCTTCCGTCTGCGCATGCGGACCCGTGCCGGCCGCGCGATCCTGGCCAACCGCCGTGCCAAGGGCCGCAGCGAGCTGTCGGCCTGAGCCGCGGTTCGCTTCCTCTCCGACCGCCGTGCTCTCCTCCGCGCACCGCATGCGGAGGTCGGCGGACTTCGGCGCGGCCGTGCGCGGCGGCCGACGGGCCGGCCGAACCACGCTCGTCGCCCACCTGACGGTACCCACCGACCCGCCGCCCTCGGCTGACTCCGCCGTGCTGGCGGGCTTCGTCGTGAGCAAGGCCGTCGGGCCCGCCGTGGTGCGCACCGCCGTCAAGCGGCGGCTGCGGCACCTGGTCCGGGCCCGGCTGGATCTGCTGCCCCCGGGATCGCGGCTGGTGGTCCGGGCGTTGCCGCCGGCGGCCGGCGCGGACTGGGCCACTCTTGGCGCCGACCTCGACTCGGCCCTGCGGAAGCTGTTGCGATGAAGTACGTGTTGATGGGGCTGATCCGGCTCTACCAGATAGTCTTGAGCCCGGTCGTGAACTGGCGCGGCCCGGTGTGCAAGTTCGAGCCTTCGTGCTCCCACTACGGTTACGAGGCCGTCCGGACGCACGGGGCGATCAAGGGCGGCGGCATGACCGTGTGGCGGGTGCTGCGCTGCAATCCGTGGAGTTCGGGCGGATACGATCCAGTCAAGCCCCGTGAGCCCGAGCACTCCGAGGGCGAGAAAGACGGCCAGGCGCGGAACCTCTCGGCGGACGAGACGAGTTCCCCTGGTGAGACAACACAGACTTCCGACCGGACCGAGATGGTCGGTTTGCCCGCCAGGCCGACCCACGACGCGGTCCGGCCCGACCTGATGTCCAGCCGAGGAGCGCGATCGTGATCGACACAATCCTCTCCCCGATCATCTGGGCCACCAGCTTCGTGATGATGCTGTGGCACCGGGCGTTCGGGGCGATTTTCGGCAGTGGTTCCTCGGCGTCCTGGGTGCTGTCGATCATCTTCTTGACGATCACCATCCGCGCGGCGATGATCCCGCTGTTCCGCAAGCAGATCAAGTCGATGCAGAACATGCAGCGACTCCAGCCGCAGATCCAGGCCCTGCAGAAGAAGTACAAGCTCGACAAGCAGAAGCTTCAGCAGGAGATGATGAAGCTGTACAAGGACAACGGGACCTCCCCGTTCGCCTCGTGCATGCCGATCCTGCTGCAGACGCCGTTCTTCATGGGCCTGTACCGGGTGCTCAGCCACGTCTCGGCGGGCAACGCGGTCGGCGCGCTGTCCAAGACCGACTCGGTCAGCGCCCAGCACGCCAACTTCTTCGGCGCGCCGCTGTCCTTGAGCTTCCTGCACCACACGCCGGCCCAGATGCAGAACATCGGGATCCACTCGGTCACCAACCTGCAGATCGTCGCGATCATCATGGCGATCATCTACGCCACGTCGCAGTTCCTGACGCAGCGCATGATGATGGCCAAGAACACCAACCTGGACAACTCCGTCCCGAACCCGATGATGCAGAGCCAGAAGATCATGCTCTACGTCATGCCGTTCGGCATGCTGTTCTTCAGCCTGAACGTCCAGATCGGCGTCGTGCTCTATCTGATGACCACGAACGTGTGGACGATCGGCCAGCAGTTCTACACTCTGCGCAACTCCCCGATGCCCGGCAGCCAGGCGGAGAAGGAAATGCTCGCCCGCCGCAAGGCCAAGGAGGAGCGCAAGCACCAGGAGCTGGTCGCGAAGGACCCGGAGGCCGCGAAGGCGCTGGCCGGCGCGAACGGCTCGGGCACCCAGGACAAGGTGGCGGTCTCCAGGCAGCGCCAGCAGCCGGTCCGTACCAGTCGTAGCAAGCGCAAGAAGTAGAGGAGCGACGGCATGAGCGACACCACCGCGGTGACCGAGGCCGGGCCTGCCGAACTCGTCGACGCCGAGCCGGACGCCGGCGGCGAGCGGGCTGACAAGCCCGCCGAGCGGGCCCCGGAATCGCCGGCCGAGCGCATCGCCCGGCTGGAGAACGAGGGGGACATCGCCGCGGACTACCTGGAGGGTCTGCTCGACATCGCCGACCTGGACGGCGACATCGACATGGACGTCGAGGGCGATCGCGCCTCGGTCTCCATCGTCGGCGGCAAGCTCTCGCACCTGGTGGGCTCCGAGGGCGAGGTGCTCGACGCGCTGCAGGAGCTGACGCGCCTGGCGGTCCTGCGCGAGACCGGCGAGCGGTCCCGGCTGATGCTGGACATCGACGGCCACCGCGCCACCCGCCGCTCCGAGCTCACCCGGATCGGCACCGAGGCGGCGCGCAAGGTCGCCGAGACAGGCGAGCCGGTGAAGCTGTCCGCGATGTCGCCGTTCGAGCGCAAGGTCGTGCACGACGCGGTCGCCGCGGCCGGCCTGCGCAGCGAGTCGGAGGGCGAGGAGCCCAACCGCTGTGTGGTCGTCCTGCCCGCGATGTCGCAGTCGGTCTGACGACCGAGCTGGGACATAGTGGAGACATGCGACCTTCTTCGCCCGACCCCGCCGCCCCCGGCGGCGGCGAGCCGACCGATCTGGTCTTGGGCCCCGCCCCGGAGGCGGTGCTCTCGGTCTTCGGCGCCCGGGCGGCCGACGCCACCCGGTACGCGGAGATCCTCGCCGGTCCCGGCGTGACCCGAGGGCTCCTCGGCCCTCGGGAGGTGCCGCGACTGTGGGAGCGGCACATCCTCAATTGCGCGGTGGTCGGCGAACTGCTGCCCGCCGACATCCAGATCTGTGACGTCGGCTCCGGCGCCGGGCTCCCGGGCATCGTGCTGGCCCTGGCCCGCCCGGACCTGTCGGTCACCCTCCTGGAGCCGCTGCTGCGCCGCACCCTGTTCCTGGACGAGGTGATCGACCTCCTGGGACTGGAGAACGTGCGCGTGCTCCGTGGCCGCGCCGAGGAGTTCGCCGGCAAGGAGCGGTTCGACGTGGTGACCTCCCGCGCGGTGGCGCCCCTGGACCGGCTAGCCGGTTGGTCGTTGCCGCTGCTGCGGGCCGACGGTGAGATGGTCGCGCTCAAGGGCGGCTCGGCTGAGGGCGAGCTCGCCGAGAGCGCGGAGTTGCTCGCGAAGCTGGGCGCCACGCGGTGGAGCGTGGAGACGGTCGGCGCCGGCATCGTGGAGCCGCCGACGACGGTGATCCGAGTCGGGATCGAGCAGGAGATCCAGGTTCGCGGGCCGAAGAAGCAGCGGCCGCGGAACCGGCGGCAGGGACGCTGACGCTGCGGGTCCTGCGGGGCTTTGGTGTCTCGGGGCCGGATGTTTCACGGGAAACATGGGCCGCGGCGGGGACGTCGGTTGCCGGAGTCGGCTCATGTTTCACGGGAAACAGTGAGTCCCGAAAGCCCCCGACGGCTCCCAGATGACTCTCAGAGGGTCGGCGCGGGCGATGTTTCACGGGAAACCGACGAAAGAGGGCGGTGTTTCCCGTGAAACACCGCCCTTCGTTCGTTCTCAGGGGATCGAGTACGGCAGACTGTTGGTTTGTAGCGTCTCGCTTCATGTTGAGCACAGCCTTCGCGCGTCCCATGACAGGAGTTCTTCCGTGGCCGCACCCGGCAATGAACACCGAGAGCACCAGGGGGTCGACCCGCTGCTCGCGCAGTCAGTGGTGGACAGCCTGAACGACGAGCCCTACTACCCCGCCGGGACCACCGACGTGATGGCCACGCCGCCGGTGGACCTCGAGTACGAGTCCGGACACGTTCCCGCGGGAGCCACTCCCTCTGCACCCCTTCAGGTACCGCACATGCCGCCTTCTTCCGTTCCCGCCCAGGGGCCGTCCGTCGCCGACGACTCGGACACCCCGATCGCCCGCCAAGCCGCCGCCGCGATAGAAGCGCTCTCCGGTGTCACCCGGCTTCCCCGGCCGGACAAGACCCGGGTACTCGTCGTCGCCAACCAGAAGGGCGGCGTCGGCAAGACCACGACCACGGTCAACCTGGCCGCCTCGCTCGCCCAGGCCGGGGCCGACGTCCTGGTGATCGACCTGGACCCGCAGGGGAACGCCTCGACCGCGCTGTCGGTCGACCACCACGCCGACGTGCCGTCGGTCTACGACGTCCTCATCGAGCGCTACACGATGGACGAGGTCGTGCAGCAGGTGCCGGAGATCCCCAACCTGTACTGCTGCCCGGCGACCATCGACCTGGCCGGCGCCGAGATCGAACTGGTCTCGATGGTGGCTCGCGAGAGCCGGCTGTCGAAGGCGCTGTCCGGCTACACCAAGAAGATGGACTACATCCTCATCGACTGCCCGCCCTCGCTCGGGCTGCTGACGGTCAACGCGATGGTGGCCGGCGCCGAGGTGCTGATCCCGATCCAGTGCGAGTACTACGCGCTGGAGGGTCTGAGCCAGCTGCTGCACAACATCGAGCTGATCCGCGGGCACCTGAACCCGGATCTGCACGTGTCCACGATCCTGCTCACGATGTACGACTCGCGGACCCGGCTGTCGACCGAAGTCGCCGAGCAGGTGCGGACGCACTTCCCGAACGAGGTGCTGTCCTCGGCGATCCCGCGCTCGGTGCGAGTCTCCGAGGCGCCGTCGTACGGGCAGACCGTGATGACGTGGGACCCGGTGTCGACCGGCGCGATCGCCTACCGCGACGCCGCACGGGAGATGGCCGAGCGCGGCGCGTCCCGCGGCCCGATGGACGGCATGAACGATTTCCGGGCCGACATCGAGTACGGTGGGGCGTCCCTGCACAGCGGTGGGCAGTGAGCGGCACGATGGGAGAGCAGTGGTGAGCAGTAGCCGACGAGGACTGGGCAAGGGCCTGGGTGCTCTGATCCCCACCGGTGCCCCGCCCTCCATACTGTCCGAGAAGACGAGATCCGAATCGGCGCCCGCCCCGGCGCCCGGCGATGTTTCCCGTGAAACAACGACCGACGTTTCCCGTGAAACATCGGTCGCGACCGCCCCGCCTCGCACCGCGCTGGGCACCCTGCCCATCGACACCGACTACCGGACGCACGACGACACCGCGAGCGTGACGCTGTCGGCGTCGGTTCCGGCACCCGCGTCGAGCCGTGAGGACTTGGTCGAGACCAACCTCCCGGACGGACTGATGCCGGTCCCGGGCGCCTCGTTCGCCGAGATCCCGCAGGGCCAGATCCGGCCGAACCCGGTGCAGCCCCGCACCGAGTTCGACGAAGTCGCCCTGGCCGAGCTGGTCGCCTCGATCAAGGAAGTCGGCCTCCTCCAGCCGATCGTGGTCCGGGCACTGCCCGAGCCCGACGGCGAGCACCGCTACGAACTCATCATGGGCGAGCGGCGGTGGCGCGCTTCCCAGGAAGCCGGCCTCTCGGCGATCCCCGCCATCATCCGCGACACCCGCGACGACCGGATGCTGCTGGACGCGCTGCTGGAGAACCTCCAGCGCGCCCAACTGAACCCGCTCGAAGAGGCCGCGGCCTACGACCAACTCCTGAAGGACTTCGACTGCACCCACGAAGTCCTGGCCGAGAAGATCGGCAAGTCCCGCCCGCACGTGACCAACACCCTGCGCCTCCTCACTCTGACCCCGGGCATCCAGCGCCGGGTCGCGGCCGGCGTCATCACCGCCGGGCACGCCCGCGCACTGCTCGGCCTGAAGTCGGTGGAGCAGCAGGAGGAGATCGCCAAGCGCATCGTCCGCGAGAACCTGTCGGTCCGCGCGGTCGAGGAACTGGCCGGCATGGGCCGCTGGGACGCCGCGGCGCTGGACACCGCACTGACCGAGACGCCCGAGGACTACCTCGACTTCACCGAGAAGCCCAAGGGCAAGCGGATCCGCTCCGGCAGCCGGATGCCGATCCTGGAGGACTACGGCCAGCGGCTGTCGGACCGCCTGGAGACCCGCGTGAAGGTCGACATCATGCAGAAGCGCGGCCGGATCACCATCGAGTACGCCGGGATAGAGGATCTGAAGCGGATCGCGAAGGCGATCCTCGGGGAGTAGATGGTTCACGGGACTGTGTTTGATTGAGGAGCGAGGTGACGAGGCCCGGCGGGTGTTCCGCCGGGCCTCTGTCATGTTTCACGGGAAACGGGGGGCGATGTTTCCCGTGAAACATCGGCGGCGTCGGCGTGAAACGAGCAATGTTTCACGGGAAACCAGCATCGAGGTTTCCCGTGAAACATCGGGCTACCTGGCGATGACCGCCTGGACCAGATCGCGGTAGAGCACGCCGAGGTCGAGGTCTGCCGCACCTGCGGCGAGCGGCAGCAGGCTGGTCTCGGTGAGGCCCGGCGCCACGTTCACTTCGAGGAACCAGGGCGTGCCGTCCGCGTCGAGGATCAGGTCGGTGCGTGACACGCAGGACAGGCCGAGGGTGGTGTGCGCCTGGACGGCCAGCTGCTCGACGATGTTCGCCTCGTCGGCCGTGAGCCTGGCCGGTGCGAAGAACTCGGTGATGCCGGCGGTGTAGCGGGCGGCGTAGTCGTAGACGCCGGAGTCGGCCACGATCTCGACGGCGGGCAGGGCCCTCGGGCCGGTGCCGGTGTCGACGACGGACACCGCGATCTCGCGGCCGGTGACGTGTCGCTCGATGAGTGCCGTCTCGTCGTAGGCGAAGCACGCCACCATCGCGGACGGGAGGTCCTCGCGGGTGTGGACGGCGGCGGCGCCGAGGGAGGATCCGCCTCGGGCCGGCTTCACGAACAGCGGCAGCGGGAGAGCTGCGGTGATCGCGTCGAGTACGGCTTGGGTGCCGAGGTCTCGGAACGTCGTCTTGGGGATGGCGACCCAGTCGGGGGTGGCCAGTCCGGCGGTGCGGATGGCGTCCTTGGCCGAGGGCTTGTCGAAGGCGCGGCGGCAGGCGGCTGCGGTCGAGCCGACGTACGGCAGGCCGAGCAGCGACAGGATTCCCTGGACCGCACCGTCCTCGCCGGCGGCTCCGTGCAGTGTCGGGAAGATGGCGTCGGGGCGGTCGGCGAGCAGCGCCGGTACGAGTGCGGCGTCGATGTCGCGCACCTGTACCTCGACGCCCGCACTGCGCAGCGCGTCGGCCACGCGGCGGCCGGAGCGGATCGAGACGTCGCGTTCGTGGCTGAGGCCGCCGGCCAAGACGACGACACGACCGAGGTCGCTCATTGCAATCACTGCCCTTCTCACCGGGTATCTTCGCCCCCGATCATGCCAGTCGGCCGGAGGGATCGAGCTCGATGTTTCACGGGAAACACGCGGATCGAGTCGGGGGAGACCGCCTCGGCGGCTCCGCGGAGTGGATGTTTCACGGGAAACAAGGACGCTGTTTCCCGTGAAACATCGTCCGCCGAGAGTCTGGCCGCGCCATGTTTCACGGGAAACACGGCCTGTTTCACGCCGACACCGGGCGATGTTTCACGGGAAACCAGGCCCTGGTTTCCCGTGAAACATACCGCCGTTAAGCCAGATCGGGCCCGGGCGTGTCGACGCCGTCGCGGCTGTCCAGGGCCCGCGTCGCCTCGTGTCCGAACGCGGCGCGCAGCTCCATCTCCTCGCGCAGCACGTCCGCGAAGCGTCGCACGCCCTCGCGGATCCGCTCCGGCGTCGGGTAGCAGTACGAAAGCCGCAGCGAGGAGGCGCCGAATCCGTCGGAGTAGAAGCCGGTGCCGGGAACGTAGGCCACGCGCGCGGTGACGGCGCGGGGCAGCATCGCCTTGGAATCGAGTCCCGGCGGCAGCGTGACCCAGACGTAGAAGCCGCCTTCGGGCTTGGTCCACGTGACACCGGCGGGCATCAGCTCGGACAGTGCCGTCAGCGTCGCGTCGCGCCGCTCCAGATACATGGCCCGGAACGCCTTGATCTGCTCGCGCCACGGCTGGGTGCTCAGGTAGCGGGAGACCATCATCTGCGAGAAGGCCGGCGGGCACAGGTCCGCGGCCTCGGCGGCCAGCGTCAGCTTCTCGCGGACGGCGTGCGGCGCGAGAGCCCAGCCGACGCGGAAGCCGGGGGCGAAGGTCTTCGAGAACGAGCCGAGATAGATGACGTTCTCGGTGTCGAGCGAGCGGAGCGCCGGGTAGGTCTCCCCCTCGAAGCCGAGCAGCCCGTACGGGTTGTCCTCCAGGATCAGGATCCCGGCCTCGCGGCAGATCTCGACGATCTCCGGCCGCCGCTCGACGGCCATCGTCACGCCGGCCGGGTTGTGGAAGTTCGGGATCGTGTAGAGGAACTTGATGTGGCGGCCGGACGCCTGCACCGAGGCGATCGCCGCGCGCAGCGTGTCCGGCACCAGCCCCTGGTCGTCCATCGCCACGTGGACCACCTGGGCCTGGTACGAGGCGAAGACGCCGAGCGCGCCGACGTAGGACGGCCCCTCGGCGAGGATGACGTCGCCGGGGTCGATGAAGATCCGGGTGACCAGGTCCAGCGCCTGCTGCGAGCCGACGGTCGCGATGACGTCGTCGGGATGGCCCTCGATGCCCTCCAGGCGCATGATCTCGCAGATCTGCTCGCGCAGCGCCTCGTCGCCCTGCGCGCCGCCGTACTGCATCGCGACCGTGCCGTTGTCGCGGATCAGCTCCTCGGCCACCGAGGCGATGGAGTCCATCGGCAGCGCCGCGAGGTTCGGCATGCCGCCGGCCAGCGAGACCACTTCGGGTCGGGAGGCCACGGCGAACAGAGCTCGGATCTCGGATGCGGTCATCCCGCGGGTCCTGGCTGCGTAACGGTCGACATACGAGTCGAGCCGGGAACCCGGACGCTGCGGGAGTTCCATATCACTCTCCTTGGAGTCGCAAGGGTGGATGCCTGAACATCTAAGTCAAGCAGGCAAAGCAATCTTCTCGGCGGCTTGTCCGCCTTTTCGCCGGTCGTGTGACAGGACTAACATCCCCTTCGCGGACTGCCGCGGGGGCGGTCCGGGCCTGCCTTCCACGGACCTCGCGGACGGTGGACGGGCAGCAGGATGGGAGTCGGCCGATGAGCAGTCGGATCGTCCCGGGGCTCGGCGATCGGCCGGCGGTCCGGGGCACGCTACACGTCGCGCTGTGGTTCCTCGGGGGCGTCGTCGCCGGGTTCGGCGGCGGTGTGCTGCGGCCCCACCGGGTCACGTGGGTCGACCGCGATCGCTCGGAGGTGCAGGACGGTCTCCGTCGCCCCCGATCCCAGCCGCCGCGCCCACGACGAGCTGATGGTGTCCAGATCAGTGTGGGGCACCAGCCGGATGTCGGCCACCTCCCAGCCGGAAGCGGCCAGCCGATCGGCTAGACCCGTCGACTCGACGCTCTCCCGGGTCAGCTCGGGGAGGTCGCGGATCTCCAGCGGGATCGGGTCCCGCCAGATGCTGGTGCCGATCGAGATCTCCAGCGGTGCGCCGGCCTTGGCCACCGAGCGCAGGCCGGACAGGACGTCGTCCTCGCCGAGCACGACTCCGCGCAGCAGTTTGCCCCAGGGCATGAGCACCGTGACCTCGTCGGCCACGCCGTGCAGCGCGGCCGGGACCGTCTCGATCGCCGAGTTGACCAGCACCAGATTCGGGGCGCCGCCCTTGGCCGGCTTGCGCGCCGCGCGTACCGCGGTCTCGGTCATACGCTGCCAGGCCGGGTCGACCCCGACCACGAGCCAGTCCGGATGCGCGATCGCCTGCCGGTAGGCGGTGCGTGCGTCGCCGGTGCCGACGTCGACGAGCACCCGCTCGGCGGCGGCCCGGATCCCGGCCCACTCGGCGGGATCGAGGTCGGTGAGCTTCTTGCCGGCGAGGACCTTGAGGGTGGCGGTGCGGGTCATGTCTGGTCCTGCTCGGTGAGAAGTGCGTAGAGCCGCTTGCGGGTGAGGCCGAAGGGAGCCAGGGCCTCGGTCAGGGTTCTGGGGGCGATGCCGGCGCCGGTCAGGGCGCGGGCCACAGCCGTCAGGTCGACGAGTTCGGTGTCGAGGGCGGCCGGGCCGACGACCGTCAGAACGCCCGGGATCTCGACGGCGTCGGCCGGTGTCGTGCGCGTCATCGCTGTGCCGACGTCGAGTTCTGAGACGTCTTCGATCCAGATCTCCCGCCCGGAGAGCACCGAGGCGTCGGTGGCCGGTGGCATGTGGAACACGGCGGGCGTCAGAGGGAGCGTGGAGAGACGCTGTGGGCTTCCCAAGTATGCGTAGGGGTCGGGAGCCTGGCCGGCGGCCAGCAGTGCCTCCAGGGGCTTGTACGGGGTCGAGACGGCGACGCGGGCGCCGGCGGCTGTCACTCGTTCGAGTACTGCGTTGGCCGCGGCGACTTCTTTGGGCGGCGCGTCGGGGGCGATGGTGAGCGACAGGGAATCCCGGGCGTCGAAGTCCTTCAAGGACGGCAGATGAGTCCGCGCGCCGAAGTCCACGCGAAGCAGAGGGCGGCTCGGGCCGAGTTCCTCGACGGTGAGAGTGACCTCGCGCCCCGGATCCGTCAGCGCGGTGGCGAACTCCTCCGGAAGGTCGTCGGCGGTCAGCGTGGAGTCGATGGCCAAGGTGTCGGCGTCGAGAGTGCCGCTGCGCCGGATGACCGCGCGGTCGGTGAGGGCCCGACGCGGGTTCAGCGTGGCCTCGCCGGTGAGGGCGGCCAGTCCCGGAGTCGCCAGGGTCAGCCGGACGCGGCCGCGCAGCCCGGCCAGGTTCGGGTCGAACACGGTGCCGACCGCGAGCACGCACGTCGCGCGTGGCGTGATGGCCGGCTCCGCGGTCAGCTCGAAGGTCTTCGCGTGGGTCGCCCGGATCGCCGGGTGGCCGCGGCCGACGAGGACGGCTTGGTGGGAATGGGGCACGGTTCCAGGGTAGGGGCGCGATCGAGGGGCAGCCTGCGGCGAGCCGTCAGCGGGGCGTGGTTTCCCGTGAAACATCGCCACAGGGCCGTCGTGGTCCGGCGTGGTTTCCCGTGAAACATCGTCGCCCGGACCGCTCAGCGCCAGTTCAGTGCGCGCGCAGCTCCGCCAGCCGCAGCACCCCGGTCGGAGCGTCCGACTCCGGCGGCAGGTACAGCCGCTGGACCGCGACCACTATGGCGTCGGCACACGACTCGCGGAACCGCTGCGAGGCGAGCAGCGCGGCGTCGTGCGGGCTGGTGAGGTAGCCGAGCTCGATCCGCACCGCCGGCATCTGGGTGTAGCGCAGCACGTCCCACGTCATGCCGTGGGTGCCGAGGTTCGCCAGCCCGGTGCGGGCCGTGACCTCGCGCTGCACCAAGCCCGCGAACCGCTCGCCGGTGGGGGAGCTGTGGCCGAAGCGGTCGTTGCCGTAGTAGAACGCCGCGACGCCGGAGGCCGCGGGGTTCGTGTGGGCGTCGCAGTGCAGCGAGATGAGCAGATCCGCGCCGAGTTCGTTGGCCTTCTCGGCGCGCCGGCGGTCGTCCGGGCTGCCGCCGGGGCCGTGCGACATGTAGGTCGTGACGCTCAGCTTCTCCAGCCGGGTCTTGACCCGGTCGGCGATGTCGAAGACCACCTCGGCCTCGATCAGCCCGCCGGCGCTGACCCCGGTGTCCGGGCCGCCGTGGCCGGGGTCCAGGACCAGGGTCTTGCCGGGCAGCGCCGGCCCGGCGCTCTGGATGGCCTCTGATTCGCGCATCGCGTGCAGCAGGCCGCCGTGTGCCATGCGGCGGTTCAGGCGGTTGAGCGCCTGGACGGTCGGCAGGTCGGTGACCCCGGTCGCGGCGAGCCCGACGTTGCGCTGGAACTCGCGGACGGCGGTCACCGTGATGGGGTCGTAGGCGCCGTTGACCCGGCCGCAGTCGAACCCGAGGGTGAGCAGCGAGCGCTGGAGCTCGGCCACGTCGTCGCCGAACGGCGGCTCGTCGGCCGGGACCAGGTCGCGGTCGCCGAGGCGCCAGGAGGCCTCTTCCAGCAGGCGCATCGTCCCGGGGGTGACCACGCCGTCGACCGTGGTGCGGCGGGTCTGCTGGAAATGGCGGACCGCGGTCTCCACCGCCTCGTCGAAGACCGGCTCGCCCTGGGCGGGGATGGCCCCGGCGTCGATCAGGCCGAGCCGGGCCAGGCGTTCACGGATCGCGGCCACCGCGGGCCCGGAGTCGCCGCGGCGGTAGGTCGGTTCAGTGGTCACGGTCCTCTACCCTACGCACTCTGTCACTCGTGTCCTGCGCGAAGCCCGAAGGGGCGGTCCAAAGACCGCCCCTTTGACTGGGTCCCCACTGGATCAGGCGACGTAGTCCGCCAGGTCCTTGAGCAGCAGAGCCTTCGGCTTGGCGCCGACGATGGTCTTCACGACCTCGCCGCCGCGGTAGACGTTGAGCGTCGGGATCGACCGGACGCCGTACTTGGCCTGAGTGAGGGGGTTCTCGTCGGTGTTGAGCTTGACGATGTCGATCTTGTCGCCGTGCTCGGCGTAGATCGCCTCCAGCACCGGGGCGACCTGGCGGCACGGACCGCACCACGGGGCCCAGAAGTCGACCAGCACCGGCTTGTCGTTCTTCAGGACCTCGGCGTCGAAGGTCGCGTCTGTCACTTGGCGGATGTCGCCCATGGTGTGCTCCTCACGAGTAGTTCGGGTGGCGTGTTTCCCGTGAAACATCGCCCGATGTTTCACGGGAAACGTGTTCGGTTTGTAGGCGCGAGTCAGACCGTGACGGGCTGGTGGTGCGCCAGCTCCGACAGGTGCTTCTCGGCGTCCAGCGCGGCGGCGCAGCCGGTGCCGGCCGCGGTGATGGCCTGCCGATAGGTGTGGTCGACCACGTCGCCGGCCGCGTACACGGCCGGGAGGCTGGTGCGGGTGGTGGGTGACTCGACCTTGATGTAGCCCTCGTCGTCCAGGTCCAGCACCCCGCGGAACAGCTCGGTGCGGGGCAGGTGGCCGATCGCCACGAACAGCGCGCCGGCCGGCCGCAGCGTCTCCTCGCCGGTCTTGAGGTTGCGCAACTTCACGCCGGTCACCTGGGTGTCGCCCTCGATGGCGACGACCTCGGAGTCCCAGACGAAGGAGATCTTCGGGTTGGCGAAGGCCCGCTCCTGCATCACCTTGGACGCCCGCAGCTCGTCGCGGCGGTGCACGACGGTGACGGTCTGTCCGAAGCGGGTGAGGAACAGCGCCTCCTCCATGGCGGTGTCGCCGCCGCCGACCACGATGATGTCCTGGCCCTTGAAGAAGAAGCCGTCACAGGTGGCACACCAGGAGACGCCCTTGCCGGACAGCCGCTTCTCGTCCGGCAGGCCCAGCTCCTTGTACGCCGAGCCGGTGGAGACGATGACGGTGTGCGCCTCGTGCACGGTGCCCGCCGAGTCGGTGACCTTCTTTATCGGTCCGGTCAGGTCGACCGCGGTCACGTCGTCGAAGACCAGCTCCGCGCCGAAGCGCTCGGCCTGCTTCTGCATGTTGTCCATCAGGTCCGGGCCCATGATCCCCTCGGGGAAGCCCGGGAAGTTCTCCACGTCGGTGGTGTTCATCAGCGCGCCGCCGGCCGTCACGGAACCGGCGAACACCAGCGGATTCAGGCCCGCGCGCGCGGTGTACACCGCCGCGGTGTACCCGGCGGGTCCGGAACCGATGATGATGACGTTACGGATCTCGCTCACGTGAGCCTGGCCTCTCGAATTCCTGGGGGGCAGCTTCAGTGCCGGTTGGCTCAACCGATCCTAGGCAAGATGCATTCCCGGCTGTGCCACGTGAGCGGTTTCTCGCGCGGTGTTAAGAGCGGGTGATCACGAACTGCGTGAGGGATTGCACCGGATTGCCCGAAGTGCACGCATTCACATCGACGACATAGACGTCGACGAGCGTCGCGCTGCCTGGCCCGGGGTAGAGCAGCAGCCACGCGGGCTTGCCCTGGTACACGGTCTGGCCGCTGGTGATCAACTTGGTGCCCGCGGGTACCGTCGACGGCCGGCAGTCGGGTCTGGCGGTCTGGGCCGTCCCGTTGGCGGTCATCATGTGCTGGCCGAGCAGGGCCTCGGCCTGCTGGGTGATGCTCATGGGCGGGCTGGCCTCAGAAGCGTGGGTCTCCGCGCCGCCGGCTTGCGACTCCCCGCCGGGAAAAGAGCCGGCAGCGTTGGGTGCGGCGCCGTTTCCTGCGGCGGTACTGCTGCTCTCCTTCGAGGAGCCGGTCGCGCTGTTCAGCGCCGTAACCACCCCGATACCGCCAGTGACCACGAGTGCCGCACCAGCCAGGCTGCCCAGGGCGATGCGGAACCGCCGATGGCGCGGCTGAGCGGCGGCTGCGGCAGGCGCCGCCGCGGGGGCCGCCGAAGCGGTAGCCAGCGGCGGCTCGCGATACAGCGCGGCCTCGACACGGGCCACGACGTCCTGAGGGATCGGCATCGGTGGCAGCGATCCGCTCAGGTCGGCCAGGTCACCCTCGCCGGTGATCAGCGCGAAGTCGGCGGAGCACAACGGGCACGAGGCCAGGTGCGCTCGTGCCTCGTCGGCGGCGGCGTCGTCGAGCAACCCCTCGACCAGGTCCGCGATCTGGTCGGGGTCCAAATGCGTTCCGGGACGGGAAGCGGCGGGATCGGTCATCATCCGGCCGTGCCTCCTTCCCGGCGATCTTGCGGCGTCGCAACTTTGACGCGGGCCGCGGCCCCTTGGTTCCCGGTTGACGCAGCGTTCCCGGGAGATTCCGCAGGGTTTCCTTCGCGGAGATGTCTCAGGAGCGGCAGCAGCTTCGCCCGGGCACGCGCACAGCGGCTCTTGACGGTTCCCGGCGCCACCCCGAGCGCCCGGGCCGTCTCGTCCACGCTGTAGCCCTCGACGTCGACCAGGACCAGGGCCACCCGCTGCTCGTCCGGCAGGGTCGCCAGCGCCGATTCCAGGGACAGGCGCAGGTCGGTGTTGGTGATGTCGTCGGTGACGGTCGGCCGCGCGTACTCGGTCTCCACCTCGGGCAGCGGAACCGTGGGCCGGCTGCCGCGCCGCCGCATCCGGTCCAGGCAGGCGTTCACCACGACCCGGTGCAGCCAGGTGGTGACCGCGGAGTCGCCGCGGAACGAGCCGGCGGCGCGGTACGCCGAGATCATCGCGTCCTGCAGTGCGTCGGCGGCGTCCTCCGGATCTCCCAGGGTGCGCAGCGCGACCGCCCAGAGCCGGTCGCGGTGCCGGCGGAAGATCTCGCCGAAGGCGTCACCGTCCCCCTCGACGTGCCGGGCCAGCAGGGCCCGGTCGTCGAGCAGGCTGAGGTCGACACCCTGGGGAGGCATGGTCGCCGGGTCAGGAGGCGTTGAACTTCACGGACATGATGGAGTCGCCGTAACGGGCGCTGCTCCCGTGGGCGCAGCCTATCTGCGTGTTCGGGTTCGGGACCGCAGGCAGCGGCTTGGTGAACCAGATCAGGACGAAGCGGGTGCTCACCGGGGAGCCGGCCTTCAGCGTGACCGTGGTGCTGCCCGGGTCGGCCGACGCGGCCTTGGTGAATCCGGCCGGAGGCTGTCCCCCGGCGACGGCCGGCAGCGCGGTGACCGACGAGCCGGCGGTCCACATCTCCATCGCCGCGCCGGCGGTGCCGATGGTGACCGTCGCGTTGGAGATGGTCTTGACCGAGCCCAGATCGAAGATCAGCCCGGTGCCCTTGGGGTTGCCGTTGAAGGTCGCCGAGTCCCCGCAGTACTGGTTGGTGACCCAGCCCTTGTCGCCGATCTGGTTGTTCACCAGCTGGCCTTCGCTCTGGCTGGGGTCCGAGTTGTAGATGGACACCGACGCCGCGGTGATGTCCGCGGAGGCCGGCGGCTGGCTGGCACCCGTGGTAGAGGCCTGGGAGTTCGACGTGCCCGTGCTGCCGGCGTTCTGGTTGCCCTTGCTGCTGCTGCCGTTGAACATCGTGTAGGCCAGCAGCGCGACCGCGACCACCGCGGCCAGGGCGCCGACGCCGATCAGCGCCGAGCTGTTGCGGCCGCCGCCTCCGCCGCCGTGGTCGCTGCCGCGCGACCCGCCGTGGCCGGCGCCGGAGCCGCCGCCGCGCGGCGGACGGTAGTCGTCCTCGTCGTAGGAGCTGGGCCGCGCCGGGGCTCCGTGCGCGGTCGGGCGCGGGGGCGCCGGCTGGTAGCTCGGGGCGACCTGCGGCATCGCCGTGGTCCGCGCCGCGCCGGCCGGCAACGCCGGCATGACGGTGGTCTGCTGGTGGCGCAGCGGCGCGGTCTGCGGGGTCGAGGGCAGCGGGGCCTCGTAGCGCGGGCGCGGCAGCTGGGCCAGGGCGTCGGCGACCTCGGTCGGGCTCTGGTACTGCGGGCCGGCCGGGCCGTCGCCGAGGATGCGCAGGATCACGTCGTCGAGCTGCGGGGACACCTCGGAGCGCAGTTCGCTCGGCGGGACCGGCTCCGGCTGCTGCGGCCGCCGGCCGGTGAGCAGCGCGTAGGCCAGCTCGCCGATGGCGCTCAGGTCGGTGCCCAGCGGGTCGCGCGAGACGGTGCCGGTCAGTGCCGCGGCCAGGCACAGGTCGAGGATCTTCACCTCGCCGGTGTCGGTGCGCAGCACGGTCTTCGGGGACAGCCGCAGGTGCGCCAGGCCCTGGTCGTGGGCCTCGGTGATGGCCCGGGCCAGCTCGGTGGTGATCCGCACGGCCTCGGTGACCGGCACCGGGCCGCCGCTGAGCACCTCGCCCAGGGTGTGCCCGTCGTGCAGCCACTCGGTGATGACGTAGTAGAGACCCTCGTCGGGGACTGCGTCCAGGACCTGCACGAAGTGGTTGTCGGCCATCGCGGCGGCGGCGCGGGCGGCGGCCATGAAGGCCTCGGCCCGCGGCTGGTCGGAGCGCAGCAGGTGGATGCGGTTGGGCCGGTTCAGCTTCTCGTCGGTGGCGAGCCAGGTGATGGCCGGGCCCGTGGTGTGCAGGACTCGCTCCAGGCGGTACCGGCCGTCGAGCCGGTCGCCCACGGTAACGCCGAGTGACAGGATCAGCGCCTCGGCGTCCGCGCCGAGGCCGCCGTCCGGATCGGTGGTCTGGTCCGCGGCTGCCACATGACTCCCTGGTCCGTGCATGCTCTGTGGCATGGTCTCGTCATCCCCGCCTCATGGTATTAGGTTTCGTGCCGTCCTCGTGGCGCGTTGTCCGACCCTCATCTGTGCAGACCGTCAAGAACCATGGGCGGTTGCTTCTGGAAAACGCCTCTAGACCGGTCGACACCGCGATATCGCCAGGCGGCTACCTCCCCAGTTTCGCGCGCACCGAGCCGAGCAGCTGTTCGACTTCTTCCACGTGCATCAGGCGGGCGCACAGCACGTACAGGGTCGCGAGCAGGCCGCCGCCGACCGTCAGCGAGACGGCGGAGCCCAGCCAACTCTGACCGACCATACGGTTCACATATAAGGCGACGATAAAAGTCGCGCCGGCGGCGACCGCGGAGGCCCCGATCAGCCGGGTGTAGGTCTGCATGATCCGCTGGCCGTCCAGGCCGTGCAGCCGCCTCTTGAGCTTCCGGGCGGTGATGACCACGCCGAGGCAGTAGGCGACGCCGTAGACCGTGCACATCGCCACGACCGCCCAGCGCTCCTTGCCGCCGCCCTTCAGGGCGTAGAACACCGTCGTGCTCAGCGCCACGTTGGCCGCCGAGATCCAGATGTTGATGGTGAACGGGCTCTTGGTGTCCTCGAAGGCGTAGAAGCCGCGCAGCATCAGGAACTGCGCCGAGAACGGGATCAGGCCCAGTCCGAACGCCGACAGCATGTAACCGATGATGTGCGCGTTGTCCATCGACATGCCGCCGTGCTTGAACAGCACCACGGCGATCTGCGGGCCCAGCGCCAGGAACGCGAACGCCGCCGGGACTATGGCGACGCCGGTCACCCGCAGGCCGTAGGAGATGTCCTCGCGGACCGAGTCCAGGTCGTTCTTCACCGCCGCGCGGCTCATCCGGGGCAGCAGCGCGGTGATCACCGAGACGGTGATCAGGGCCTGCGGCAGACCCCAGATCATGTAGGCGTTGTTGTACGCCGCCACGCCCCATTGCGGCCAGCCGTCGTTGTTGACGTTGGAGGCGAAGCGCATCACCACGGCCAGGCCGATCTGGTTCACCAGGACGAACAGCAGGGTCCACTTGGCCAGCGTGACCGCCTTGCCCAGCCCGTGGCCGCGCCAGTCGAAGCGCAGCGTGAGGTTCATGCCGGCGGACTTGATGTACGGCAGCAGGGTCAGCGCCTGCACCGCGATGCCCAGCGTGACGCCCAGGCCCAGCAGCCGGACGTCGGCCGCCGGGATGGTCGAGGGGGTCAGGTCGTTGCTCTGGTTGATGTACCAGTAGGCGCCGGTGGAACCGATGACCACGACGTTGGTCAGCACCGGCGTCCACATCATCGGCCCGAAGCGGCCCTTGGCGTTGAGGATCTGGCCGAGCACCACGAACAGGCCGAGGAAGAAGATCTGCGGCATGAACATGCGGCCGAGGTCGATCGCCAGCTGCCGGTTCGAGCCCTTGAAGCTGGAGAACACGTCCACCAGCTGCGGGGTGAAGATCTCGGTGAGGACCGTCAGGGTGAGCACGCCGGTCAGGACCAGGGTCAGCAGCCGGCTGGCATAGGCCGCGCCGCCGTCCCGGTCCCGGTGCATCGAGCGCACCAGCTGCGGCACGAAGACAGCGTTCAGCGCACCGCCGATGATCAGGATGTACAGCATGTTCGGCAGGTTGAGGCCGATGGTGTACGAGCCCGCGATGTTCGTGGTGCCGATCGCGGCCACCAGGAGGAACTGCCGGACCAGGCCGGTCAGCCGGGAGGCCAGCGTGCCCAGGGCCATCAGCCGCGAGGCGCGGCCGACGCTGGGCTCGGCCGGGGCCTGCGGGCGGGCCTCGGTCGGGGTGCGGTCCCGGACGCCCTGCTCCCAGGGGGCGCCCTCGCGGGTGCCGGGTCCGGTGCCGGCCGGGCCGCCGGGCCCGCGCGTCGCCGGGCCCTGCACGCGGCCGCGACGTGGTGGTATCAGGGCTTCGAGGTTGCTGGGGTTCGCGCGGCGGGGCGCGACCGTCATCGTCGGGATCGGCGAGAGGTCCCAGCGGGTGGCGCTGACCGCGTCCTCGTAGTCGTCGCGCCAGTCGCGCTCTTCGGGGGCCTCGTCCGGAGCGGGTCCGGCGCCGCGCTGGTCCTGCTGCGGGGGCTGCCAGGACGGCGGCTGCTGGTCGCCGCCGCGGCCCGGGACCTCGTCGCGGAACAGGGCCCGGCTGTCGTCGATCGGCCGGCGGCCGTGGCTGCCCGGGTCGTGGTTCTGGTTCGGCGGGGCCGGCTGCCAGGAGTCGGACCGCTCGCGGCGCGGGTCGGCGCCGCGAGCGGGAGCGCCGTGCGAGGGGGCGCCGCCGAACTGGTCCGGGCGCGGGGCGGCCGCGCGCGGGTCGGGCTGGCGGGGATCGGGCTGCCGACCGTGCGAAGGGCCGGCGAACTGCTGGGGGTTCCTCGGATCAGGGCGCTGCCCCGGCCCGGGCGCGCCGGGCGCCGGGTACTGCTCGCCACCCTGCGGGGGCTGACCGCCGCGATAGGGGGCCTGCTGCGGGCCGGCGTACTGCTCACGGCGCGGCGGCTGGTTCAGTGACTGGTTCGGCGGCGGGCCGGGCGGGACCGGATGCTGAGGACCGGGCTGCGGGGGCCCCGGGGGGCGGCCCTGCCCGGCCCGCGGGTCGGGATGCAGCGGCCGTCCGGTCTGCGGGTCGAAACGGGGCTCCGACTGCGGGGTCCACGGCTGTTGCGGCGCGGGTCCGGGGGGCGGGGTGTGACGAGGATCACTGCCCTGCGGTCCGGTGGGGCCGGGCTGCGGGGCACGCCGCGGCCTCTGGTCGTCGTCCTCGCGCGGCGGATCCGGATGCCACAGACCGCTGCCGTCGCTCGTCATCTCTCCAGCGCTCCCCGCGTCCGTGGTGTCCGTCGTCCGATCATTGTCGGTGTCTCAACTTGCCATTGTGTCCTGTGCGGAGGCGTGATGGGTGCGCTTGGCGCGGTAGACGCGCAATCCGATCAACAGGACGAGCAGCACCCCCGACCCGATGATCAGACTCAGAGCGATGATGCCGATGCGGCTGACCTTCACCGTGACTTTGGTGTGACCGCCGTCCTCGTTCGTCGGTTTGATCAGGCTCGCTGGATAATACGTGCAGTTCTGGCTCATGTCCGCGCAGGTGTACAGCGTGGCGTACAGGTCGACCTGCACGCCGTTGCCCTCGCCCTTGACCGGGATCCGGATGGTGGCCGACTGGCCGCGCTCCACGGGGTGCACTCCCTGGTCCTCATCGACCTTGAGCTGCACGGTGTGTGAGGTGTGCGCGCGGAGATAGACCTTGATCGTCGCGGTTGTCTGGTTTCTGATGGCGACCGGGACCGTCCCGGACTTGCCGGACATGGTCAGCGGCGCGGTCTGCCCGACGATGGACACCAGAGCGTGATCGGCGACCGCCGTGGAGTACACGGTCTGGCTGTAGGTCGCGTCGCCGGGGTGGTTCCGCCACCAGGTCGCCGCCGGCCGGAGCGCGACGGCGGGGTCGGACTGGTGGTCCGGCATGATCGCGTACAGCGCCTGGTAGAGCTGCTGGCTGTCCGAGGACGAGGCGACGATGTCGGACGACAGGTTCGCGGTGGTGACCGGGCTCAGCGCCGAGACGTGTTCCGGCGTGGCCGGAGTGTTGAGAGCCTTGCCCAGATCGTCCAGCCCGAACCACTGGTCCGCGGTGGGCACCGTGCCCGCGCTCATGGACTTGATGGCCTGCAGGAGTTCCTGCGGCGGGTCGAAGTCCCGCGGCGGCGTCACCACCAGCACCCGGCCGGTGTTGTCGCGGTCGGCCAGGGCGGTCTGCGCCAGCCATACCTGTCCCTCCAGGACGCCGGCGTTGTTCAGCGTCGCCGGCGCGGGCTTGGCGGGGTCGGCGAAGACGCCCGAACCCGACAGGTAGCTGTCGTAGACGATCGTGTTCGGGCTGCCCGGCAGCACGGCGTGCGCCGACGGCCAGCCGGACACCTGGGTCGAGCCGACCAGGGCGACCGTGTTCGATCCGCCGGCGGCGGCGATGCCCGCGAGCGTGGTGGCGTCGGCCTGGCCGTCGGAGGGCCAGGCGATGGTCTGGCCGGTCTGGCCGTTCACCCGGCAGGGACCGACCGGCGGATTCACGGCCCCGATCGCCTTCAGCATGTTCTTGCCGGGGTCGCTGCGGGAGAGGGTGTTCAGATCCGGGTCGCCGTAGAGGAGATTCCAGCAGTTCTTGCCCTGCTGCGAGGTGAGCACCGTGGTGGCTCGGTTGTACCAGTCCTTCGGGTCGGTACCGGGGGCACCGACCAGCCTGGACGATGCGCCGTTGCCGCTGCTGCCACTGGGGCTGCTTTCGTCGGCGTTCGCAGGACTGGTGTCGGGATAGAAGTAGCCGCCGGACAGTGTGTTCGCCGTGTACAGCAGATCAGGATCGACCAGCCAGTTGACCAGCGGCAGGCTCGCGCCCTCGTTGAGGATCTTGGACAGGCGGCTGCCCTGCGCGAACTGCTGCGCCACGGACTGGTCGGACAAGATCGGCGTCGCCGACGGGTCGGCCTTCTTCTGCCCGGTGAGCCCCGGCTGGCCGACGACCGGCCACATCAGGGCGATCCGGGTCTGCTTGGCGCCCGACATGTCCATCGGCTTCCAGACCATGTACGTCCGCTGCCCGCCCAGGAAGACGCCATTCTGGTCGAACGCGTCGATGTCGATCGCGTAGACGCCGGGCTGCGGGCTGTAGGACCCGAAGAGTTCGAGCTCCGTGGGAGCGAGCTTCCACGACTGCGGGGCGCCCGCGGCGAGCTCGGTGAACTTCTTCACCGCCTTGGTCTGCACGTTGTAGCCCTCGCCGTTGGCCGAGCCCAGGTTCGACCGGGTGGTCACCAGGCTGCGCCAGACTTCGAGGTGGACCCCTCGCAGCGTGCTCGTACCGGTGTTGCGGATCTGGCCGGCGAAGGTGATCGGCTTGCTGGTGTCGGTGAAGTTCGGGATCTGCGGCGAGACCTGGTTGATCCCGACCTCCACCGGCAACGAGTCCGAGCGCGCCGCCTCGGCGTCCGCGCTGCCGGGCAACAGATTGGCGGCGCCGACGAACAGCACCAAGGCGGAGAGCGCGCGGCAGACTCGGCTGGTCACCTGACGAATCGTAGTCGGGCCCGGCCACCGCGCCCCGACACGTAAACTCGGACACCATGCACACCGACCAGCAGCGACCCCCGGAACCGCACCTTGACCAGGCACAGCGGGCAGCGGTAACAGAACTGCTACGAGTCGTGCCGGTACTCGGGGAGCTCGCCGGCCGGTTCGCCGCGGCAGGTCACAGCCTGGCGCTGGTGGGCGGTCCGGTCCGCGACGCGTTGCTGGGCCGGCGCGGCGACGATCTGGACTTCACCACCGACGCGCGCCCCGAGCAGGTGCTGAAACTGGTGCAGGGCTGGGCCGAGGCGGTGTGGGACGTCGGCATCGCCTTCGGGACGGTCGGCGCGCAGAAGGACGGCGCGAAGCTGGAGATCACCACTTTCCGCTCCGAGGCCTACGACCGCGAGTCGCGCAAGCCCGAAGTGGCTTACGGCGACTCGATCGACGACGACTTGTTCCGCCGTGACTTCACGGTGAACGCCATGGCCGTGCTGCTGACCGCGGATCCCGAGCAGTTCGAGTTCATCGACCCCTACGGCGGTCTGGCCGATCTGGAAGCCGGGCTGCTGCGGACCCCCGGCACGCCGGAGATGTCCTTCTCCGACGATCCGCTGCGGATGATGCGCGCGGCCCGCTTCGCCGCGCAGCTCGGCTTCGACGTCGCCCCCGAGGTCCGCAAGGCGATGACGGAGATGGCCGAGCGGCTGACCATCGTCAGCGCCGAGCGGGTGCAGGTCGAGCTCTCCAAGCTGCTGCTGGCCCCGAACCCGCGCGCCGGCCTGGCGCTGATGGTGGACACCGGCCTGGCTGAGATCGTGGTGCCGGAACTGCCCAAGCTGCGCCTGGAGATCGACGAGCACCACCGGCACAAGGACGTCTACGAGCACACTCTGACGGTGCTGGAGCAGGCCATCGACCTGGAGACGGACGGCCCGGACCTGATCCTGCGGCTGGCCGCGCTGCTGCACGACATCGGCAAGCCGAAGACCCGCCGCTTCGAGCCGGGCGGTGGCGTGTCGTTCCACCACCACGAGGTCGTGGGCGCGCACATGACGGCCTCGCGGCTGCGCAAGCTGAAGTACAGCAAGGAGATCATCGACGACACCTCCCGTCTGGTGGAGCTGCATCTGCGGTTCCACGGCTATGGAGAGGCGGAGTGGACCGACAGCGCGGTGCGCCGCTATGTGCGCGACGCCGGACCGCTTCTGGAGCGGCTGCACACGCTGACGCGCTCGGACTGCACGACCCGTAACCGCCGCCGCGCGCTGATGCTGGAGCACGCGTACGACGATCTGGAGCGCCGCATCGCCGAGCTGCGCGAGCGGGAGGAGCTGGATTCCATCCGCCCGGACCTGGACGGCAACGAGATCATGGCGATCCTCGGGATCAAGCCGGGGCCGGAAGTCGGGGCCGCGTACAAGCACATGTTGGAGCTGCGCATGGACCGCGGCCCGCTGGATCACGAAACAGCGGAGACGGAGCTGCGGTCTTGGTGGGCCGAGCGGGAAGCCGCGCGGAACCAGGCATAAGCGATTCCCGCCAAGAGGTACACAGCGACGGTCGCGTAGAGGAGCGCCGTCGACTTCCCGGACGCCGGCAGCGTCGCGGCGGCTACAGCGGCCGCCGCGACGAAGGCACCGTTGAAGAGCATGTCGTAGAGCGAGAAGACGCGTCCTCTATAGGAGTCCTCTACAGTGCGCTGCACTGTGGTGTCGGTACAGATCTTCTGCCCCTGCGCGAGGAATCCCAGGACGAGTGCGCCGATCAACAGAGGGACGACACGCCACCAGCCCGCGGATGCCGCCAGCGCGACCGCGGAGCCGATCATGCAGACCGTGATCCAGGTCGAGAAATCGACGTGGCGCAAGATGATCGGCGAGGCGAAGGCGGCGATGAAGTAGCCGAGTCCGGAGACCGCGACCGCGGTGCCGAAGCCGCGCAGCCCGGCGTTGGTGTCGTGCGGGTTGTTGAAGGTGTTGCGGAACAACAGCAGGACCATGATGGTCGTCAGGCCGTAACAGAAGCGGTTGGCGGTGATGGCGGCGAGGGCCGCGGCCGCGGGCTTGCGCTCCTTGAGATGCTCCAAGCCCTCCCACAGTCCCTGTGCGACGACTTTCAGCTCGCTCCAAGCGGAGATCTCGGGACGGTCGTCGGGACCGAGAGAGTCGCGCGGCATGGTGCGCGCCACTAGACCGCCCGCCATATAGAGGACGGCGCCTACGACGAGGATGAGCGCGTTCGCTCTGTCTCCGGATCCCACAAGCGCTCTGACCACGACCCCCACCGAGCCGCCGAGGGTCGCGGCGAGGGTGCCGGCCGTCGGCGAGACCGCGTTGGCGACGACGAGCCGTTGGTTATCCACAGCCTGTGGAAGAGCGGCGGACAACCCCGCGAGGATGAAGCGGTTGCAGCTGAGCACGGCCAACGCGGAGGCGTAGAAGAGGAGCCCGCTGTGTCCGGCCAGGACTTGGGCCGCCACGATCAGCACGATCCCCGCGCGCAGCACGTTGGCGTAGAACAGCACCTGCCGGCGGCGCCAGCGGTCCAGGAACACTCCGGCGAACGGCCCGATGACCGTGAACGGCACCAACAGCAGGGCGAAGGCCTTCGCGACCTCGGCGGCCGTCGCCTCCTTCTCGGGGGAGAACACGACGAAGGCGGCCAGGGCCACCTGGAACACGCCGTCGGCGAACTGCCCGATCAGGCGGGTCGCGAACAGCCGCCGGAAGAGCCCGGACCTCAGCAACTCCCGGAGATCACTCACGTTCGCAGCGTAGTGCTCCGGGTGTCCCGGGCGCCGGTAGCGCCGGGTCTGCCGGGGCCTACTGGGGTTACCCGGTCTATTTGACGCTGCCGAGGCACAAGGTCTTGGTGCGGTTCTTGTCCACGACGGCCATGATCACCGCGGGGTAGGCGTCGCAGCCGTTGCTGTCGCCGTTGCCGAGCACCGCGGCCACCTTGAAGGCCGCTCCGCTGTCGGTGCATCCGACGGTCCTGAAACTCCCAGAGGACGGCGCCGTGATGCAGTCGCCCGCTTTGGCCGGGGAAGGCGCGGGGTGGTTGGCGTACCAGAGCACGCCAGCCAGGATCGCGACCACCACGACGGCGCCGCCGAGCGCGGCCGACCGCTGTCTCATTCCGAGAGGTCCAGCACCCGTGCGTGCAGCACCGTGCGCTGCTGGAGCGCGGCGCGCACGGCCCGGTGCAGGCCGTCCTCCAGGTAGTAGCCGCCCTGCCAGTGCACGACGTGCGCGAACAGGTCGCCGTAGAACGTGGAGTCCTGGGACAGCAGGGCGTCCAGGTCCAGGTGGCGCTTGGTGGTGATGAGCTGGTCCAGGCGGATCTGGCGCGGGGCCACCTCGGCCCACTCCCTGAAGGAGCGTCCGTGGTCGGGGTAGGGCCGCCCTTCGCCGATGCGCTTGAAGATCACGGCACCAGGGTAGCCGGAGCGGCTCGGGGAGGCGGCTACCGATCGGCAAAGAGGACACAAAATCGTGACGGAACGGGACCGGACTGTGATGTTCACAGGGCCACAGATGGCTTTTGCGGCTTTGTGCGCGCAGGATGGCGGCGCGAAAATATCTCCGCTCCTTACGAACCCGCTCGCGAAAGACGTAAGTCGATACTCACGTGAGATTCCAAATGGGAAGCCGTCCCGCGGAGCACTCCGATTCCCGGGAGGAGTTCCGTGAGTTCGCGGTGGCGAGCCAGGGCCATCTGCGACGGTCGGCCTACCTGCTCTGCGGTGACTGGCACTTCGCAGAGGACCTCGTCCAGATGGCGTTCGACCGCATCTACCGGCACTGGAACCGGGTCCGGGCCGCGGACAACCCCGGTGCCTACGCACGGCAGGTGGTCTACCGATGCTTTCTGGACTCCAGGAAGAAGCACCTCGACACGGTGCCCCTGGAACACCTCCCCGAGAGGGCGTCGCCGACGGACCCGACCGAAACCCGCCTCGCGGTGATGGAAGCGCTCAAGGAGCTCCCTCCCCGTACCCGTGCCGTGGTGGTGCTGCGGTACTGGGAGGACATGAGTGTGGAGCAGACCGCGGGGATCCTCAACATCTCCCAGGGCTCGGTGAAGAGCATGGCCAGCCGCGGGCTGGGGTTGTTGCGGGAGCCTCTGGCCGGGTTCGCCGAGGCGTCAGGCCGAGCAGGAGCAGGAGTGAGGAAGCAGACCTGACATGACTATCGAAGAGAACGACGACAGCGCTGTGCGCGGTCTGCTCGGGACGGCTTTCGCCGACCCAGAGCCGCCGTTGCGCGACCTCGCGAGCGGGTCCATCGCCCGCGGGGACGCGGTGCGGCGCCGGAACCGGATGGTCGCCGCCGGCGGGGCCGCGCTGAGCGTGGTGGCGGTGATCGGGACGTTCGCCGTGGTGACCGGGGCGGCGCCGGCCGGGCGCGCGCATCAGAACCCGGCGAACCAGGTGACGTCCGCGGCGAGTTCGCCGACGGCGCCGAGCCCGAAGGGCTATCTGGGCTTCGGACCGGAGATCGGCAGCCTCGACAAGACCCAGGACATCCGGATGCGGCTGCCCGGCTTGCTGGCGCCGTTGCTGCCGGCCGGGGTCACCGTGGCGCAGCAGCCCTCGGGGAACACCGTGGGGTTCGTCAACGAGGCGAACGCCATTCTGCACGCGCCGACCGGAACGACCGCCGCGACCATGTGGGTCGGGATGGCGTCCGGCAAGGAGACGGACACCGTGATCCACGAGGTGGCTTGTCCGCAGGTGCCGCCGGGGAGCAAGCAGGGTACCTGCACGACCAGGAGCGTCGACGGCGGGACCGTCTACCTCGACGAGTACGCGGCCACCGCGACGGACACGGTGCGCGCGCAGTCGCTGCCGGCGGACGTCGTGCGGCCGGGCACCAGCAACACCATCGTGAGCAGGACGGTGTCTTTGATGTTCGTCCCGACCGATCGGAGCAAATACGCGTTCAGCCTCACGCAGTCGACGGCGACCGCGAAGATCCAGTACGTGGACCACGAGCCCTCGGACTACATGACCGGCGGCGTCTGGCCGCCTCCGCCGGCCATCGACGGCACGTCGGCCTACGACCCGTCGGGGCCGGCGATGTCCGCCGACGACCTGGTCGGGATGCTGGCCAAGCCGGGCCTGGCGAATCTGGAGTACCTGCTCGATCCCCGGACCGCGGTCTCTCAGGACACGCAGAGGCGGGTCGCGGACACCAAGGCGCAGATCGTCACCGCCGTGCAGGCCGCGCTTCCGACAGAAGTGAAGGTCAGCGTCGACGTGTCCTTGGTGCAGCCGGAGATCATGCTCACCGGACCAAGCGGCAAGAACCAACTGCAGTGGTCGGTCGACAAGCAGACCGCGCAGTACAAGCAGCAGGCGTTCGGCGGGTGCCCGCCGAACGTCACGTGTACGCAGCGGGAGGTGCCCGGCGGGACGCTGGAGGTCTGGATGCAGAAGCCGACCGACAGCAAGCTGACGGTCCTGTCGAGTTCCGCGTCGGTCTACAACTACTGGTTCGTTCCCGACGACATGAGCAAGCCGGTGCTGGCGATGACGCTGGAGACGTCCGCCGACCAGACCCGTCTGCCGAGCAAGTCCGAGCCCGATCCCGGACAGACGTACTCGGTGAACGACGGGCCGTACGCGCCGCCACAGGTGAGTGCGGACCAGTTCCTGGCCGCGGCGCAGAGCGGTCAGCTGGCGACGGCCATCAGCAAGACGACCCCGTTGCTGGCGACGCTGCGGTAGCTCTTCGAGACAGGACAGTGCCCGGGCATTTCGGTGCCTGGGCACTGCTGTGCGGCGTGCCGACTAAGGCGTCTGTGGCGCACCGGCAAATTCCGTTTTGCCGTCGCGGGCCTGTCATGGTCAGCTCGATTCCATGCACCCTGTCACCGAAGACGACATCCGTGCCAGCTTCGCCAACTGCTCGCAGGGCGAGGCCAAACGCATCCCGATGCCCCGCGACCTCGCCGACGTGCCGTGGCCCGAACTCGACTTCCTCGGCTGGCGCGACCTCGGCGCCCAGGACCGCGCCTACCTGGTGACCCCGCGCGGCGACGGCCTGACCGGCGTCATGCTGCGCAGCGCCGCCAGCCGCAAGGGATTCTTGCGCCGCAACCTGTGCTCCCTGTGCCTCACGACACACCCGGGCGGCGGCGTCTCCCTGATGACCGGCCGCAAAGCCGGCGACGCCGGACGCCAGGGCAACTCCGCCGGCCTGTACCTGTGCGCGGACCTCGCATGCTCGCTCTACATCCGCGGCATGAAGTCGCCCGGAGCCGGCGGCCGGATGGAAGAGACACTGAGCGTGGACCAGCAGGTCGGACGCATGTCCGGGAAGCTTGAGGAATTCCTGGCGCGGCTCGGGGTGTGACGCGGCTGCCGACCCGGCTGTCGATCCGGCCGGGTCACTCGAAAGTGTCTAATCGGGGTCGCGTGGGTGGCGCCCTCGTGACGCTGGTCACACCACAGCGACCGCCGCAGCGGCGTCAGAACCGCGATGGAGCCCCCAAATCGTGCCGCTCAGCACCATTCCAAGGCCCGGAAAAGGAACAACCCCGAGCCGGGTTACCGCAGCTCGGGGTGGTCCTACAAGCGGAGGATACGAGATTTGAACTCGTGAGGGGTTGCCCCCAACACGCTTTCCAAGCGTGCGCCCTAGGCCACTAGGCGAATCCTCCGCCGAGAAGCATACCCGACTCTCGGGGTGGGTCCGCACTCCTATATGCTTGTCCCCGGACTCCCATGCGGCGTCATCACACTCAACTCCCCCAGGGCTTGACGGCAGCAAGGGTCGGTGTGCTCTGGCGGGTGCATGGGAGTTCTTTTTTGTCCTGTTGTCGGTCTCAGCCGATACCTTTGCTACGTGTCCCTCGCGCTCTATCGCCGCTATCGGCCCGACGCCTTTGAGGAGGTCGTCGGCCAGGAGCACGTGACGCTGCCCTTGCAGCAGGCCCTCCGTAACGGTCGGGTGAACCATGCCTACCTGTTCAGCGGGCCGCGCGGGTGCGGCAAGACCACCAGTGCGCGGATTCTCGCGCGGTGTCTGAACTGCGAGCAGGGCCCCACGCCGACGCCCTGCGGGGTCTGCCGGTCCTGTGTCGAGTTGGCCAACGGGGGGCCCGGGTCGATCGACGTGATCGAGATCGACGCGGCGTCGCACGGTGGTGTGGACGACGCGCGCGATCTGCGGGAGCGGGCCTTCTTCGCGCCGGCGGCGTCGCGGTTCAAGATCTACATCATCGACGAGGCGCACATGGTGACCTCGGCGGGCTTCAACGCGCTGCTGAAGGTGGTCGAGGAGCCGCCGCCGCATCTGAAGTTCATCTTCGCCACGACCGAGCCGGAGAAGGTGATCGGGACCATCCGGTCGCGGACGCACCACTATCCCTTCCGGCTCATTCCGCCCGGCGTGCTGCGCGATCACCTGACCGACATCACGGCGCGCGAGGGCATCAAGGTCGAGCCCGAGGTGCTGCCTCTGGTCGTGCGGGCCGGTGCGGGTTCCGCGCGGGACGCGATGTCGGTGCTGGACCAGTTGCTGGCCGGCGCCGACGAGAACGGCGTCAGCTACGCGATGGCCACGGGACTGCTCGGCTACACCGACGCCGCGCTGCTGGACCGGCTGGTCGAGGCCTTCGCCGGACACGACGGCGCCGCCGTCTTCGGCCTGGTCGACCAGGTGGTCGAGAGCGGCCACGACCCCCGGCGCTTCCTCACCGACCTGCTGGAGCGCCTTCGCGACCTGGTGGTCCTGAACGCGGTCACCGACGCCGGCGCCGCCCGGGCCCTGATCGACGTGCCCGACGACCAGTTCGAGCGGATGTCCGCGCAGGCCCGGGCCTTCGGCGCCGCGGAGCTGTCCCGGGCCGCCGACCTGGTGAACACCGGCCTGACCGAGATGCGCGGCGCCACGGCCCCGCGCCTGCAGCTGGAGCTGGTGTGCGCCCGCGTCCTGCTGCCCGGCGCCGACGACGCCGAGCAGGGCCTGGCCGCTCGCGTGGACCGGCTGGAGCGCCGCGGTGTGGTGCTGGGCGCCGCCGCCCCCGCACCGATGGCCCCGATGGCGCCGATGGCCGCCGGGCCGCGGGTGGTCGAGGACGAGTTCGACGAGCCCCCGGTGCGGCGGCCGAGCGGTGCGGATAGCCAGCAGCAGCCGGCAGGCGGCGGTGCGCCGCAGCAGAGTCAGCAAAGCCAGCCGAGCCAGCAGAGCGTCGGGTCGGCCCCGGCGGCAGCCAGCGGTGCGCTCGGAACACCGCCGTGGGAGCAGGGTTCTGGTCCGGAGGCTCCAAGCCAGGGGCCGTCGGGCGCGAGTGCCGACGCGCCGAGCGGGCAAATGGGCTCTGCGGGCCAGGGCGCTCTTGGCACGCCTCCGTGGGAACAAGGCGGACCTACAGCGAACGCAGGATCCGGATCGTCGGCTGCCGAGGCCGCCCCGGCTCCCGCCGCCTCCGAAGCCCCGGCCTGGGCTGCTGAAAGCGCACCTTCGCAGTCTTCGAACGATGCAGCCGTGCCGCAGCCCGCCCCGGCTCCCCAAGCCCCGGCGCCGCAGCCGCAGCCGCAGCCGCAGCACCAGCAGTCCCAACCCGCGCAGTCCGCCACCCCCACTGGCGTCGACATCCGCCGCATGTGGCCGGACCTCCTCGAAGAGGTCAAGCGCCGCGACGGCCGCGTGAGCTGGATGCTCCTCAGCCAGAACGCGCAGGTCCTCGGCCTGGACGGCGACCGCCTTCAGGTCGCCTTCGTGAGCGCAGGCGCGCGCGACCGCTTCGTGAGCCGCGGCACCTCCGACACGCTGCGTCAGGCCGTCCGTGACCTGTTCAGCTTCCAGTGGCAGGTCGACGCGATCGTCGACCCGTCGCAGACCCCTGGCACGCAGGTCTCGCCCGGTGTCTCCATGACGCCGCCGCCCCCGGCCCAGATGCCCCCGCCGCCGACGGCGTATCAGCCCCCGCAGGCTCAAGCCCCGGTTGAGCCGCCGCCGCCCCCGCAGCGTGAGCCCGAGCCGCCGCGTGCCGCCCCGGCCCCGAGTCCGGCCGCGCCGCCTCAGCAGCAGACCCAGCAACAGCCACAGCAGCCGCCGACGCCGGCACCTGCGCCCCCACCCCCCATGCCCGTGACCCCGGCGGTGCGCCCCGAGGACGACGTCGTCTCGGACGACGACGAGGTCCTGGCCGAGGACAACGCCTCAGCCCACGAACTCGTCATCCGCGAACTCGGCGCGCAGCGGCTGGACGGCGAGGACTGATCGGCGCGGTGGATCATCGCCCGACGATGCTCACCCAGAGTCACCGAACCGCGAACCGGAGGTCCGGAACCCCCGTCGCCCGCCGACCGTTCTCCAGCGGTAGCCGGCCGGGGCGTCCCACGTCACCCGGGCCGACCCGGGCCGTTCTCGACCGGGACACGCGGTATTGGCCGCCTTGGTCCCGGAGCGCGTATGGTCGAGTACGACTTCACATAGCGGCGGCAAACAGGTAGGAACAGGAGCACGCACAGTGGCTTTCCCGGATGCGACCGGGCCCGGTGGCGGGCTGCCGGACTTCGGCGGCATGGACCTGCAGGGCATGCTCGGCCAGGCCATGCAGATGCAGCAGCGCATGGTTGAGGCGCAGCAGGAGCTGGAGAACACGATCGTCTCCGGCAGTGCCGGCGGCGGCCTGGTGACCGCGAAGGTGACCGGCACCGGCGAGCTGGTCGGCCTGGACATCAAGCCCGAGGCCGCCGATCCCGAAGACACCGAGACGCTGGCCGACCTGGTGATCGCCGCGGTGCGCGACGCGCGCGCGGCCGCCGACAAGCTGGCCGCGGACACGATGGGCCCGCTGGCCGGTGGCGGGATGCCCGACCTGGGCAACCTCGGCAACCTGTTCGGCTGAGGCGAGTCGGGGATTCTGCCATGTACGAGGGTGTGGTCCAGGACCTGATCGACGAGCTCGGCCAACTGCCCAACATCGGGCCCAAGTCGGCGCAGCGCATCGCGTTCCACCTGCTGCAGGCCGACCCGGCCGACGTGCGGCGGCTGGCCGACGTGCTGGTCCGGGCCAAGGAGCAGGTGCGCTTCTGCGTGATCTGCTTCAACGTCGCCGAGCAGCAGGAGTGCAAGATCTGCCGCGATCCGCGGCGCGACCCCGGCAGCCTGTGCGTGGTGGAGGAGTCCAAGGACGTCGTCGCGGTCGAGAAGACCCGCGAGTTCCGGGGCCGGTACCACGTGCTGGGCGGGGCCATCTCGCCGATCGACGGCGTGGGTCCGGACGACCTGCGGGTCAAGGAACTGCTCAAGCGGTTGGCCGACGGCATTGTCACCGAGGTGATCCTGGCCACCGACCCGAACCTGGAGGGGGAGGCCACCGCCACGTACCTGGCGCGGCTGATCAAGCCCTTGGGTCTGCGGGTGACCCGGCTGGCATCAGGCCTGCCGGTGGGCGGGGATCTGGAATACGCCGACGAGGTCACCCTCGGCCGGGCGTTCGAGGGGAGAAGGCAGCTCGATGTCTGAACCGATGACCTCCGACGATTTGTCGGACTTCGCGATCGAGATCCACGACCAGGTCACCTCCTTCCTACTCTCGGTGCGCGCGGTGGCCAGGGGCGACGCTCCGGAGAGCAGCGTGCCGATCCTGCTCCTGGAGACCTCGCAGCTGCTGCTGGCCGGCGGGCGCCTGGGCGCCATCCGGGACGTGGTACCCGACGAGCGCTTCGAGACCGACGCCGGTCCCGACCCGGACCTGGACGAGCTGCGCGAGAAGCTGAACGCGCTGCTGAAGCCGGTGAACACCTACAAGGAGGTGTTCGACCCGCTGGCCCCGAAGTCCGAGATCGAGACCCGCCGCATCTCCGACGACCTGGCCCTGGTCTGCGCCGACCTGGCGCACGGCCTGGCGCACTACAAGGCCGAGCGGGTCACCGAGGCGCTGTGGTGGTGGCAGTTCTCCTACCTGTCCAGCTGGGGCCCGGCGGCCTCGGCGGTGCAGCGGGCGCTGCTGTCGGTGGTGGCCCGCTCCCGCCTCGGCGCGACCACGGGCTGAGCACCGGGAGTCCACCGGCTGACCACCGGTGGTCGACCGGATCCGCCAGATCGTCGGGATTGGCCGCCTGACCTGCGCCAGGCGGCGGTCCCACATGGTGAGAGCTCAGGGTCGTCTCAGCGACCCCGACTAGACTCGAAGGCGGCGGGCCGTCTACGGGCGGCCCTTTGCACCGCACACCGCCTCACCCGAGGGAGACACCGCGTGGGCCTCATCGTCCAGAAGTACGGAGGCAGCTCCGTTGCCGACGCCGAGAGCATCAAGCGTGTCGCCAAACGCATCATGGAGACGCGGCGGGCCGGGCACGAGGTGTGCGTCGTGGTCTCCGCCATGGGCGACACCACCGATGAGCTGATCGACCTGGCCAAGCAGGTCGCGCCGATCCTGGAGGGCCGCGAGTACGACATGCTGCTCACCGCCGGCGAGCGCATCTCGATGTCGCTGGTGGCGATGGCCATCAACTCCATGGGCGGAGACGCGCGCAGCTTCACCGGCTCGCAGGCCGGCGTGATCACGGACCAGTCGTTCAACAAGGCCCGCATCACCTCGGTGACCCCGGGCCGGCTGCGCGCGGCGCTGGACGAGGGCGCGATCACCATCGTGGCCGGCTTCCAGGGCGTCTCGGAGACCACCAAGGACATCACCACGCTGGGCCGCGGCGGCTCGGACACCACGGCGGTGGCGCTGGCGGCCGCCCTGGGCGCCGACGTCTGCGAGATCTACACCGACGTGGACGGGGTGTTCTCGGCCGACCCGCGGCTGGTGCCCAAGGCCCGCAAGCTGAACCGGGTCGCCTACGAGGAGATGCTGGAGCTCGCCGCGTCCGGCGCGAAGATCCTGCACCTGCGCAGCGTGGAGTACGCGCGCCGGTTCAACGTCCCGATCCATGTCCGCAGCTCGTTCTCACAGCACGAGGGCACCTGGGTCCGTGCTAGAGCTGTGTCCGATTTGAACGCAGGAGGAACAACCGTGGAGCAAGCCATCATCGCCGGAGTCGCCCACGACACCAGCGAGGCGAAAGTCACGGTCGTCGGCGTGCCCGACAAGCCGGGCGTGGCCGCCCAGATCTTCCGCACCATCGCCGACGCCGAGCTCAACATCGACATGGTGGTGCAGAACATCTCGGCCGCGGCGACCGGCCGGACCGACATCTCCTTCACGCTGCCCGTGGCCGACGGCCGCAAGGCGATCACCGCGCTGCAGAAGGTGCAGCCCGCGATCGCCTTCGAGGCGCTGCTGTTCGACGACCAGATCGCCAAGGTGTCGCTGGTCGGCGCGGGCATGAAGTCGCACCCCGGGGTGACCGCGGTGTTCTTCGAGGCCCTGTCCAACGTCGGCGTGAACGCCGAGATGATCTCGACCTCGGAGATCCGCATCTCCGTGGTCTGCCGCGCCGACGTCGTCAAGGACGCCGTCGCCGCGCTGCACACCGCTTTCGGCCTGGATGCCGACAGCGAGGAAGCCGTGGTTTACGGAGGCACCGGCCGATGACTGTGAAGAAGCCCACCCTGGCGGTCGTGGGGGCGACCGGAGCGGTCGGCACCGTGATGCTCGACCTGCTGTCCACCCGCGAGGACGTCTGGGGCGAGATCCGTTTGATCGCCTCGCCGCGCAGCGCCGGCCGCAAGCTGGCCTGCCGCGGCGAGCAGCTGGAGGTCGTAGCCCTGTCGGAGGAGGCCTTCGAGGGCATCGACGTGGTGATGTTCGACGTGCCCGACGAGGTGTCGGCGCAGTGGGCCCCGATCGCCGCCGCCAAGGGCGCGGTGGCCGTGGACAACTCCGGCGCCTTCCGGATGGACCCGCAGGTGCCGCTGGTGGTGCCGGAGGTGAACGCCTCCGCGGCGCGCAACCGGCCCAAGGGCATCATCGCCAACCCGAACTGTACGACGCTGTCGATGATCGTCGTGCTCGGCGCGCTGCACCAGCGCTACGGCCTGGCCTCGGTCGTGGCCGCGTCCTACCAGGCCGCCTCCGGCGCCGGGCAGCCCGGCATCGACACGCTCCGCGCGCAGATGGAGAAGGTGTCCGGCACCAACCTCGGCACGCACCCGGGCGACCTGCGCGGCGTGGTCGGCGACCTCGGCCCGTTCCCGGCGCCGCTGGCGCTGAACGTGGTGCCGTGGGCCGGCTCGCTGAAGGAGGACGGCTGGTCCTCCGAGGAGCTGAAGATCCGCAACGAGTCGCGCAAGATCCTGGGCCTGCCGGACCTGCGGGTCTCGGCGACCTGCGTGCGGGTCCCGGTGGTCACCACGCACTCGGTCTCCGTGCACGCCAGCTTCGAGGACGAGGTCACCGTGGCCGGCGCGCACGAGATACTGCGGGCCGCGCCCGGCGTCGTGGTGCTCGACGACCCGGCGGCCGGGGAGTTCCCGACCCCGGCGGACGTGGTCGGCACCGATCCGACGTGGGTGGGCCGGATCCGGCGCACGCTGGACGACCCGAAGTCGCTGGAGCTGTTCGTCTGCGGCGACAACTTGCGCAAGGGCGCCGCGCTGAACACCGCGCAGATCGCCGAAGTGGTCGCGGCGGAGCTGACCGGACGGGTCTAAGGGTTCTGATCACCCGGTCACTTCGGGTAGGAATAGAGGTATGTGCCTGTCAGAACACCCTCGTAGACGGTACAACTCTACGGGGGTGTTCTGTGTCTAACGTATGTGAGCGCTGGAGTGTTGACGTCGCCGTTGCGTACGGGTGGGGCAGTGGTGTCGTCTGACCGAGAAGCCGGCGACGTCACTGTCGACCTGCTCACGGAGACGTATCGCGATCACTACGGCTCGCTGCTGAAACTGGCCGCACTCCTGTTGGACGATCTCGCCTCGTGCGAGGACGTCGTGCAGGAGGCCTTCATCCGGGTGCACAGTGCGCGCTCGCGGGTGCGGGACGCGGACAAGGTGCTGGCCTACCTGCGCCAGACCGTGGTGAACCTCTCGCGCTCGACCCTGCGCCGACGGCTGATCGGCATGCGGCTGGCGCCCAAGCCGATGCCGGACATGGCCAGCGCCGAGGAGGGCGCGTACGACCTGCTGGAGAAGGACGCGCTGATCCAGGCCCTGCGGGGCATCCAGCGGCGCCAGCGCGAGGTGCTGGTGCTCCGCTATTTCTCGGATCTGACCGAGGCGCAGGTCGCCGACCTGCTCGGGATCTCGATCGGGTCGGTCAAGGCTTACGGGTCTCGGGGGATCGAGGCCCTTCGGGTACGGATGGAGGCGTTCCGGTGAGCGCGCCACATGAGGACGACATGGCGCCGCAGCCGCCGGACGGGGACGCGGGGCGGAGCGCGCATTACGTTGGCCGACACTGGGATTCGGAGTCGTCGGACGACGACCTCGACGAGATCGGTGCGGTCCTGCGGGAGCGGTTCCAGCAGGCGGTCTCGACGCTGGAGCCACTGCCGGGGACGCTGGACTATCTGCGGCGCGCGGTTCCGGCGCGGCGGCGTCGGCGCAACACGGCGCTGGCGGCCACGGCCGTCTCGGTCTTCGCGGTGAGCGCCGGGGCGACGCTGGCCGCGCGCGGTTCCTTCGACTCCGGGTCCTCGCAGACCAACGGGACCACCATCGGCAACCTGATGACGACCGCGACGAACGACGCGCCCGGCGGCGGTTCGGGCCACGGTCCGGCCACGCCCGGCGGCCAGGACATGAGCTCCGGCGGTGGGGTCGGCGCCGAGGCGCCGTCCTCGCTCGCTTCCGCGTCCGGGAACTCCAAGCCGTCGTCGACCACGCCGTCGCCCGCGAGCACGGCGACCGGGAGCCCGTTGACCGCGCTGTGTCAGAACTCTTCGCTGTCGTCGGTGGTCGCGACCCAGAGCGGGGCGACCGGGGGCACCGTTTACGAAACCTTTGTGGGGACGGCGAAAGCGGCCTGCACGCTGCAGGGGATGCCGGGTCTGACGGTGCTCGGCGCCGGTGGCCAGCCGGCGAAGATCCCGGTGTACAAGGCGGATCAGACCGCCGCGCCGCTGCTGCCGACGGTCCCGACCGGCCAGCAGCTGGTGCTTCAGGCCGGCGACCGGTTCGAGTTCCAGCTCGCGTGGGTTCCCACGGCCTGTCCGACGATTCCCCCGCCGACCACTCCGCCGTCTTCGGTGCCGCCCAGCAGCGGGAGTCCGACGACGACCGCGAGCTCGTCGGGTCCGACGCCGTCGGGGCCGACCACGTCGGCGTCGAGCCAGCCGACGCCGTCCGGCTCGGCGTCGTCCTCAGCGCCGGTGTCGTCCGCCTACTCGGTGGCGTATTCGGTGTACGGATCGCAGACTGCGCAGAGCGTGAGTTTCCGGGCCGACTGTGGGGCGTCCGTTTACGTCACGGCGTACTTCCAAGCACCAGGGCAGAAGCGCACGAGCCAGCCCACTACAGGGCGTTGAGGTAGACCCAGTTCCCGTCCTCGCGGACGAAGGAGCTGTTCTCGCGCATGGAGCCGGGACGGCCCGCGTCCGTGTAGCGCGCGATGAATTCGACGGAGCCGTCGGTATGGAACGTTGTACCGCCGGTGGTGCCGACGATCTCCAGACTGGTCCAGCGGAGCTTCGGCTCGAAGTAGATGAATGCGGGCCGTGTTGAGGAGTGGTGGGACTTCAACAGGTACGCCGCGTCCTCTACGACGAAGGCGCTATAGCGGGAGCGCATAAGTTGCTCCGCTGTAGAGGCTGTCGCTAGCTCGGAGTGCAGCGGGCCACAGCAGTCGGCGTACAGCTTTCCGGTTCCGCAGGGGCACGCAGTGGGAATCGCCTTAGCGTTTCCGCCGCGGCGGTCTTTACGCGGCACTCGGCGCCTGCTTACGGACTTCGAGGTGGTCCAGAAGGTCCTGCGTCGCGGCGGCCACCGCTGCGACGGCAAGCTCGAAGGCCTCGGTGTTGGCCTTGCTCGGCGCGCGGAAGCCGCTGATCTTGCGGACGTACTGGAGCGCTGCGGCCCGGACGTCCTCTGCGGTGGCCTCGTCCACATACGGCTCACGGAGAGTCTTAATCGATCGGCACATGACTTCAGGCTAATCCTGGGCGCCGACGATCGGGGTGGTTCGGACCGGCATCCCGAGGTCGGCGACCATGACGTGGGTGTGTTCCGCGCTGTGCTGGTGCGCGTGGTGCCAGGCGTCGCGCGCGGTGTCGAAGAAGGCCTCGGTCTCGCGCGCGGAGTCGATGGAAGCCCAGACGGTCACCGCTATAGCGATTCCCAGCAGTGCGGCCAGTGTGCGGCGGCGCGGAGGGGGCGGCGCCATGAGCGCGCGAACGCGCTTGCCCACATGCGCCTGCGCCATCGCCGGGACGGTGCGCGGGAGGTTCGACAGCGCGGCACGCCCGAGCGCGCGGGCCAGGACTTCCCGATCGCCGACCGCGACCGCGGCGTCTTCGTCGGCCCAGCGCTCGGTGGCCTCGGTGACCGCGTCGGGCAGCCGCCACAACAGCGGGTTCGCGACGGCGGCGAGGTTGGTCAGCAGCAGGTAGAGGTGGTGCCGCCGGCGCAGGTGCGCCTGCTCGTGGGCGAACATGGCCCGCCGCTGGTCCTCGGTGAGGGTGCGTAGCAGCGAGTCGGTCGCCACGATGCGGGTCGGGATCGCGGCGTGGCCCGGCAGGGACGGGATCCCCGGCACGGCGAAGGCCTGGGCGCGGGGGTCCTGGATCACGGCGATGCTGGCCGGATGGGCCGAGAAGGCTTTGGCGAGGCGGTAGGTGCGGGCGGACTCGCGCCACAGGCGGATGCCGGCGCGGATCGCGAAGGGGACCAGGGCCAGGAGCGCGAGGCCCGCGACGGCACCGGCCAGCGTGCTCACCGGGCCGTCCTTGAGGACCGCGTCCGACAGCCGGCCCTCGGCGGCGATCTCCGGGACGCGCAAGACCACGATGCCGGTCAGCAGGGCCAGCGACGCCAGCGAAGTGATGGCGGTGACCAGGGCCGCGGCCGTGAGCAGGACGGTGGCTACGGCCGGCGGCAGGCGGCGGCCGACGGTGGGGCCCGCGGCGCCGAGCGTCAGGGCGGCCAGCAGGGGGAGGTAGACGTTGACGCTCACGGGGAATCCCCCAGCAACTCGCGGATCATCGCGGCGTCGTCGGGGGAGATCTCTCCGAGGAACTTCGAGAGCACGGCGGGGCGATCGGTGCTGCCTTCCAGCGCGGCGCGCATGGCCTCCGCCGCGAGGTCGGCCTGCTCCACGACCGGCGTGTAGGCGAAGGCCTTACCTTCGCGGACGCGCGTGAGCATCTTCTTGTCGTGGAGCCGGTCCAGGATCGTCTTCACGGTGGTGTAGGCCAGGCCGCCGCCCACCTGCTCCTGGACCGCGGCCGGGGTCAGGGGGCCGCCCGCCGCCCACAGCGCGGCCAGCACTTCTTGTTCGAGTGCTCCGGAGGGTCTGCGTCCGGTGGCCATCAGGCGGTCTCCTCACACGTCCGGCTCCGCGGGTGCGGTGTCGTCCGCATAGATGCTACAGCTTGTAGTAGATTGCTGGACGGGAACGTCTCGTTCACCGGGCGTTCACTAGTTTTGCCTGCACGGCCCATGAACCGCATCCCCCGATCGTAGGAGTATCCGCGATGCCGAAGGTACGCCACTGGTTGGCGATCCCGCTGGCCCTGTTCGCCGCCGCCCTGGCGCTGGGCTTGGTCGCCGCGCACACCTCGCTGACGCGGAGTACCGAGTTGTCGTGGAACTCACACCTCCAGCAGCTGCGGACCGGCTGGCTGAACCGGGTGATGCTGGACCTGGCGGACGTCGCCTCGCCGGTCGGGGGACTGGTGATCCTGGCGCTGATCACGCTGTTCTTCCTGTGGCGGCGCAACCCGGTGCAGGCCGCCGCCACGTTCCTGGTGATCGCGGTCGGCTGGAACAGCTCGGAGATCGCGAAGCTCATCGTGGCCCGGCACCGGCCGCCGGCGGTGTACTCGCTGGCGCCGGAGACCGGGTCGAACTCGTTCCCGTCCGGGCACACCGCGTTCGCCTTCTCGCTCGCCGTCGCGCTGTGCCTGCTGGCCGTGCGGACGCGGTGGTTCGGGGTGGCGGTCGTGCTGGCGACGGTGTGGACGCTGCTGATCGGCTTCGACCGGCTGTACATCGGTGCGCACTACCCCTTCGACGTGCTGGGGTCGGTCCTGGTCAGTTCCGCGGCGATCATCTTCCTCACCGGTCTGTGGCACGGGTGGATCGCGCCCAACCTGTACCGGGTGCCGCTGCTGGACAGGTTCGGGCCGGTCCCGGGGCCGGTGGCCGTCCCCGAGACCGCTTCAGTCGCCGGTTAGAACGTCGCCGGTTAGAACGTCGTCGGCCGCTCAGAACCCGGCGGACTCGCCGGGCTTGAGCAGCCGCAGCCGGTCGCTCAGGCCGGCCGCGGCGAACGCCTGCTGGAGTTGTTCGCCGCCCTCACTGAAGTGCGCCCACTGCTCGAAGTGCAGCGGGACCACCGCTCCGGCCTGCAGGATCCCCGCCGCCTCGGCGGCCTCGGCGCTGGTCAGCGTCAGGTAGGCGAAGTCGAGCAGCGGGGTGCGGGCCCCGCCGGCGAACAGCAGGGCCACGTCGACCGGGGCGTAGCGGGCGGCGATCTCGCGGACCCGGTCCAGGGAGGCGTTGTCGCCGCTGATGTAGACGGTCGGCAGGTCCTCGCCGGTCAGGACGAAGCCGGTGACCTCGCCGACCAGCGGCTCGCTGCCCTCCGGGCCGTGCAGCGCCGGGACCCCGGTGACCAGGGCGGTGCCGCCGCCGGGGCGGTCGAACTCCTGGCTGACCCAGTTCGGCAGGCCCAGCACCGCGCCGCCCAGGCGCTCCTCGGCCGAGCGGGTGCTCAGGACCAGGCGGGCGGTGTCGACGTAGTCGCGCCCGGCGTCGTCGAGGTTGTCAGGGTGCTGGTCGTGGGACAGCAGGACGACGTCCACGGCGCCGACCTCGTCGGCGGTCAGGGCGGGGCCGGCGGTCTTGGTCAGGACCCGCGTGCCGATCGGGTGATCGCCGGGCGGGTCGAAGGTCGGGTCCACGAGGATCGTGACGCCGCCGTAGTCGAGCAGGGCCGAGGGGCCGCCGAGGTAGCGGACCGTGAAGGTCTCGGGATTCGCCATGGATCAACATTACGGCCGAACGCCCGGGGGCGGACATGGCAGCGGCGTCGATCGACGTGCTTTGCGATCGACGCCGCGTCCAACGTGACGGCTCTGCCGTAGGGAGCCTCAGCTCCGATGTGCCTTACGCGCCCTAGGCGCCTTACGCGCCTTAGGCCAGCGCGGACTTCACCGCGGCGGCGACCCGGCCGCCCTCGGCCCGTCCGGCGATCTTCGGGTTCAGCGCCTTCATCACCAGGCCCATGCCCTTGGGGCCCTCGGCGCCGGTCTCGGCAATGGCCTCGGCGACCAGCGCGGTCAGCTCCTCGTCGCTGAGCTGCGTTGGCAGGTAGCGGGCCAGGACCTCGCCCTCGGCCTTCTCCCGGGCGGCCTGCTCGGGGCGGCCGCCGTTCTCGAAGGCCTCGGCGGCCTCGCGGCGCTTCTTGGCCTCCCGGGTGAGTACCTGGACGACCTCGGCGTCGGACAGCTCGCGCGCCACCTTGCCGGCCACTTCCTCGTTGCCGACGGCGGTCAGCGCCATCCGTAGGGTGGCGGTCACCAACTCGTCGCGGCTCTTCATAGCGGCGGTGAGATCGGTGCGGAGCGTTTCCTTCAGCGCGGTCATGATCATCCCTTCTGGCTGCCACACCAGTGTGTCATCAACTCCCCCGGTCCGGCCGCGAGATTTCCCCCGAGGCCGATAATGGAATCCATGCGGAAGCTCGTGACAGTCCCGGTGTCCCTCCTCGGCGCGGCAGCAGCCGGGCTGGCCTACGCCCACAAGGTCGAGCCCAACCTCTTCCGGCTCCGCCGCTACGAGGTCCCGGTGCTCCCGCGCGGGGTCAGGCCGTTCCGGATCCTGCAGGTCTCGGACATCCACATGATCCCCGAGCAGTACCGCAAGGTCCGCTGGCTGCGCTCCCTGGCCGCCCTGGAGCCGGACTTCGTGGTGAACACCGGCGACAACCTGTCGCACCCGGACGGCGTCGGCTCGGTCCTGGACGCCCTGGAGCCCCTGATGGAGCTGCCCGGCGCCTTCGTCATGGGCTCCAACGACTACCTGGCGGCCAAGCCCCTGAACCCGACGAAGTACCTGCGCGGCGGCGACCCGAGCAAGCGCACCCGCGGCCAGGGCCCGGCGAACGACTGGCAGAAGATCCGCGACGGCTTCACCAAAGCAGGCTGGCTGGACCTGACCAACCGCACCGACCGCCTGACGCTCCCGGGCGCCGCGGGCCCGGTGGTAGGCCTGGTGGGCGTCGACGACCCGCACATCCGCCGCGACGACTACGCCACAGCATCCAGCGCCCTCACCACCGCCACCGAAGAGGAACCCGCCCCCGGGGCCCAGAGCGCCTCCGGCACCTCTGGCACCCACAGCGCCGCCCGCACCCTCCCCGGCACCGACGTGACCATCGGCGTAGTCCACGCCCCCTACCGCCGAGTCCTGGACGCGATGTCAGCCGACGGCCTCCCCCTGATCCTGGCCGGCCACACCCACGGCGGCCAACTCCGCCTCCCCCTCTACGGCGCCCTGGTGACCAACTGCGACCTCGACCGCCGCCGAGCCGCCGGCCTGTCCACCTACGCCGAGTCCCACCTCCACGTCTCAGCCGGCTGCGGCACCAGCCGCTTCGCCCAAGTCCGCTTCTGCTGCCCCCCAGAAGCCACCCTCCTGACCCTGACCCCCCGATCATGAACCCACCCACGAAGCCCTGACCTGCACAGTTAAGTCGTTTTCGCTATCCGGCCACGTTTGGGTAGACTGTCCACGCACGATCGGGGTGTGGCGCAGCTTGGTAGCGCGCTACGTTCGGGACGTAGAGGCCGCAGGTTCAAATCCTGTCACCCCGACCTGATGAGGGGCTTATCCGAAGATCGGGTAAGCCCCTCTTTCGTACCCGAGTGACTAACTGAGTGACTATGTCCGTCCGACAGGGCCAAATACAGGAGCATCGGCAGACGGCTATGCACGGGCCCTTAATCATCATCATCAAGGCTGCTGACCAAGGCGGACCCAGTATCACCGACTGGGTCACGGCCGTCGCGACGGGGGCAGCGGCGCTCGGTGCTTTTGTGGCAGCCTTCCCCGTGTGGCGGCAGCTGCGCATAATGGCCTAGGACCGCAGGAGCGAACAAGCGACGAAGTTCGCCATGTGGGCCGAGTACTCGAAGGACGACGATCGTGTGCGGGTGTTCTATATGAACAGCGGCTCAGGACCGGTCTACAACATCCAGGGGAAGGGCTACGTCGCAGGCGAGGTCGCTTTCACGTTCCATCGTGGTACGCACGGCCCCACCTCTACGCCGGTGGAGGAATGGGGCTTCGGGACTATCGTCGCGGCTCATGTAACCCAGACGCTTCGTGAGCTGTACGGCACCGAAGAGGTCGACGGTGAGGATTTGTATGGAGATCCTCGTGAATCCGCGCGAGTCATGCTAAAGCGTGAAGAGCTTCACGATCAGATCACGATCGACATGACGTTCCGCGATGCTTCCGGGCGTGTATGGCGCCGAACGCAGGATGGAACGCTAGTCCAGCTATCTCGGCGGGAAACGAAAGGCCTCTTACAACAACGAAGGCCTATGGACTAAACCGAGAAGGGGCGACACCCCGACGCTCGTGAAAAGGCTCGTCTTCTTCGGAAGACGAGCCTTTTGCTTGTTCACACCAAATCCCGAGGCACCGAAGTCGTCCAACTCTTCGTGAAAACCTCCACCCCGCCCTCGTAGGCGACCAGCCGGTCCACCACCAAGAACTCAGCCTCCGTACACGTCATCCGAGAGAACGTCCGTACCTCCGTCTCCCACTCGCCGCGGCTGATGGTGTCGGTGCGTTCGCACTCCACGGCTGCGGAGTGCGGGTCGCCTTCGGTCAGGTGGAAGCGGTTCAGTTCGGTCTCGGTGCGGGTCAGGCCGTCGGTGTGGTCGGTGGTGGTGCCGTCGGAGAAGGTCATCTCGATGGTCTGGGTGTGGGTGACTGGGTCCCAGGTGATGGTGCGGGTGGCGGGGACGTCGACTACGTCGAACGGGCTCGGCGGGTCTGGTCGGGGCGGCGCCGTCGCCGGGCCGTCCAGGGCGGGGTCCGGGGTGCGGATGGGGAGGTGCAGGGTGCCGCCTTCGGGGTGGATGGTGACCGCTGTTTGTGTGGGGGAGGGCCACAGCCAGGGCCAGAAGGATGCTGACACCGTCAGTCGGATGCGGTTGCCCATGCCGAAGGCGTGCCCGGTGGCGAACAGGGGGATCGTGACGCGGTACGGCTTGCCCGGTTCCAGCGCCGCCGGGTGTTCGTGGCTGTCGCGGTGGGTCAGGTTCAGGGCTCCGGTGGTGACCAGGCGGGAGGTGCCGTCGGGGGTGAGCTCGCAGAGGCGGATGGCGAGTTGGGCGGTGGGCTGGTCGGCGTCGATCAGTAGCTCGACGCTCGCGCGGCCGAGGATCTCCAGCTGCTCGGGGAGTGGGCACGAGGTGAACGTGTGCGACCGGCCGTCGTCCGCTGCCTGGTCGCCGGGCCGCCCGGCGGTGTCGCCGAACTGGAGGACGTTGCCGGCCGCCGAGCCGATCGCCAGCGAGGAGCGGAGCACCGCTTCGTCGCCGGTGGCGGTCAGGGAGCCGGTGGTCGGTTCGTGCAGGTGGAGGTGGCGGCCGATCAGCCGACAGGTGTGAAAACCATGCCGCTCCGCGTTTTCCGGCGGCCAGGTCGGCTCCACCACCCAGCGTCCCGGGCGCTCGTCGGCGTCCGAGCCGAGGGGTGCCGGGTTCGGCATCCAGGCTCTCAGTGCGGGCAGTTCTTCATCCTGGTGCGCGTTTTCGCGGAGGAATCGGTCAAACCATTTCAAACATTCGCCGATGAAATCCATCGCGGGTCCGGGGACCGCCTGATGTGGATATGTATGAGCCCAGGGGCCGATCAGACCTTTGACGGGAGTGCCCAGTGGGGTGAGTTCGTCGAGGAGGCGGAACACTGCGCCGCGGTAGGGGTCGGCCCAGCCGCCGACCGCCAGGACCGCCGCCTTGATGCCCGACGGGTCCTCGATCACCGAGCCGTGCCTCCAGTACGCGTCTCGCCTCTGGTGTGCCAGCCACGTGCCGATGTACGGCGGCGTCTCCGCCATGCGCCGGAACCACTCCTCGCGCCAGCCGGGGCCGACCGCGTCGGGGTCCGGGGGCCTGGCGTTGTAGCAGAGCATGGTCGAGGCCCAGGGCAGTGCCTCGGAGGCGACCAGTGATCCGCCGAGGTAGTGGACGTCGTCCGCGTAGCGGTCGTCGGTGGAGCAGACGGTGACAATGCATTTCAGTTGGGGTGGGGTCAGGGCCGCTACTTGCAAGCCATTGAAGCCGCCCCACGATTTTCCGATCATCGCCACATTGCCGTCGCACCAGGGCTGCGCGGCCAGCCACTGCAGGATCTGCAGCGCGTCGTCCTGCTCCGTGGGGTGGTACTCGTCGAGCATGATGCCCTCGGAGTCGCCGCTGCCACGGTTGTCGACGCGGAGCGCGGCGTAGCCGGCCGCGGCGAAGGCGGCGTGCAGCGTCAGGTCGCGCGGTGCTGTGCCGTCGTTCTTCCGATAAGGGATGTATTCCATTACCGCCGGCTGTGGCTCGTCGGTGTCCGCCGGCAGCCAGATCCGGGCCGACAGCCGCACGCCGTCGCGCATCGGGATCCACACATGACGCAGGACGCGGACCGGGTGGCTCATGTGTTCCAAAGTTCCACCCGGAAAGCGCACCGGCTTGCGAGCCTCACCCATTCGGGGCGGTCTTTCTGTGACATTCGGTGCATGGCGGACGACCGGCAGCAGGATGATCAGCAACAGGACGATCAGCGGCAAGACGGGCAGGACACCGGCGGTGCGCGCACGCGCTCCTTCCCCAGCGCCATGACCGTCCTGGCGATCGTCACCATCCTGGTCTGGATCGCGGCCTTCTTCATCCCCAGCGGCGAGTACGAGCGCAACGACGCCGGCAACCCGGTCCAGGGCACCTACCACCGCATCTCCTCGCCCCTGTCCTTCGGCGGCCGGGTCAGCAACCTGGCGATGTCCCCGGTCAACGGCCTCTACGGCATCCAGGACGCCAAGTCCGGCCAGGTCTCCACCGAGAACGACGGCTCGCTCTACGGCAGCGTCGGCGTGTTCTTCTTCGTCCTGGCCATCGGCGCCTTCATCACGGTCCTGTTCGCCACCGGCGCCCTGGACACCGGCATCGGCCGGCTGGCGCACCGCCTGCGCGAGCGCGGGGCGCTGCTGATCATCGCGATCATGGCGGTGTTCGCGCTGCTGGGCTCGGTCGAGGGCTGGTCGGAGGAGACGCTCGGCTTCTACGGCCTGATCGTGCCGCTGTCGCTGGCCCTGGGCTACGACCGGATGGTCGCGGTGGCCGCGATCCTGCTCAGCTCCGGCATCGGCGTGCTGTGCTCGACGGTGAACCCGTTCGCCATCGGCGTCGCCTCCTCGGCCGCCGGGATCTCCATCGGAGACGGCATCGTGCTGCGCGGGCTCATGCTCGTCGTGCTCACCGTCGTGACCATCGCCTTCGTCCTGCGCTACGCCGCACGCGTGCGCACCGATCCGGCCCACTCGGTCGTCGGCTTCCTGCCCGGCGACCACGAGGTCGCGGCCGGTTCGGCGGAGGAGCCGCCGCCGTTGACCGGCACGCAGAAGTCGGCGCTGATCGCCACCGGGCTGACCTTCGCGCTGATGATCTTCTCGGTCATCCCCTGGGCCTCGGTGATCACCGGCAAGTCCGACGCCGCCGCCTACTCCTGGCAGCTGGACTGGTCGTTCCCGCAGTTGGCTGCGATGTTCCTGCTGGCCGGTGTCGTGATCGGGGTGATCGCGCGGATGAACGAGGCGAAGCTGACCGGCACCATCATCTCCGGGGCCGCCGACTTCATCTCGCCGGCGCTGGTGGTGGCGCTGGCCCGGGGCATCACGGTGATCATGAACAACGCGAAGATCACCGACACGGTGCTGCACGCGCTGGAGGGCGCCGTCCACGGCACCACGTCGGCGGTGTTCTCCATCCTGGTGTTCGTCGTGAACCTGCCGCTGGCGTTCCTGATCCCGTCCACGTCCGGGCACGCCACGCTGGTGATGCCGATCATGGCGCCGCTCGCGGCCTTCGCCAACGTGCCCAAGTCGCTCGTGGTCACCGCGTGGTGCAACTCCAACGGCTTCATGAACCTCTTCGTCCCGACCAGTGCCGTGATCATGGGAGGCCTGACGCTGGCCAAGGTCGGTTACGACAAGTACATCCGATTCATCCTGCCGTATCTGGCGGTGATGTTGGTCGTGATCTGTGGCTTCCTGGCAATCGGTGCGGCCATTGGCTAGGCCGAATGGGGTAGTAATCCCCGTCCCTCGGGTAGCGTACGGTCCATGCTCGATACCTGGCATGGCACCCACGGGGCGGACCGCTTCGACCTGACCGCGCTGCCGTGGTGGCGGGTCTGTCGCGTCGACGCCGTCGCCCCCGGGCAGGGTGCGGTGCAGTCGTTCCTCGACGACCTGTGCAAAGCGTTCGCCGACCAGGGCCACGAGGTCGGCCGGCCCAGCTCGGTCGCCGGCGCCGGCAAGCGCGTCGAGCTGGACGTGCTGCTGGTCCACATACCCGTCCCGGCCGGTCCCGGCACCCTGCTGGACCGCGTCGCCGAGCAGTACCCGCCGCTGATGGTGAGCCTGCGGCGCACCGGCGACGTGCGCGGCGGGGTCCGGAACCTGGTCGGGGTGTTCGAGGTCGACGAGCCGCTGGCCGGGGCCAAGCACCTGGAAGTGGTGCAGCTGGCGCGGGTCCTGATGGCCCGGGTCGGGTCGCCGAAGACGCTCTTCGTCTATCCGGACCCGGAGACCGGCGAGATCCGCGAGGCCACCCTGTGCACCATGGAGGGCGGCCACCCGTCGGTCACCGTGGACATAGTCCGGGACATCCGCGACCGGCTGGTCGCCACGGCCTGCGCCACCGAGGTCAACGACCGCCTGGACCGGATACCGGACTCCGTGCCGACCTCGGACTTCGACGCCGCGCGCTCCCCGCAGGTGCTGGTCACCGCCGGGCGCCGGATGGGCAGCCTCGGCCTGCTGCCCCCGCCGCACCGCGTCTCCGACTACGTCTCGGTCACCATGGCCTCCGCCTACCAGCGCTACCTCGGCATCAAGGGGTTCAGCGAGGGCATGATGTTCGTCTTCGACCCGGACCTGCAGGCGTTGGTGGTCACCGCGTCCGGCAGCTTCGAGGTCGACAAGCGGGACCTGCGGCCTGAGGACGTCGTGGTGGTGGACCACCAACTGGACGGCGGCCGGCTGCGGCTGCTGGAGGTCGGCGGAGCCGGGCAGAAGGGCCCGTCGGTCGAGGCGTGGGAAGTCTGCGCGCTGATGGCCGCCGCTCCCAAGATCCGGGTCAGCAAGGACGCCAGCGGGATATGGCGCCCCGACCCGAACGGCACCGTCGAGGTGCCCTCGGTCCGCGGCGGGCTGCACGCGCACGTCGGCGTCGACGAGGCCGACGAGACGCTGATCGAGAGCATCCCGCCGGACCGCACCGCCTACCCCTACGGCTTCGGCTGCGGAACCGACCTGATGGTGGACGTCGCCGCCGCGACCGTGCGGCGCTCGCAGGCCATCAACGACGCCGGCGACTCCCGCTCCTACGTGCGCTGGCCGATGCTCTACCACGGCGAGATGGCCGTGGAGCTGTGGACGCCCGACGTCCCCGACGAGCCGCTGACCGGCCTGCTGGACCTGTTCGACCCGGCCGGCCGGGCCGCGATCGCCTTCCGTACCGACAACGTCGACCAGCCGGTGTGATGATGAAGCAGACCTATGCCAGAGCCCTGGTGACCGGGGCGTCGTCCGGGTTCGGCGAGCAGTTCGCCCGGCAGCTGTCCGCGCGCGGCACCGCGCTGGTGCTGGTCGCCCGGCGCGGCGAGGTGCTGGAGAAGCTCGCCGCCGAGCTGGGCACCGAGACCGAGATCCTGCCCGCGGACCTGACCGATCCGGCCGGGCTGGCGGTGGTCGAGGAGCGCCTGCGGGACACCGCGAAGCCGGTCGACCTCCTGGTGAACAACGCCGGGGTGGGCACGACCGGCGAGTTCGTGAAGCTGCCGGCCGAAGGCGAGATCAACAAGGTGGCGCTGAACGTCATGGCGCTGATGCGGCTGAGCCACGCCGCGCTGCCGCGGATGACCGCGGCCGGCCACGGCGGCATCCTCAACCTCTCCTCGCTGGCCGCCACCTCGCCGACGCCGCGGGCGACGACCTACGCCGCGAGCAAGGCGTTCGTCCTGACCTTCAGCGAGAACCTGCACCGCGAGACCCGCCGGAAGGGCGTGCACGTCACCGCCCTGGTGGCCGGCCCGTCACCGACGCCGCTCACCGACCACGGGTTCGACAACCGGCTGCCGAAGATGTTCTGGCAGTCGCCGGAGGCGATCGTGGCGCGCGGGCTGGCGGCGGTGGCGGCGGGCAAGCCGGTCTGCATCCCGAGCCGGGTGCTGGCGTTCGCGACGGTCACCGGGTCCCGGCTGCCCCGGTCCTGGCAATACCTGGTGGGAGACCTGTTGATCGGCTCCAAGTGACGCCGAACAATGTGTAGACCTTGGGGATGAGATCGGCGGCGCCGTCGTAGTACTCGGGCGCGCCGCCCTGCGGGGTGATCACGACCTCGCCGCACCCGCCCGCCTGTGCGGCGGCCGTCGCCAGGCCCGGCAGCGTGATCCGGACCGTGATGCCCATGTCCGCCGCGCAGTTCTTGGTCCCCGGGACCGGCGGCTGCAGAGCGTTGAGCAGGTCGACGACCTGGTGGACGACGGCCGGATCAGTGCTCGTGTGGGTGGCGGTCTCGTCGGCGGGCAGGGCGAACTGCGGGTTCATCGGGTTCACGGTGACCACGGACACGGACGTCGCGGTGTAGCCGAGCGTCGAGCCCGAAGGCCGTGACGGCGTCCAGACTGCGGAGGCGTCGAGCCGGATGATCGTCCGGCCGTCGGCCGCGCTCTGCGGCGTCACGATCAGCCAGTTGGCGCGACCCGGCCCGGGGAAGGAGAAGGTCACGAAGCCGGGCCCGGACCCGCTGCCCCCTCCCGACAAGGCCGACCCGGTCGGCGGATGCGCCTTGACCCAGGCCAGCACGTCGTCCGGACTCTGCGAGGTCTCATACCAGCCGACCGACGCGACCTGGGACTCCGCGGCCGACTTCATCGGCGGGCGGTCCAGGCCGGACGGCAGCGGATCCGGCTGGTTCGCGGCCAGGGTCGCTCCCGGCGGAGCCTGGAAGGCTGCGAGCATCCGCACGGCCTCGCGCTGGGCCGCCGCCTCGTGCGGATCGTTCGCTGTGGACGATCCTGCGGGCACGATCGATCCGCTCGCCGACGATGCCGGACCGGAGGGCGACGCCTGTGCTCCCACCGCCGCGCCGGACACGACAGCCACCGCTGCCAGAGTCGCGCCGATCCAGCCCGGAGTGTTCCGTAGTTTCGATCGAGGAGACTTCATAAACGTTCGACGGGGCACGGAACCGTTCGGTTCCGTGCCCCGTCGTGATCCTTTCGCGGCTATTGCCTGTCGAGCTATCGCCCGTCGAGCTATTGCCCGCCGATGAACCCTCCGATGAAGCCGCCGGTGCCACCGGTGGCACCACCGTTCTGGCCGCCGTTGGCCTGGCCGGGCGGCGGGGTGGGCTGACCCGGCGGCGGCGTCGGCTGCGTGGGCGGCGGGATGTCGCCGGGCAGCTCGGGCACCGAGAAGCCGGGCGGCGTGGTGCCGGCCAGGGCGCCGTTCATGGCCTGGCCCCAGATCGGCGCGGCCAGACAGCCGCCGCAGACCTTGTCGTAGTACTGGTCGTGGATCTTCACGTTGACCAGGCCCTTGTCACCGGGCTTCGGCGAGACCACGCCGACCCAGACCGCGGCGGCCAGGTTCGGGGTGTAGCCGTCGAACCAGGTCATCAGTCGGCTGTCGTTGGTGCCGGTCTTGCCGGCCGCCGGGCCCGAGTAGAAGGTGCGGATGCTGGCGGCCGTGCCCTTGTCCACCACGCCCTGGAGCATCCCGGTCAGCTGGTCGGTCAGCGACGGGTCGATGGTCTGGTGGCAGTCGGGGGTGGCGACCGGGTACTGCTTGCCGGAGGTGTCGGTGATCGAGGAGATCGCCGTCGGCTTGCAGTACATGCCGCGTGCGGCGAAGGTCGCGTAGGCGTTCGCCATCGCGATCGGCGTCACCTGGTTGGTGCCCAGGGTGAACGATCCGACCTGCTGCAGCCGCTTGCCGGCGCCGCTGTCGCTGTCGATCGTCAGGCCGGCGGCCGCGGCCAGCCGGGCCGGCTCACAGACGCCGGTCTGCTCCTCCAGCTTGATGAAGTAGTTGTTGACCGAGTTCCACAACGCGCTGGTCATGGTCTGCGGACCCTGCTCGGCCGGGGTCTCGTCGGTCGGCTTCCACTTCGGGTCCTGCGTGAAGCCCGCCGGGGTGTCGCAGGTCGTGAACTTGCTCTGGGTCTCGTCGATCTGATACGGCAGGTCCTGGACGTACTCCGGGGTCAGGCCCTTCTCCAGCGCGGCCATCGCGACGAAGGACTTGAAGGTCGAGCCCGCCTGGTACCCGTTGCCGCCGCCGTGCGAGGGGTCGGCGGCCAGGTTCAGATAGGTCTGGCCCTCGCCGGTGCCCATGTTCCGGCTCTGCGCCATGGCCTTGATCTGGCCGGTGCCGGGCTGGATCATCGCGATCGCCGCGCCCGGGATGTCGGTGGGCAGGACGTTGTCGTTGATCGCCTTCGCGGCGGAGGCCTCCATCTTCGGGTCCATCGTGGTCTTGATGGTCAGGCCGCCGCGGTTGAAGAAGGCCGCGCGGTCGGCCGTGGTCTTTCCGTATATCGGGTCGTTGAGGATCTCCTGCTCGATGTACTCGCAGAAGAACGCCGTGCTGCCCGGCGCGTAGATGCAACCGGAGTGCTGCGGCTGCACGTTCAGGCGCAGCGGCTGCGCCTTGAAGGCCGCGGCCTGCTCCGGCGTGATGTAGTGCACGGTCGGGTCGGCCATCCGGTCCAGCACGGTGTTGCGCCGGTCGGTGGCGGCCTGCGGGTGCTTGGCCGGGTCGTAGGCGACCGGGTTCTTCAGCATCCCGATCAGGGTCGCGGCCTGCGGCACGGTGAGCTGGCTGGCGTGCACGCCGAACCAGCGGTCGGCCGCGGTCTCGATGCCCGAGACGTTCTCGGCGAACGGCACCAGGTTCAGGTAGCGCTCAAGGATCTCGGTCTTGGAGAACTTCTGCTCGACCGCGATCGCGTATTTCAGCTCGCGGACCTTGCGGGCCATGGAGTCGCCGGTGGCGTCGGCGTACTTGGCCTTGTCGTTGCCGGCCTCCAGCACCAGGACGTTCTTCACGTACTGCTGCGAGATCGAGGAGCCGCCCTGGTTCGACCCGCCGAGGTCGGAGACGAACGCGCGCAGCGTGCCCTTGATGTCGATGCCGCCGTGCGAGAAGAAGCGGGAGTCCTCGGTGGCCACCAGCGCCTGCCAGACGTTCGGACTGATGGCGCTGAAGGGCACGATGACCCGGTTGCCGAAGTCGCCCCAGACGGTCGCCATGACCGAGCCGTCGGCGGCCAGGATCTGCGAACGCTGCGGCAGGTCGGGGGTCTTCAGGTCGTCCGGGATGTCCTCGAAGTGGTCCGAGGCGCTCTTGGCGGCCAGCCCCGCGGTGCCGACGAAGGGCAGCGCCATACCGGCCACCAGCACGCCGGCCAGCGCACTGATCATCAACAGGCCGAACAGGGCGCGCAGCGGACCGCTGCCGCGGAAGGGCCGGGGCGGGTGCGAAGCCATGGGGGACAGACTACGACGTCAACCTCGGCCTGGGCGGCCGGGTGGCGCGGTCGGGGCCCACGCGCCCCGCTCCCGTGGGTCGCCGCTGTTCAGCGCGGCGCGGGCCGCCGCAGCGGTATGAGACGCGGAGGGTGCGGCATCTGCGGCGATCTAGTCACAAAGGACCATAGGAATTGAGTACATCGGGGACTGTTGCACCCTCCCGATCTTCCGTATTGTGCTGTTTGGCTGCCGAGATCGACCCTTCCACCAGGTCGGATGCGTTTCGGTCCGACCGACGGGCCGGCCATCACCAGCGCGTCCGGGTCCGTGGACGGCTGTCGGTGAGGGGAAGGGCCGCTGTCGGCTCCGCCGTTGGGGGAGCTCGATCTTTGCGAGAGGACGGCACCGGCGATGAGCTGGGTAGAGGACTGGACCGTTGTGGCGGCGTGCCGCGGCATGGATCCGGATGAGCTGTTCGTGCAGGGGGCAGCTCAGAACCGGGCGAAGACCGTGTGCTCGGGGTGCCCGGTGCGCACCGAGTGCCTGGCCGACGCGCTCGACAACCGGGTCGAGTACGGCGTGTGGGGCGGGATGACCGAGCGTGAGCGGCGTGCGCTGCTGCGCCGGCGCCCCGAGGTGCGCTCCTGGCGGCAGTTCCTGGAGGCCGCCAAGGAGAACTACGAGCGCAACGGAGCCGAGCGCACCGGCGGCGATCTCAACACCGCGGCGGAGGTCGAGGCGCGGTTCGCCGCCGCGACCCAGGCCGCCATCCCCCGGCAGCGCAGTGAGGCCGGTTCCTTCGGACGGGCTTGACCGCCCGCGCGATCCGAGCACGACCCCCAGCGCGACCCCGAGCTCGATCAATCAGTGATCAAGCGGGTCCTCAGGGCTCGCTGACGCCTGCTGCCGTGCGGTGCGAGCCGCACGGGCAGCCGTCTTACCCGACTTTCCCGTCCTGCCCCTCGGCGCCGAGGTATTCCAGCTGCGCCCGCACCGACATCTCGGCCGCGAACCGCACCGCCGGGTCCACGTCCGCGTACACCCTGGCCACCACGTCGGCGGCGGACTCGTCGCCCGCGGCCAGCGCGGCCCGCACCTGTTCCAGCCGCTGCCGGCGGTGTTCGAGGTAGAACTCGACCACGCCCAGCGCGTCGGCCGGCACCGGTCCGTGCCCGGGCAGCACGGTCTCCACCTCGTGCGCGGACGCCAGATCCCGCAGGTGGCGCAGCGTGTCGAGGTAGTCCCCCAACCGCCCGTCGGGATGCGCGACCACGGTCGTGCCCCGGCCCAGAATGGTGTCGCCGGTCAGGACCGCGCGATCGTCGGGCAGCACGAAGCACATGCTGTCCGCGCTGTGCCCGGGCGTGGCGACCACGTTCAGGCGCAGCCCGTCCAGGTCCACGACGTCGCCGCCGACCAGCCCCTCGTCCCCGAGCCGGAACCGCGGGTCCAGCGCGCGCACCGGCGCTCCGGTCAGCTCGGCCAGCCGCGGCGCGCCCTCGGAGTGGTCGAAGTGGCCGTGGGTGAGCAGGATCAGCCCGATCCGCAGCTCGCGCTCCTGCGCCGTGGCCAGGACCAGCTGGAGGTGGTCCTCGTGCAGCGGTCCCGGGTCGACGACCACCGCGCGGCGCGCCCCGGGCTCGGCGAGCAGCCAGGTGTTGGTGCCGTCCAGGGTCATCGGATCGGCGTTCGGGGCCAGGATCAGGGTCGCGCGCTCGGTCCCGGCCTCGGGCCGGACGCCGGGCTTCATCAGATCGTTCATCGCCGCCCCGCCGATGTGAGAGTGCTCATTCGATCAGAGTTCCCATTCGAGGTGCCAGGACCCGTCGTCGTGGCGTCTCACCGTGGCCATGATCGGCTTCAGCGGCCGGTCGGCCGCGGCCCGCACCGCCTCCTCGGCGGTGCCGAAGCCGTGCACCTCGCGCAGCGTGGTGACGGTCGGCGGGAGCATCAGGGCCCGGCCCGCGATGTGGTCGTCGACAGCCTGCCGGGGCTGCATCCAGATGGTCGACTCGGTCTCCCCCGACACGTCCCGGGTCCGCTGGCCGGCCGGAAGCGCTGAGACGAAGAACGCGGTGTCGTAGCGCCGCGGCTCGAACTCCGGGGTGATCCAGCGGGACCAGCCGCCGAGCAGGTCGGTGCGCAGCACGAGCGACCTTTTTGTGAGGAACCCGGCCAGTGATGTTTCCCGTGAAACCAACGCCCGCCGGTCGGCTTCCCAGTCCTCGTCGGTGGTGTCGGCGACCACGGAGTGCTCGTCCGGACCGGCGAACAGGACGCCGGACTCCTCGAAGGTCTCCCGGACCGCCGCGCACAGCAGCGCGCGGGCCTCCGCCTCGTCGCTGCCGAAGCGCCGGGCCCAGTCCGCGGCCGACGGCCCGACCCAGGCGAGCTCGGCGTCGGCGTCACGCGGGTCGACCCGGCCGCCGGGGAAGGCGTAGAAGCCGCCGGCGAAGGACATCGAGGCGGCGCGCTTGAGGAGGTAGACGTCCGGGGGCGCGTCCACACGGTCGCGCAGCAGCACTACTGTCGCCGCGTGCTTCGGGGGCACCGGGGTGAACTCGCCGCGCTCGTAGGCGGCGATCTGCTCCTCCCAGCCCTCCGGCACCTGCGCGCTGAGCCGGCTGCCGGCCGGGGCTATGTACTCCCCGCCTTGCTGCGACATGCGTTCCCCTTCCTTTTCTGGTTCCCGCCGCGGCGGGAACCAGATGCCGCCGTGTATCGCGACCGGCTCAGACCGGCTCAGACCTCGACGGTCAGCTCGACCTCGACCGGCGCGTCCAGCGGCAGCACCGCCACCCCGACCGCCGAGCGCGCGTGCCGGCCGGCCTCGCCGAAGACCGCGCCGAGCAGCTCCGAGGCGCCGTTGACGACGCCGGGCTGCCCGGTGAAGTCCGGGGCGCTGGCCACGAACCCGACCACCTTCACGACCCGCTTGACCTTGGCCAGGTCGCCGATCTCGGACTTCACCGCGGCCAGCGCGTTCAGCGCGCAGCGCTGCGCCAGGGCCTTGGCGTCCTCCGGGCTGACCTCGGCGCCGACCTTGCCGACCATCGGCAGCGCGCCCTCGACCATCGGCAGCTGGCCGGAGGTGTAGACGAGGTTGCCGCTGCGCAGCACCGGGATGTAGGCCGCGACCGGGGCCGCGACCTCGGGCAGCTTCAGGCCGAGCTCGGTCAGCTTCTCTTCGGGGTGGGTCATGTCTTAGGACTCCGTCGTCTTCGGACGCTTCAGGTAGGCGACCAGTTGGTCCGGGTTCGGGCCCGGGACGACCTGGACGAGTTCCCAGCCGTCCTCGCCCCAGGTGTCGAGGATCTGCTTGGTGGCGTGTACCAGCAGCGGCACTGTCGCGTATTCCCACTTGGTCATGAGGTAAGACTACGGGGCCGGTTCTACGTGCCGTCGCCAGGCAGCTGTCCGGCGGTGTTCGTCATCAGGCAGTAGATGCTCTGGTCCGCGCTCGCGCTGCTGGGCAGGTTCTTTCCCGACCACAGGTCCGGGGTCGGGATGACGGCGTAGTAGTTGTAGTGGCTGCCCTTGGCGTTCGCGTAAGGCGTGAGCAACCGGTCTGTCCAGCATGTCTGCTTGGCCAGCGCCGTCAGCTGGTCGACGTCGGGATACGGAACCGGGGTGTTGGCGGCGTAGGTGCTGAACGAGCTGCTGACGAAGGAGGTCTGGTAGTAGATCTCCAGGTCGTGGGGGTTGGAGCACGAGGTGCTCTGGTACGTCGGAGTCCCGGGGACGAACGGCGGGCCGCTCAGGCAGGTCTGGGAGCCGCTCATGGGCAGGCCTGCCGGGAAGTCGGTCTTCGGACCGGGCCCCATCGAGTACACCTTCACCACGTCCGAGGCAGGGACGTCGGCTTTCTGCTCTTGCTTCTTCCCCGAACTCGATCCCGCGTCGTAGGCGGCGAAGCCGGCCACCGCCGCGGTGACCAGTACTGCCGCGGCGAACGTCCCGGCGACCTTGGCCCAGGACCGCTTCGGCGGGGTGGCGGCCGGATTCAGCGATGCGTTCAGCGGCGTGGTCGGGGTCCCGACGGGCGCGATCATTATCGTGCCCTGCGGCGCGATCGGCGCGGACGCCTCGGCGGTCACCGCGTCCAGCAGCGTCCGGACCTGCGGCGCGGTCAGTCGGCCGGCCGGCGAGGAGGCCAGCATCCCGGACACCGCGGCGGCCAGCGGACCCTGCACGTTGGTCAGGTACGGGACCTCGTTCAGCACCGCGCCGAACGTGGCCGCCGTGGTGTCGCGCTCGAACGCGGCCTTGCCCTCGATCGCGAAGTACAGCACCGCGCCGAGCGCCCACAGGTCGGAGGCCGGGCTCGCCTCGTGGCCGGACAGCCGCTCCGGGGCCAGGTAGGCGGGGGAGCCGATGACGGCTCCGGTCTTGGTCAGCGTGGGGTCGTCGGCGGCTTGCGCGATGCCGAAGTCGGTGAGCTTGGCCCGGCCGTTGCGGCCGACCATGATGTTCGAGGGCTTCACGTCGCGGTGCACGATCCCGGCCCCGTGCGCGGCCTCCAGCGCGGAGAGCACCTGGCGGCCGATGTCGGCGACGGCGCGCGGGGCGAGCGGACCGGAGCCGCGGACCAGCTGCGCCAGGTTCGGCGCCTCGACCAGCTCCATGACGATGAACACGGAGCCGGTGTCGTGGACCACGTCGAAGACGGTCACCACGGCCGGGTCGTTCAGCCGGCCGGCGGTGCGGGCCTCGCGCAGGATGCGCTGCTCGAACACCGCACGGTCGGCGACGGTGACGCCCTCGCCGAGCCGCATCTCCTTCACGGCGACCGGCCGCCCGATCACCCGGTCCTCGGCGCGCCACACGACACCCATGCCGCCCCGGCCGAGCTCCGCGCGCAGAACATAACGCTCCGCGATCACGCGCTCCGGTGGTGCCAAACGTTCGGTGTCGACGTCGTCGCTCATCTATGGGCCCCCCTCGGCCAAGTTCCCTGATAAGCACCACCCTTGCAGTGGCCCTCCAGAGTAGCGCCAGGGGTAGTCCGTCCCAGGAGTGTCCGGCGCATGGTTAGGCTGGGGCCATGAGCCGACCCTGGCCGCCGGAGTGCCGCCTGCACATCGTCACGGGAAAAGGCGGTACCGGGAAGACCACCGCCGCCGCGGCGCTGGCGCTGGCCCTGGCCGAGGGCGGCGGCCGAGTGCTGCTGGTGGAGGTCGAGGGGCGGCAGGGTATCGCGCAGCTCTTCGACACGGCTCCGCTGCCGTACGAGGAGCGCAGCATCGCGATCGCTCCCGGTGGCGGCGAGGTGTTCGCCCTGGCCATCGATCCCGAGCAGGCGCTGCTTGAGTACCTGGACATGTTCTACAAGCTGGGCCGGGCCGGCAAAGCGCTGAAGAAGTTCGGCGCGATCGACTTCGCGACCACCGTGGCCCCGGGCATGCGCGACGTGCTGCTCACCGGCAAGGCCTGCGAGGCGGTCCGCCGCACCGCCGCCGACCGCCCCGGCGCGGCCTTCGCCTACGACGCCGTGGTGATGGACGCCCCGCCGACCGGCCGCATCACCCGCTTCCTGAACGTGAACACCGAGGTCGCCGGCCTGGCCCGGGTCGGCCCGGTGAAGAACCAGGCCGAGGCGGTCATGCGGGTCCTGACCTCGCCGCAGACCGCGGTGCACCTGACGACCGTGCTGGAGGACATGCCGGTCCAGGAGACCCTCGACGGCGTCGAGGAACTGCACGCCGCAGGCCTCCCGGTCGGCGCGATCCTGGTGAACATGGTCCGCACCGCGCACCTGTCCATCGGTAAGCGCGCCGCCGTCAGCACGGCGGCGGAGAAGCGGGTCGCGGCCTTGCTGCGGCCCTACGGCATCGACACCGCCGAGACCCACGCCCTGGCGGTACTGGGCCGCGAGCACGCCGAACGCCTCAGCCTGGAGGAGGTCGAACGGCGCGCGCTGGACGGCGCCGGCCGGCCGGTGGTCGAGCTGCCGCTGATCGCCGGGGGCATTGACCTCGGCGGACTCTACGAGCTGGCCGCGGCGCTGTCCGCGGCGGCGACCGGGGAGGCCGCATGACTGTGACCCCGAAGCGCCTCGACATCGACGGCCTGCTGACCGACCCGGCGACCTCGATCGTCGTGTGCTGCGGCTCCGGCGGCGTCGGCAAGACCACCGCTGCCGCGGCGCTGGCCCTGCGCGCCGCCGAACAGGGCCGCAAGGTCGTGGTCCTGACGATCGACCCGGCGCGCCGGCTGGCGCAGTCCCTGGGCCTGACCGAGCTGGACAACAACCCGCGCGAGGTCGAGGGCGTCCAGGGCCCGGGCCGCCTGTTCGCGATGATGCTCGACATGCAGCGGACCTTCGACGAGATCGTGGAGAACCACGCCGATCCGGACCGCGTCGAGCAGATCCTCGAAAATCCGTTCTACCAGTCGCTCTCCGCGGGCTTCTCCGGCACGCAGGAATACATGGCGATGGAGAAGCTGGGGCAGCTGCGCCGTACCGGCGACGAGACCGGCAGCTGGGACCTGATCATCGTCGACACCCCGCCCAGCCGCTCGGCCCTGGACTTCCTGGACGCCCCGAACCGCCTGGGAAGCTTCCTCGACGGCCGCTTGATCAAGGTCATGATGGCCCCGGCCAAGGCCGGCGGCGGCTTCGCGCTGAAGGTCCTGGCCTCCGGCTTCTCGATCGCCACCATGGCCCTGAACAAGCTGCTGGGCTCCGGCCTGCTGCACGACGTCCAGACCTTCGTCGGCTCCCTGGAATCCATGTTCGGCGGATTCCGCCAACGCGCCGAGGAGACGTACCGACTGCTCCAGGCCGAGGGCACCGCCTTCCTGGTGGTAGCAGCACCGGAACCGGACGCGCTGCGCGAAGCCGCCTATTTCACGGAGCGTCTGGCCGCCGAGAGCATGCCCCTGGCCGGCCTGATCCTGAACCGCGTCCACCCCGTCACGGTCCCGGAGCTGTCCGCCGAGAAAGCCCTGGCCGCCGCCGAGGAACTCGACGCTGACTCCCCCGATCTCCGCCTCGCCGCGGGACTACTCCGCCTGCACGCCGAGCGCGTCCGCCTCAGCGCACGCGAACGCCGCCTGGCAGACCGGTTCACGGCCTCGCAGCCGAATGTCGCCGTGGCCGAGATCCCGGCGCAGTCCGGCGACATCCACGACTTGGACGGCCTGCGGTTGGCCGGGGAACTGCTGGCGGGCAGCAACTGACATTCGTCGGGCTGAAGAAGCAGCAGGCCCGGCACGCCGACCGGCGCCCGGGCCACACCCCAAACCAAAACCTCTACCGCGACCGCTGACTCAGCCTCTCCACGTTCGTCAGCACCACAGCGCGCGCCTCCAGCCGCAGCCAGCCGCGTCCCGCGAAGTCCGCGAGCGCCTTGTTCACCGTCTCGCGGGAGGCGCCGACCAGCTGCGCCAGCTCCTCCTGCGTCATGTCGTGGGCGACGTGGATGCCGTCCTCGGCGGGGGTGCCGAAGCGGGCCGAGAGGTCCAGGAGGGCCTTGGCCACGCGGCCGGGGACGTCGGAGAAGACCAGGTCGGACATCGAGTCGTTGGTGCGGCGCAGGCGGCGGGCGATCGCGCGGAGCAGGGCGCGGGCCACGTCGGGGCGGCCGGCCAGCCACGGGGTCAGCTCGTCGGAGCTCAGGCCCAGCAGGGTGGAGTCCACCAGGGCGGTGGCGCCGGCGGAGCGGGGGCCCGGGTCGAACAGGGACAGCTCGCCGAACATCTCGCCGGGGCCGAGGACCGCGACCAGGTTCTCCCGGCCGTCGCCGCTGGTGCGGCCGAGCTTGATCTTGCCGCGCAGGACCACGTACAGCGAGTCGCCGGGGTCGCCCTCGTGGAACAGGAGGTCACCTCGGGCCAGCTCGATCTCGTTCATGGAGGCGCGCAGCGACGCGGCCGCGTCCTGGTCGAGCGTGGCGAAGAGGGGCGTACGGCGCAGTACGTCGTCCACGGGTTTCTCCTCTTAAAAGGCAGTGCTGTTCCGAGACCAGTGTGACGCAGGGAGCGCCTGCGCAGCACGCCGGGTCGGGCTATCGTGCGATGTCCATTAGACCGTATGAGTAGTCATCTCCACGAAAGTGTCCGCACCAACGCGTCCAGCGCGCGCGGGTACGCCGCCTCGGTGGGGCTGCCGAAACCGACCACGATGCCTTGCGGACGTGCGGCGGAGCTCGCCAGGGCGTTCGCCGGCGCGGTGTGCCAGAGACCGCCGAGGCCTTCCAACTCCAGATCGAACTCAGATGCGCGCTTGAGGACTTCCACCTCGGTCATTCCCGCCGGCTCCAGACGGACCAGTGCGTGCAGCCCCGCCGCGATGCCGCCGAGCGCGAAGCCGGCCGCCGGCCGTCCGGCCCGGGTGTGCAGGCGCTCGGCCAGCAGGTCGCGGCGCCTGCGGTAGCGCAGGCGGGCGGCGCGGACGTGCCGGTCGTAGTCGTGCGAGGCGATGAACTCCGCGAGCGTCAGCTGCCCCAGCGACTCGGACTGGTGGTCGGCGTGCCGCTTGACCTCGGTGACCGGCCCGACCAGGGGCTCGGGCAGCACCATCCACGCCAGCCGGATCCCCGGGCCCAGCGTCTTGGACGCCGTCCCCAGGTACACGACGCGCTCGGGCGCCATGCCCTGCACCGCGCCGACCGGCTGCCGGTCGTAGCGGAACTCGCCGTCGTAGTCGTCCTCGACGACCAGCCGCCGGCCCTCGCACGCCCACTCGACCAGCGCCTGCCGCCGCGCCGGATGCAGCGTCGAGCCGATCGGATACTGGTGGCTCGGGGTGACCACGACAGTGCCCACCTGGTCGAAGTCCGGTCCGGCGAGCAGATCGACGCGCGCGCCGTCGTCATCCACCGGAAGCGGCACCACCTCCGCACCGTGCGAGCGCACCACCTCGTGGAACAGCGGAATGTACGGATCCTCCATCGCTACCACCCCGCCGAGCACCTGCCCGAGCAGCGCCAGCCCCTGCACCGCGCCGGAGACGACGACGATCCGCTCCGGATCGGCGAGCACACCCCGGGCCCGCCCCAAGTACTCGGCCAACGCCCGGCGCAGCTCGACCCGGCCACGCGGATCCCCGTAACCGAACGCGTCGTTGGGAGCCTGGTTCACCGCCCGGCGCGACGCGCGCAGCCACGCGGCGCGAGGGAAGTGCGACAGGTCCGGCGAACCCGGCAGGAGATTGTTGCCGAGCGGCTTGGGCCGGCTGCGCGCCTGCTCGCCGACCCACGCGCTCGGCAGACCCGACGTGCTCGGCAGGCCAAGCGCGCTCGGCGCACCAAGCGCGTCCAGCGACTCCAGCGAGTCCGACGAGCGCGGCGCAGCCCGAAGCCCGCTCGGGACCCCCTGCCCCGCCAACTCGGCGACATGCGTGCCCGACCCCCGCACCGCGACCAGATGCCCCTCGGCGACCAGTTGGTCATAGGCCGCCGACACCGTCCCCCGGGCCAGCCCGAGCTCCACCGCCAGCGTCCGCGTCGACGGCAGCCGCGTCCCCGCGCCCAGCCGGCCGTCCCGGATCGCCTCGCGCAGCGCGTGCTCCAGCCCGACCCGGCGCCCGGACGCGGGATCGACCGCCAGATGCAGATCGACATCCAAAGTGGACCAATATTCAGCCATCGGATTGGATCCTAACAACAGTCCACACCCCGCGTACCGTCATAGTCATGACAACGAACACGACAGAGACCGCATACGTGAAGCCCACCGTCCGCCTCGCCGTCGACGACCTCGCGCCGGGGATCGCCAAGGCCATGAACGGCCTGGAGCGCGCCGCTGGCGAGTCGAGCCTGGAGAAGCCGCTGCGCGAAATGATCAAGCTGCGCGCCTCCCAGATCAACGGCTGCGTCTACTGCGTCGACATGCACTCCCGCGACGCCGTGGCCGGGGGCGACACCTGGCGCCGCCTGAACCTGGTCGCGGTCTGGCGCGAGGCCCCGTACTTCACCGCCCGCGAGCGCGCCGCCCTGGCGCTGACCGAGGCCGTGACCCGGCTGGCCGACCGCGAAGTGTCCGACGCGGTGTGGGACGAGGCCGCGGCGCACTTCTCCGAGAAGGAGCTGGCCGAGCTGGTCTGGCACATCGGGATCATCAACCTGTGGAACCGGCTCGGCGCGACGGCCCGGCCGTGGGACCTGTCCGGCGGCGTGCAGGACTGAGCCGTCCGAACGGGGGGGAGTCGGGACGGCGGGGGACGCCGCCGGACCGATTCCGGGCAGGCCGGGCAGGTCGAGCTGGCCGAGCCGATGAGCACGCACCCGATGCGAAGGGGTCATCCCGGGTGCGGACTCATCGGCTGTTCGCCGTCACCAGCCCCGACTCGTAGGCCAGCACCGCCGCCTGGGCCCGGTCCCGCAGCCCGGTCTTGGTGAGGATCCGCGAGACGTGCGTCTTCACCGTCTGCTCGGCCAGCACCAGCTCGCCGGCGATCTCTTGGCTCGACAGCCCGCGCGCGATCAGCCGCAGCACGTCGAGCTCCCGCGGCGTCAGCGCGGTGATCGTCGTCGGCCCCGCCGGGTCCACCGGCCGGCGGGCCGCGAAGTCCGCGATCAGCCGCCGCGTGACCGACGGCGCCAGCAGGGCGTCCCCGGCGGCGACCACCCGCACCGCGTGGACCAGCTCCGCGGCCGGGGCGTCCTTGAGCAGGAAGCCGCTGGCCCCGGCGCGCAGCGCCGCGTAGACGTAGTCGTCGAGGTCGAACGTGGTCAGCATCAGGACCCGGGGACGCTCCGGGGCGTCGGCGAGGAGGTACCGCACCGCCTCCAAGCCGTCCATCACCGGCATCCGCACGTCCATCAGCACCACGTCCGGCTCGTGCTCGGCCACCTGCGCGACCGCCTGGGCCCCGTCGGCGGCGTCCCCGACGACCTTGATGTCCGGCTGGGCGGCCAGTAGCGCGCCGAATCCGGCCCGCACCATCGCCTGGTCGTCGGCGATCAGGACTCGTATGCTCACGCTCTGGTCTCCAACGGGAGAGTGGCGGTGACGGCGAACCCGCCGTTCGCCGTCGGGCCGGTCTCGATCTCGCCGTGCACCAGGACCACGCGCTCGCGCATCCCCGCGATGCCCTGACCCTCGGCCGGTTCGCCGTCCTGGTCGCCGTCTTGGCCGCTTTCTTGGTCGCCGTCCTGCTTGGCGGGCTGTTGCAGATCCAGCTGCTGCTGATCCTCCCCGACCGCCGGTCCGTTGCGGATCTCGATGCGCACCTCGTCCTCGGTGCGCGCGATCCGCACCGAGTCCTCGGCACCCCGCGCGTGCCGCCGAGCGTTCGACAACGACTCCTGCACCACCCGGTACCCGGTCAGCCCGATCAGCGGCGGCGTGTCGTCCAGGTCGCCGACCACCTCCAACCCTGCCCCGGCCTCCTCGACCAGCCCCGGCACGTCCGTCAACCGCGGCTGCGGCGCGGTCTCGGCCTGCCCGGAGTCCGCGCGCAGCAGTCCCAGGAGCTTGCGCATGTCGTTCAGCGCCTCCCGCGACACCGCGCTGATCGACTGGAACTCCGCTTCCGCCTCAGGGCTCTGCCCGGTGATGCGGAACGGCGCGGTCTCCGCCTGCACCGCGATCAGCGACATGTGGTGCGCCACCACATCGTGCAGCTCACGCCCTATGCGGGCACGCTCCTCCAGCAGCGTCCGGCGCGTCCGCTCGGCCTCGGTCCGCTCCTCCTGCACCGCCAGCGCCTGCCGCGTGACGCGCCGATCGCGCAGCAACTCCACGCATCCGACCGCCAGGGCCGATCCGCCGATGACCGATCCGAGGCTGAGGCTGAAGCCGTAGCCGGGACGGACGGTCTCCAGGAAGAGCGTTAGCAGGAAGTACGCGGCGGCCATCTCGATGCTGCGCCGCCGACCGACCTCCCACCCGGCGATCACCAGCGCCGCCAGCACGCACAGCTGGCTCGAAGGCGACCACGGCCACACCGACCACGGCAGCGGCGCCCCGACCACCGCGGCCAGCGCCGCTCCGGCGAACGCCGACCCGGCGAGCGTCGCGGCGAAGCCGAAGATCGGATACCGGCGGCACCACAGGATCGGCACCGCGCGCACGATGGCGAACAGCCAGACATAGGCGTCCTCGGCGCCGGCCCGCCACACCGCGTGCGCCTCGTCGAAGCGCTCGTGCAGGTCGGCGTACCCGAACAGGACCAGTCCGGCCACCGCCGCCGCCACGATCAGCAGCTCGGTGCGGCTGAATGCGAGCCCTTCGACGGCCCCGCGCGGTTTCTGTGGTGCCCCCGGCACAGAAGTCATGCCGACGACGGTAGCTCCACCACCGCCGCCGCACGTCACACCAGGGAGCCAGGCTCCGTGTAGTACCGGGGTAGGGGGTCAGTCGCTCTGTGCGACGTCGCCCTGCGCGACGTCCATCTTGGTCACGGCCAGGACGGCCACCAGCACCACGATGATCCCGAGCAGCACCAGGCTCACCGGCCCGGTCCCCCACGCCAGGCCGCCGCGCTTGGCCGAGACGCCCATCCAGTCCGCGAAGGACGCGCCGAACGGCCGGGTCACGACGTACGCGAACCAGAACGCGAAGATCCCGTTCAGCCCGAACTTGTACGCCACCGCGGGCACCGCGAACAGCACGGCGAACATCACGCCGGAGGAGAAGTACCCGAGCTTCAGCGTCGTGGCGGTCATGTCGCCGACCGCGGTGCCGAGGGCGAACGTGGTCACCACGGTCAGCCAGTAGAAGAGCTCGCGGCGCGGGGTGGTGATGCTGTGAATCGACAGCGTGCCCTCGACCCGGTACCAGAGTACGAAGATCGCAGCGAGCGCGACCGCGAAGAAGGCCGTGGACACCGCGTAGGGGATGCCGAAGCCGACGTGCAGCACGTCGGCGCACATCGTGCCGAACACGCTCACCATGACGACGGCGGCCCAGTACAGCCACGCCGAGTACCGCGAGGCCTTGAACTGCACCCAGATCACGCCGGCCAGCACCAGGCCGGACAGCGAGACCATGATCTTCGGGTCCCACCTCTGGTTCATGAAGTCCGAGGTGGTCTCGCCCATCCCGGTGGTGAGGATCTTCGTGATCCAGAAGATCAGCGTGACTTCGGGGACCTTGCTCAGCGTGGTGGTCGATGCCAGGTGCCGGCGGGCCGAGCCGGCCGCGCTCCGCCGGGTCAGTTCGGTCGTCATAGCCGCCGATCATCCCAGAAGCGCGGCCCGCCGACCCGGGTTGTCCGGAATCTGTTACAAGATGTAGCAGAAATTCGCCGGGAGTCGCCGGGTCGCGACTTTCAAGCCACCGCCGAGACCCTGTCCTAGGCCCCCTTCGGGACCCAGCGAGCGCCCAACTCCTCATCGCTCGGCGGCGGCCCCGGCAGCTCGGCCCCGGCCTTCGCGGTCTGCGGCCGCAGCGCGTCGAAGTGCATCGCCAGATAGCGGTGGCGCAGCTCCCTGGTCCGCTCCGGCCCCGGCCCCGTGACCGCGGTCAGTTGCTCCAGCAGCATCGCGATGTCGTTGAGGGCGAAGTCGGCACGGATCACGCCGGCCTCGTGCGCCTGCTTCAGGATCCTGTCGGCCAGGCCCACCGCGCGCGTGGCCTGGCCGGACATCTCCGCGGTCGGCGTGAACGTCCCCGCCAAGTTCACCGTCAGCGCGTGCACGTCGGCGTCGATCACCGCGCGCACGAAGTCCGTGAACGTCTCCCACGGCCCGGCCTCCGAGGCCAGCGCCGCCTCCGCGCACTCGATGTACGTCGCCAGGCCGTCCGCGCACAGCGTCTGCAGCAGCACTTCCTTGCTCTCGTAGCGCCGGTACAGGGCGCTGATCCCCACCCCGGCCGCCTTGGCGACGGCGGAGATCGGCGCGGACGGATCGGCGACGAAGACCTCGCGCGCGGCCCGCAGGATGGCCTCGTCGTTGCGGTTCGCCTGGGCCTTGCGGCCGGACAGCGGTCCGGTGCGGGGGGTGGTCGGCGTTGTCGGCGTGGTCGGGGCAGTCGGGGTGCTCGGGGCGGGCATGGGGTCAGGATAGCACCTGAACGGAATGCTTTGTTCCGCTTGCGCCCACCTCGCCGTCCTCCTCACCGTTCATCGACACCGACCGCGTCTCCCGCGCGAAGTAGAGCGCGATGATGGTCACTACGGCCGCCAGCCCCAGGTAGAGGGTGAGCCACGCCGAGGTCTTCCCGCCGTTGTGCTGCAGGATCGCCACGGCGATCAGCGGCGCCGGCGCGCCGGCCGCGATCGAGGCCACCTGGTAGCCGATCGAAGCGCCGGAGTAGCGGACCCCGGTCGGGAACATCTCCGCGAAGAAGGCCGCCTGCGGGCCGTACATCAGGCCGTGGAAGGCCAGGGCGACGGTGACCGCGAGCACTGCCAGCGGATACGACTTCTGATCGACGAGCGCGAAGAAGATCGGCGTCCACAGCCCGATCCCGATCGCCCCGGCCAGGTAGACCGGCCGCCGCCCGATGCGGTCGGAGAGCATGCCGAACAGCGGGATCAGGACGGTCTCGACGGCCGCGCCGATCATCACCGCGTCCAGCCCGAAGGACTTCGAGAGCTTCAGGTGCTCGGTGATCCAGGTGACTGAGAAGGTGGCGACCAGGTAGAAGGAGATGTTCTCGGCCATGCGGGTCCCGAAGGCGATCAGGATCTCGCGCCAGCTGGTGCGGAACACCTCCAGGACCGGCAGCTTCGGCGGGGCGCTCGTTTTCTTCGCCTGCGCGGCCCGGAACGCCTCGGTCTCGTTGAGCGACTTGCGGACCCAGACGCCGACCAGCAGCAGGATCGCCGACAGCCCGAACGACAACCGCCATCCCCAGTCCAGGAACGACTTCTCGCTCATGTTCTGGGACAGCAGGATGAGCACGCCGGTCCCGAGCACCAGTCCCAGCGGCGCGCCGGCCTGCGGCCACGAGGCCCAGAACCCGCGCCGGGACTTGTCCCGCTCGGCCACGATCAGCACCGAGCCGCCCCACTCGCCGCCGAGCGCGAAGCCCTGGATCATGCGCAGCGAGGTGAGCAGGACCGGCGCCCAGACGCCTATGGAGTTGTAGCCCGGGACGAAAGCCATCCCTGTGGTGGCGATCCCCATGATGACCAGGCTGACCATCAGCGTCTTCTTGCGTCCGACGCGGTCGCCGACGTGTCCGAAGACCACGCCGCCGATCGGCCGGGCCGCGAAGCCCAGGGCGTAGGTGAGGAACGACAGCAGCGTCGCGGTGAGCGGATCGCTCTTGACGAAGAAGACTTTCGGGAAGACCACGGCCGCCGCGGTGCCGTAGAGGAAGAAGTCGTACCACTCCAGGGTGGTGCCGACCATCGAAGCGCCGACGACTCTCCAGACGGAGTCGCCGGCGCTTTCGGTGGTGGGGTTCGTGCTGGTGGGGGATTCCGTCATGCAGGGAACAATGGGCCCTTACTCTGCGTTGTGATATGGCTCACAGCGCCACAGTCGCACCCGTCGCGATGTCGTCGCCCACCACCGGACCCGCCCCCTCACCCGCACCCTCGTCCGCCCCGTCGGCCGGTGCCGTCGGCGGCTTGACGTCCCGCAGCACCACGAAGGACACGATCGCCGCGGCGACCACCCCGACCGCACCGGCGATGTAGGCGACCGACGCGGCGTGGGTGAAGGCGTGGCGTGCCGAGTCCAGCAGGGCGCTGTCGCCCGTCGTCTTGGCGATGCCGTAGGCCTCACCCAGCGAGTGCCGCGCGGTGCCGACGTACTTCGCCGGCATCCCGGCCGTGAAGCGGCTGGCCACCACGGTGCCCATGATCGCCACGCCCAGGGCCGCGCCGGTCTGCTGCACGGTGTCGTTCAGCGCGGAGCTGACACCGGCGTGCTCCGGCGGGACCGCCCCCATGATCGCCGTGATCGCCGCCGGCATCGCCAGGCCGGAGCCGGCGCCCAGCAGGAACAAGCCCACGAACAGCTTGGTCAGCCCGTCGTCGACGCCCAGGTCGGCCAGGATGCCGAAGGCGACCGCGCAGATCAGCAGGCCGACGACCATCAGCGGCCGGTTGCCGAACTTCATGCCCAGACCGGCGCCCAGGGTGTTGAAGATCAGGGCGGCGACGGCCAGCGGGATGAAGCACAGCGAGGCCTTCAGCGCCGAGAAGCCGAGTACGAACTGCAGGTACTGCGTCATCACCAGCAACAGGCCGCCGTTGCCGATCTGCACCAGGGTCAGCGAGAACGAGCCGCCGGAGAAGTTGCGCTGCTTGAACAGCTGCAGCGGCACCATCGGCTCGGCGATGCGGGTCTCCCAGATCCCGAAGGAGACCAGCGCGGCCACCGCGATCACCAGCGCGATCAGGGTGCTGGGCACGGTGAAGCCCTTCGGGAACTCGATGATCACCCAGACCGCCGAGGTCAGGCCGATGATCGAGAGCACGGTGCCCAGCGGGTCGGGCTTGCGCCACGGGCCCTTGCTCTCCGGCATCAGCACCACGGCGGAGATGATGGCCAGCGCCGCGATCGGGATGTTCAGCAGGAAGACCGACCCCCACCAGAAGTGGCTGATCATCACCCCGCCCAGCACCGGGCCGCCGACCAGGCCGACCATCGCCACCACGGTCCACGCGGCCATCGCCTTGCGCCGCTCGGCCTCGTCGGTGAACACGGTGATCAGGATCGACAGCGTGCTCGGCATCAGCAGCGCGCCGCCGACGCCCATCGCCACGCGGGCGGCGATCAGCTCGCCCGGGTTGTTCGCCAGCGTCGCCACCGCCGAGGCGATGCCGAACACCGCGAGCCCGATGATCAGGACCCGGCGGCGGCCGAACCGGTCGGACAGGCTGCCGGTGGTCAGCAGCAGGCCGGCGAACACCAGGATGTAGGAGTCGAGCACCCACTGGATGTTCTGCGCGCTGGCGTGCAGCGACTCGGTCAGCGCCGGCACCGCGACCGTCAGGACCATGTTGTCCACGACGAGCACCAGCGTCGCCAGGCACAGCACGATCAGGATGAGCCAGCGCCGCCGGCCCCCGACCGGTCCGCCCTCGGCGCCTGCCTCCGCCTGTTTCGACTCCGTGACCTCTGACATTTCCGTCCCCTCCTCCTGAGCCGCGACTGGTTCTCTCGCTGCGCACACCGTACGCCTCTGCGAACAGTGTGCGCAACAGCGGACGGCGTGCGCAACTCTCGGCTATCGTTGACGCCGTGTAGTGAAGACCTGCCGTCTTGAGACGAGGACCATCTGTGAACACCGACTCCGACCCCGACGACTCCGCCGCCCCGGCCCCGGCACTGAACTCGGTCTGGACCCGGCCGCAACGCCGCCAGAAGGAGCAGCTCACCCGGGAGCGCATCGTCGCCGAGGCGATCGCGCTGCTCGACGAGGAGGGCATCGACGCGCTGAGCATGCGCACCCTGGGCCAGCGCCTCGGCGCCGGCGCGACCTCGCTGTACCGGCACGTGGCGAGCAAGGACGAGCTGATCGAGCTGGTGACCGACGAGGTCTACGGCGAGTTGGACGTCCCGGAGATCACCGATCCCGCGAGCTGGCGGCTGGCGCTGCACGTCAACGCGCATAGCCTGCGCCAGGTCGGGCTGCGGCACATGTGGCTGATGAACGTGCTGGGCCAGGTCGGGCTGAACTACCTGGGCCCGAACGTCGTCTCGGTGACCCAGCGGAGCCTGGCCATCCTGACCACGGCGGGCTTCGACATGCACGAGGCTGCTCGGGCCATGAGCACGCTGTCCTCCTACGTCATCGGCATCACGTCCGCCGAGGCCGGATGGCTGTCGGCGCTGCGCCGGCGGGGCATGAGCGAGCAGGAGTGGTACCGGGTCGTGGGCCCGCAGATGGCGTCGGCGGCCGGCGACGCCGGGTTGGCGGAGATTTATCTGGAAGAGCTCAAGAAGGACCCGATGGAAACGCGCCTGGGAAACTTCGTCTACGGGCTCGATCTCATCCTGGACAGCCTGGAGATCAGGCTGGCGGCCAAACTGGCCGCCGACCAGAAGGCTCGCGCCGCCGCGTCTCAGTAGGCTGCTGTCATGTCCGTCGACGAGGCGTTGCAGTTGCCCCACAACCGCAACAACGGAGTCACCCGCGGCGTGTGGCGCGGCGAGGACGGTCTGGTCCACAAGGTCCTGACCCATCGCCGCACCGACGCGCCGCCCCAGTGGGCCTCATCGGCCGACCCCCGTTTCTGGAACTACTGGCGCCGCGAAGCGGACGTCTACGCCAGCGGCCTGCCGGAGCGGCTCGGCTTCGGCGCGCCGAAGCTCGTCGAGGCCCGCGAGCTGCCGGACGGCGATGTCGAGCTGCTGCTTGAGGACGTCGCCGGGGCGCATGGCGGCGATCTGACGGTGGAGGACATCGCCGCTGTCGCCTATGCGTTGGGCGAGGCTCAGGGCGCCGGGCCGCAGCCTTCGGAACCGTGGCTCAGCCGCGGCTTTCTGGCCGACTACAGCACCACCCGGCCCGCCGACTTCTCAGTGCTGGAGGACGACAGCGCCTGGTCGCTCCCGTTGATCGCCAAGCATTTCCCGCCGGGCCTGCGTGAAGCGCTGGTCCGTCTCCACCGCAACCGGGAACGGTTGCTGGACCTGATGACGCGCCTGCCGCGGACGGTCTGCCACCTGGATGTGTGGCCGAACAACGTGATCCGGCGCCCGGACGGCACCGTGGTCCTGCTCGACTGGGCCTTCACCGGCGACGGCGCGGTCGGCGAGGACGCCGGGAACCTGGTGCCGGACAGCTTCTTCGACTGGCCGCTGCGGCCGGGGTTCGCCAAGGACTTGCCTGAGCTGGTGACCGAGGCCTATCTTGACGGACTGCGTGCAGCGGGTTGGCCGGGGGATCCGCGGTTGGCGGTGCTCGGCATCCGCGCCTCGGCGGTCAAGTACGACTGGCTGATGCCCTGGTGTCTGCAAGCCGCGTTGGATGACCGGCACCGGGCTTACGGCAGCGGCGAGGCGGTCGATCCCGACGTCCGCTACGAGGCGCGCGCTGCGGGGCTGGCGATCTGCGCGCGGTGGGCCGACGAGGCGATTGACCTGGCGGATTCGCTGGGGCTGTAAGGCTTTCTACGCTTCCAACGCGGCGATGGTGTCGAGCAGCCCGGGAAAGCGCCGTTTGAGATCGTCCTCGCGCAGGCGGATGTAGAGGCCGTTGCCGACCGCGCGCTGGTACACGAGTCCGGATTCGCGCAGTACGCGCCAGTGGTGGGTCTTCGTGGACTTGGCGATCGGCAGCACGAAGGTCGCGCACTGGCGCTCGGTCTTCGGATCGCGTGCCAGCTCCAGCACTACCTGCCGGCGGTGCGGATCGGCGAGCGCGAGCAGCACGGTGCTCAGGTCGACGTCGTCGATGTCCGGATGCGCCAGTCCCGCCACCGCGGTCATCCGCCGCCCCCTTATCTCTTCGGCTAGCTCTCAGGCCCTCGACAGGGTTCGAATTGCATCGTACCTTGGGGAGGTACGAGAACGATCGAACCTAGACGCCTCGGAGGGGATATGCGTGGCGTGCGCAGGAGATTGACGGTGTTCGTGCTGCTGTTGCTGGCCGCCGAATGGTGGCCGTTCGGCGGGCTCTAGCGGCGCTGCCTCAGCTGTGTCTTCTCAGGCCGCGGATTCCGGGGCGACGATGCCGAACTCTTCGGCCAGAACCTGTCGGACCTCGGCGTCGTCGGCGAGTTCGCGCTTCACCGAAGTGCCGTCGTTCTGGGTCACGGTGAAGGTCTGGGCATCGATCTTCAGCTGGCGGTCCGGGAACGTCCGGCAGACGTAGACGCGGGTGCTGAACGGGGAGCGCGGGCTGCTGGCGATGTAGTAGTTGATGACCCCGAAGTCGGGCGCGTAGAACGGCTCGACCGTGAACGAGTACTGATCCCGCCACTCGCCGTCCTGGAAGGCGCGCAGGACCCACTGCTCCAGCGGGCCGTCGGCGGGAGTGACGTCCAGCCGGTGGTGGCGCGGGTCGTCGCGGACTTCCGTCGTGGCCAGTGGCATGGGGTCCAGCAGTGCGCCCTCGCTGCCGAAGCCGACGTCGGTCAGGTAGCGGTTCGGGTCGTCCGGGGCGTCGGCGAGCAGCAGCATGTGGGTGCGCGGTCGCAGGTCGCCGGGCTTCGCGTCGACCAGGACCCGGCCGGCCAGCAGCGTCACCTTGAAGCCGAGGGCACGCAGGGCGGCGGCGTAGAGGGTGTTGTGCTCGTAGCAGTAGCCGCCGCGCGTGGTGCCGTGGACCAGCTTCGCCATCAGGTCGGCCGGCTCCAGGGAGGGGACGACGCCGCGGGCCGGGTCCAGGTTCTCGAAGGGGATCGCGTAGATGTGCGCGCGCTGCAAGGCCTTGAGTGTCGCCGCGGTCGGGGTGCGTTCGCCGGTGTACCCGATGCGGGCGAGGTAGGCGTCGAGGTCGAAGTCCACGGGCTGAACGCTACCCGGAGCCCCCGGTCTGGGAGTCGCAAATAGTGGAACGAATCATTCCGTTCTGATAAGCTGTAGGCACGACCTCGGTACCGAGCCGAAGGTCCGCCACGAAGGGATCCGCCATGACCGGCACCGGATACGCCGCCCTCGACGCCTCGCATGCCGCCCTCCGCGCCGTGGTCGGCGCCCTCGCCGCTACCGACCTCGACCGCCCGACCCCCTGCACGGAGTGGACCGTGACCCAGGTCCTGCGGCACGCGGCCGGCGACCAGATCGGCTACGCGGCCTTCCTCGGCGCCGGCCCCGGACCGGAGGAGGACCCCTTCGCCCCCTCGCCGACCCCGCCCCAGGACCCGAAAGCGCACCTGGAGCAGGCGCTGACGCGCTCGGCCGCCGCCTGGGCCACCGTCGCCCCGGACACCGAGGAGGTCGCCGTCCCGGTCCCGCCGAACAAGCTGAGCGCCCGCGTCGGTGCCGGAGCCTGCGCCCTGGACGCGGCAGTCCACGCGTGGGACATAGCGCTGGCGACCGGCCAGCCCTCGCCGCTGACCCCGCAGCTGTCGGCGGAACTGCTGGAGGTGGCGCGCCAGATCGTCGAACCGCTGCGGCAGTACGGCGTGTACGCGGCCGAGCTCGCGCCGCAGCCGGGCGACGACGCCGAAGCGGAGCTGCTGCGATACCTCGGACGTGACCCGCGGTGGACGGCCGACCGGTAGTCACATCCCGCGTTGCACCCGCATCAGATACTCCTTGCGGTCCAACGGATTCGCGTCCCACCGGGCGCGCTCGGGCACCTCGCTCCCGCTGACCGGCGCGAAGTGGTCGAACGCTGATTCCAGCACTCCCTCGCCTCCCGTCAGTCCGGGAATCCGCTGGCCCAGCGCGTGCACGCGCGCGGCCGGGACCGTCCCCTCCAACACCGCTGTCTCCCCGGCCACGGTGGTGGACCCGGGCACGGCGCGGAAGGTCGCGAGGGCCGGCAGGATCGTTCGCAGCAAGGCGCTCGGCGCCTCCAGGCGAAACCGGTGCATCGGTTCGCAGACCTCGGTCCCGGCCTTCGCCAGTGCCTCCATGAGCACCAGCGGTGTCAGCGCCCGGAAGTCGCCGGCCGTGCTGGACATGCTCTTGTCGAAGGTGCCGTGCGAGTGGCTCTGCCGGGCCCAGTAGCCGCTGCGCGTCAGCGTCACCACCGCGTCCGGGACCTGCCAGCCGTGCAGCCCCGAGCCGAGCGTGGCGTGCACCGTCTCCTCGATCGCGGTGAGGAACGCCGGGATCAGCGACCCGAGCTCGATCTCCAGCCCGAACGACACCCCCGAGCCCACCGGTGCCGGGGCGATCCGCAGGCCGACCGTGGCCAGGAACGGGTTGTCGCCGACCTTGATGACGTCCAGACCCTCGCCGACGCCGAGCACCCGCTCGACGCAGATCGGCGTCGTCTCGCGGAAGTCCACCGCGACGCCGTACTCCTCGGCGAGCGTGGTCTGGATGACCTCCTTCTGCACCTCGCCGTAGAGCGACAGCGACGTCTCCCCGCAAGCCTTGTCGTAGCGCAGTCCGATCAGCGGATCCTGTTCGGACAGCTGCGTCAGCGCGGCGAACATCGGGCCGCGGTCCGCCTGATCCCGAGGCTCCACCACGGTTTCCAGCGTCGGCGGTGCGAAGTACGTCGCAGCTTCCTCCGCCACAGCGCCACGCACGCCGAGCCGATCGCCGATCCGCACTCGCGTCAGGCCCCTGACGACGCCGATCTGCCCGGCGCTCACAGCATCAGCCGGCACCGGCGCGCCATCCGTCGCCGACAGCACCGAGATCCCGGTGACACGGCCACTCGGCAGCCGATCGCGTGTCTTCAACTCCCCGGCGAACATGCGCACATAAGCGATCCGCTCACCGGCGAGTCCGCGCTCGACCTTGAAAACCCGGCCGGTGGCGGCCTTCGCCGAGCCGCCGTCCCCGGCGGAGCGGGGCAACAGCTGCTCGATACCCGCCATCAGCTCCGGGATCCCGGCGCCGGTGATCGCGGAGCCGAAGTACACCGGATGCACCGCACCGCGGCGGCTGTCCGCGACCAGCTGCGACCAGAGCCCGAGCCGCCGCAGCTCGGGAACATCGGAGACGAACCGTGCCTCGCGCGCTCCAGCGTCTGCGATCCTCCCCAGAGGAAACGCAGCAGGCGTCAGCTTCGCCGAGACATCAGCCAGCACGCGCGCCGGATCGGCACCGCTGCGATCGGCCTTGTTGACGAACAACACCGTCGGCAGCCCGAGCCGCCGGATCGCGCGCATCAGCACCCTGGTCTGCGCCTGCACACCCTCGACCGCGGACACCACCAGCACCACGCCGTCGAGCACCCCCAACGTGCGCTCCACCTCGGCGATGAAGTCCGGGTGCCCGGGCGTGTCGACCAGGTTCACCGACGTCGTGCCCAGCGGGAACGCCGTGACGGCCGCCTTGATCGTGATACCCCGGCGCCGCTCCAGCTCCAGGCTGTCGGTCCGCGTCGTACCGCGGTCCACGCTGCCGATCTCGTCGATGACCCCGGCGGCGTGCAGCAGCCGCTCGGTCAGGGAGGTCTTACCGGCGTCGACGTGCGCCAGAATGCCCAAGTTCAGATACCGCACCGGAAACCGCGTCCTTCGCGTTGACAGACATGACCATCGGAGTGGGCATGGCAGCCAACAGACGCATGTGCGGTTCCTTCCGGCAGGAGACTTGGACCGGACCAGTGCAGCACCGTCGGGCGGCGGTGGCAACCGAATTACACGACGCAGCGATAGTGCGTGGTGATCCGGAACCGGTCGTCGATGACATGGAACGCCAACGACGGCGGCTGGTCCAGGTGCACCGACCGCTCGCCCTCCCACGGCAGCGGCACCGTGGACACCACCCCCGGCGCGACCAGCAGCGGCAGCCCGGCGAAGCGCGTGGCGGCGGCGGTGTGCGCGTGTCCGGCCAGGAAGGCGACGACGTTCGGCCGGCCCGCGACCACCGCGGCGAGCCGCTCCTCGCCGAACTGCCGGATCCGGTCCACGTACGGCGCGTGCAGCTCCACCGGCGGATGGTGGAAGCCGATCAGGACCGGGACGTCGTCCGGGGTCGCGTCCAGCTCGGCGGCCAGCCACTCCAGCGTCGCGTCGGCGAGGAAACCGTCGTCCTGCCTCGGGATCGAGGAGTCACACAAGGCGACGACGAACCGGTCGGTCCGGTGCACCTGGTCGATCGGCTCGGTCGAGGGCGGGACGCCGAGCAGCGTGCGGCGGAATGCCTCGCGGTCGTCGTGGTTCCCGGGGCAGACCAACAGTGGGTGCCGCGTGGCCGTGGCTTCGCGGACCGTCGCGTACTCGGCTGTCTTGCCGTGGTCGGCGATGTCCCCGGTGAGCACGACCAGGTCGAGGTCGGCGGGCAGGGCGTCGAGGTGGTCGAAGACCCGGCGGGCGCGCTCGGCGGCGCGCGGCTCGGAATCGATGTGGATGTCGCTGACATGCGCGATGACGACTGGCATGGTTTGAGCGTAAGCAGCCGACCGGTCCACGGTTAAGCTCCACTTCCATGGTGAAAGCTTGGACCGGTTCACGAATAGACCTCCACCTCGACGTCATCGCCGCGGGGCCCGCGAAGCGCCGGGCCGCGTTGGAGGCCGCATTGCGGGAGGCGATCCGCGACGGCAGCCTGCGTCCCGGCGTGCCGCTGCCGTCCAGCCGCGGCCTGGCCGACCAGCTCGGCATCTCGCGCGGCACCGTCACCTCGGCCTACGGCCAGCTCGTCGGCGAGGGCTTCCTCACCTCGCGGCCCGGATCCGGCACCGCGGTCGCCGACGTCCGCGACCCGAAGCCGCCGGCCGCCTCGCCGCACCGGTTCGCGGCCGTGCGCCCGGAACACGATCTGCGTCCGGGCAGCCCGGACCTCGCGGCGTTTCCGCTGCGCGGCTGGACCGCCGCGACCCGGCGCGTGCTCTCGGCGGCGCGTCCGGAGCTGTTCGGCGCCGGTGATCCGCAAGGCCGATACGAGCTGCGGGCGGCGCTCGCCGATTACCTCGGCCGGACGCGCGGCGTGCAGACGTCGGCCGACCGCGTCGTCATCACCCGCGGCTACCACCAGAGCGTGCACCTGATCGCGCGGGTGTTGCGATCGCAGGGGGCGACGACGGTCGCGTGGGAGGAGCCGGGGCACGAGGCCTTTCGGAAGTTCGTCGCCGGCTCGGGTCTTGAGGTGCGGCCGCTGCCGGTCGACGAGGGCGGGGCGGTGATCGACGCCCTCACCGACGAAGCCGCGGTCTTCCTCACTCCCGCGCACCAGTACCCGACCGGCGTACCGCTCGATCCGCCGCGTCGGCGGGCGGTCGTCGAGTGGGCCCGGACCAACGGAGCACTCGTCGTCGAGGACGACTACGACGGCGAGTTCCGCTACGACCGGCGACCGGTCGGCGCGATGCAGCCGGTCGCGACCTGCGAGGTCGTCTACTGCGGCTCCGTCTCGAAGACGCTCGGCCCCGGGCTGTGTCTGGGCTGGCTGGCGCTACCGTCGCGGTTGGTCGAGGCGTTCGTGCGGGCGAAGCTGGAGACGGAGCCCTTCAGCGAAGGCGTCGGACAGGCTGTGCTCGCCGACTTCCTGGCTTCCCACGCCTATGACCGGCACGTGCGTGCGGCGCGCCTCCGTTACAGCCGACGCCGCGAGCGCCTGGTGGAACTGCTCGACGAGTTCCCGCGCCTGACGGTGAAAGGCGTTCCCGCCGGTCTCCACGTCATGGTGGCGCTGCCCGCCGACGGGCCGGGGGAGAGCGATATCCGCGCCGAGGGCGAGGCGCGCGGCTTGGCGTTCCGTGGCCTGGCCGAGCTGTATCAGAACACAGACGCGGCCCGGCAAGGCTTGCTGATCGGCTATGCGGCGGCAACGGAGCGCGCATACCCGGCGGCGCTTGAAGCGCTCGCCGGGACTCTTCGCGCGGTGGGTTTCTAGCCAGCTTCTAGACGACAGTCGTGCGAGTCTTCTTCACGCACCACCAGGCGACGGCCAGCGCGATCACGAACAGCCCGAGGTTCATGCCGTTCTCGATGAGATGGAAGGTGCCCATCCGGCTGGCCGGCTGGAACTTCACCAGGCTGCCGACGATGCCGTGCTGCTGGAGGCAGGCGTTCACGTCGTCTGCGGACCCGCACCAGCCGTCCATCACCTGCGCGGGTGAGTGTGTGCCGCCGTGGACGTCCAGGAAGACCGGGTTTCCGTTGTTGATGCCCATGTCGTTCGAGAAGGTGAACACCGGCGGGCCCGAGCGGTTCGCCTTGCCGATCTGGAACGGCTTGATCACGGACACAGGGGTCATGAATTGCGTCCGCAGTTTGACGATCGCCACCATGCGGACGATCCACAACCCGCCGACCACCGCGATCGCCACGAGCACGCGCCGGGTCGCGGCGCCGGCCGCGATGCCCACCGCGAGCCAGGCCAGTCCCAAAGTGAGCGGTAGCCAGCCGCCGGCCTGGAATGGCGTGCCTTCGAAAAGGCTCGCTGCGGTGTAGGCGTGGTACTGGTACGCCAGGTGCTCCGACTCAGCGGCCAGGACCGTGCCCATCGCCGCGATCAGGACGACCATCACCGCGGTCTTGCCGGCCAGCCACTTGAGTCGGCTGACGTCCTGCGACCAGGCCAGCGGCAGGGTGCGCTGTTCGAACTCGCGGGCCAGCAGCGGGACGCCCCAGAACACCGCGACGAGCACCGGTAGGAAGACGAGCGAGTTCATCAGGTAGGCGGCGTGCGAGGGGACGGGCTCGGTGCTCCTCCGCTGGCACTGGTCCGCCGTCTCGGTCAGGCACTTCGCGGCCATCGACCCGAGATCGGACGCGGTGATCGCCATGAGCACGAAGAAGATCACGGTGATCACGGCGCTCGCCACGATCGGCCACCGGTGCTGACGCCAGGTCAGCCAGATCAGGCCCTTCACAGCTCCTCCCCGAGGCTGCGATTCGGCTTCAGATAGGCGAGAACCAGGTCCTCCAACGTCAACGGCTGGGCCTTCCAGGGCTCTGCCACGGGGGTGTCCGCCCCGAGCAGCGTGCGGACCACGAACGTCGACTGGCGCTCGGTGTGCTGCTCCTGCACCACCTCGCCCTCGACCGGCGGGGCGGCGGCGCGCGGGCCGATCAGCCGGGCGTGCTGGGCCAGCAGGTCCTCGATGTCGCCGTCCAGCTTGCTGTGGCCCTGGCTGAGCAGCAGCAGGTGGTCGCCGACGCCGGCCAGCTCGGCTACCACGTGGGTGGACAGCACGACGGTCATGTCGCTGTCGGCCACCTCGGCGAGCAGCTCGCCGGTGACGTCGCGGCGCGCGACCGGGTCCAGGTTCGCCAGCGGCTCGTCGAGCAGCAGGACCGAGGGCCGCGCGCCGAGCGCCACGGACATCGCGACCTGAGTCTGCTGGCCGCCGGAGAGCTTGCCGCACGGCCGGTCCAGCGGGATGTCGAAGCGGGCCAGCCAGTTCAGCGCCCGCTGCTGGTCCCACACCCGGTTCAGGTGCCGGCCGAAGGCGAGCATGTCGGAGACGCTGAACGAGCGGTAGAGCGGCTTCTCCTGGGACAGCAGGACCACGCGGCCGTCGACGTGGATCTCGCCCTCGCTGGCCGGCAGGATCCCGGCGGCGATCGACATCAGCGTCGACTTGCCGGCGCCGTTCGCACCGACCAGGGCGATGACCTTGTTCGCGGGCAGGGAGACGCTGAAGTCCTTCAGGGCCCACAGGCTGCGGTATCGCTTCCCGAGACCGGTGGTCTCTATGGCGACCCCGCTCACGGCCGCGCTCCGCTCTCGGACTGGGCATCGGGCCCGGGAACGGACGGGCCATCGGATCGGGCCGCGGACCGGGCTGCGGCGTCCGCACGCTGCTCAGCCGTCAGCTCCCCCGGCGGCTCCGCGAGCACCGAGGTCATCAGGGCCCGCAGGTCGTCGTCCTCCAGGCCGGCGGTCCGGGCGTCGCCGACCCAGCCGGCGAGCCGGCCGCGCAGCGCGTCCATCACCGCGGGGTCGGCGGCGCCGCCGAGCGTGCCGGAGACGTAGGTGCCGGCGCCCTGCCGGGCCTCGACCAGGCCGGAGAGCTCCAGTTCGCGGTAGGCCTTCAGGACGGTCGCGGCGTTGACCGCGCAGGAGGTGACGACCTCCCGGACTGTGGGCAGCTTGTCGCCGGGGTGCAGGACCCCCAGACGCAGGGCCTCGCGGACCTGCTGCACGAGTTGGGCGTAGGCCGGGACGCTGCCGGCCCGGTCGATGTGGAAATCAATCACGGGAGGATTGTTACGGTTAACTAGAACACTAGTCAACCGTTACGTGAGAACCCCGACTCCGGGAACGCCGACGGCCCGGCCTCCCGCAGGAGGTCGGGCCGTGTTTTACAGCTAGTTCAGTCAGGCCAGCGTCGAGATGTCGATGACGAACCGGTACCGCACGTCCGAGGCGAGCACCCGCTCGTACGCCTCGTTGATCCGCTCGGCCGGGATGGTCTCGATCTCGGCGCCGATCCCGTGCTCACCGCAGAAGTCCAGCATCTCCTGGGTCTCCGCGATCCCGCCGATCAGCGACCCGGCCAGGACCCGCTGACGGTTCAGCAGGCGGATGTGCAGGCTGCTCTCGTCCGGGGGCGAGCCGACGTTGATCATGGCGCCGCCGACGGCGAGCATGCGCAGGTAGTCGTCCATCGGCAGCGGCGCGCTGACCGTGCTGAGGATCAGATCGAAGGCGTCGGCCAGGTCCTCGAAGGTCGCCGGGTCGCTGGTCGCGCGGTAGTCACTGGCGCCGAGCGCCAGGCCGGCTTCCTTCTTGGACAGACTCTGCGAGAGCACGGTCACCTCGGCGCCGAGCGCGCGGGCGATCTTCACCGCGACGTGGCCGAGCCCGCCGAGGCCGACCACGGCGACCTTCTTGCCGGGGCCCGCGCCCCAGCGGCGCAGCGGAGCGTAGGTCGTGACGCCCGCGCACATCAGCGGCGCGGCGGTGTCCAGCGGCAGCGCGTCCGGGACGTGCAGCACGAAGCGCTCGGTCACCACGATCTGCGTGGAGTAGCCGCCCTGGGTGACGGCACCGTCGAAGTCGGTGTCGCCGTAGGTCCAGACCGCCTTGACCGAGCAGAACTGCTCCTGGCCGCGCACGCACGCGTCGCACTTCCCGCACGAGTCGACCAGACAGCCCACGCCGACCCGGTCGCCGACCGCGAACCGCGTCACCTCGCCGCCGACCGCCGAGACCACGCCGGTGATCTCGTGGCCCGGCGCGAGCGGGTAGTGGGCCTCTCCCCACTCGCCGCGGACCTCGTGGATGTCGGAGTGGCAGATGCCGGTGTACTTGATGTCGATCCGGACGTCGCGGGGCCCGACCTCGCGGCGCTCGATGGTGAGCGGCTGGAGCGGGGCGGTCGCGGAGACGGCGGCGTAGGCGTTCACGGTAGGCACACGATCATCAAACAATCAGATCGGCTGCTCGCACCAATCGTGCGGGCCGTGGCGGTCCGGTCACCCGGCTAGCATCGCCGTAACGCGAGTGAGAGGTGGGGCGGATGCGCGGGGTCACGATCGCGGTCGCGGCAGCGGCGGCGGTGCTGGCGGTGGCGGGCTGTTCCAGTGGCGGCGGGTCGACGCCGCAGGTCGCGGCGGGGGATTCGTCGTCCGTGCCGAGTTCGTCCGCGGGTTCGCCCACGGTGTCGGCGGATCCGAGCGCTTCGTCGTCGACGTCCGCATCTGCGAGCGGGCGTTCGTCGTCTGCTGCTTCGTCTGCGTCGTCCGCATCACATGCGCCGTCGTCGTCCGTGGGCAAGCCGTCCAGCGCACCGAGCACTGCCGCCGCTCCGGCTGCTCCCGCCGGATCGGCCGCGCCGCCGCCGACCGGTGCGAAGTGGGACTACCAGATCGGCGGCGCCTATCCCCCGCCGTCCGGGGTGCGCGTCGTCTCCCGTGACAGCTCGGCGTCGCCTGCTCCGGGGCTCTACAACATCTGTTACATCAACGCGTTCCAGGCTCAGCCGGACGCGACCGGCTGGTGGCAGAGCAACCATCCGGATCTTTTGCTGAAGACCTCGTCCGGCGCGCCGGTGATCGACCAGAACTGGAACGAGCAGCTGCTCGACGTCTCCACCGACGCCAAGCGCGCCGCGCTCGCGCAGATTGAGAGCGGTTGGATCGCCGGCTGCGCGGCCAAGGGGTTCCAGGCCGTCGAGCCCGACAACCTCGACTCGTACTCGCGCTCCCAGGGTTTGCTGACCGCTGACAACGACGTCGCGATGGCCACACAGCTGGCGCGGCTGGCGCACGCCAAGGGACTGGCGATCGCGCAGAAGAACACCACGGAGTTCCTGCCGCGCGCGCACCAGATCGGTTTCGACTTCGCGGTCTCCGAGCAGTGCGGGGACTACGGCGAGTGCGGCGGGTATGCGAGCACGTACGCCGGGCACGTCGTGGACGTCGAGTACGACGACTCGGGATTCACCAACGCCTGCCGCGACTTCGGCGGGAAGATCGCGATCGTGCTGCGCGACCAGAACGTGAGCGCGGCCGGCAGCTCGTCTTACGTGTACAAGACCTGCTGACCCGCCGGCCGCCGCCGTCACCACTGGCCGGGCTGGTAGCTCCCGGCCGGGGTGCGGGCGATGACGTTCATCCGGTTGTAGGCGTTGATCAGCGCGATCGTCGACACCAGGCCGGCGAGCTGCTCCTCGTCGTAGTGCTTGGCGGCGTTCGCCCACACCTCGTCCGGGACCCCGCCGGCGGCGTCGGCGACGCGCGTGCCCTCCTCGGCCAGCTCCAGCGCGGCGCGCTCGGCGTCGGTGAACACCGTGGCCTCGCGCCAGGCCGCCACCAGGTTCAGGCGCTCGGGCTGGTCGCCGGCGTGGACGGCGTCCTTGTAGTGCATGTCGGTGCACATGCCGCAGCCGTTGATCTGGCTGGCCCGCAGCAGGACCAGCTGGGTCGTGGCGTAGGGTACGCCGGAGTCGCCGGCCGCCTTGCCCGCCGAGTTGATGTACTTGCTGAACTTCTGGCCGGTGGCAGTGCCGTAGTAGTTGAAGCGGGCTTCCATGGTGTGCTCCTCGGGTCTCGCGGTTGCTTTCGCTACGTAGACCCGTGGCGCGCAGGTGTTGTGACACCAGGCCGGGACGACCTGATGTGACCTACGTCACTGTCTCTTAGGCGGTCACAGCCCGGCCTCCACGCGATAGGCCTCCAGCCGTCGGACGAGCTCTTCGGGGTGCGCCAGCGGTTCGAGGTGACCGCCTTCCATCTCGTCCGGCGTGAAGCCCAGCCGCTCCCGCACCACGCGGCGCTGGAAGTCGATCGGGAAGAAGCGGTCGTCGCGGCCGGCCAGGAAGCGAATCGGGAGGTCGGCCGGAAGGGCCGGCATCGGCGGTGGCGCGAAGGGCCTGTCGCTCTGCGGGATCTCGCCGCGCTTCCAGGCCTCGGCCACGACGTCGTCGGGGACGTCGTGGAAGAAGACCACCTTCAGGTCGGCGTCCGGCAGCAGGCCCAGGCGCGTGTCGCTGGCCTGCCGGTCCCGGGTGTAGTCGGTCGCCTCCCACCACTCGCCGGGCGTCTCGCCCTCCTTCGGTGCCATCGCCGAGAGGAAGACCAGGAGTTTCACCGGGACCCGGTGGGTCAGCACGGTCCCGGTGAAGCTGCCGAAGGACTGCGCGACGACGATCAGGTCGTCTGCGGTGGCGCGGTCGCCGAGCGCTGCGACGACGGCGTCGGCGTACTCCGGGATCCCCGCCTCGTGATCGGAGATCGGTAGGTCGGGGGTGACGACGTCGTGTCCTGCCGCGCGCAGGAGCGGGACGACGCGGTGCCACAGCCAGGAGTCCGAGGACGCTCCGTGAATCAAGACGTAGGTAGCCACATCTTCAACGCTAGCCGCGAACTCTGACAAAACCGGCGGCTCGCCACGGGGTGTGCTTCAGTGCTTGGCGATTCCCGCGAACTGCGGGTCCTCGCCCTTCACATAGCCGAGGCCGTCCGGGCGGTTCATCACCGCGTCCAAGCCGCGGAAGGCGCCGATGCCGGTCGGAGGCATGTCGCCGTACAGGCACTGATACGAGCCGGCGCGGACGGACAGCATCTCGTGCCAGATGCCGACCGCTCCGTTGGCGCGCATGTAGCGGGCCATGAAGCGGTCCTGCGCGGGGCGGTGCGTACGGCTCTCGTCATGGGAGAACGCGCGGATGTCTCCCGCGCGCCGCCAGTACTGCACGACGGTCACCTGGCCGAACCAGGGACCCCACAGGATGCGGTAGCCCAATAGAGCGCTGTCGGGATCCTTGCGCAGTTCCCTGAGCATGCGCGGCATGGCGCGGAAGACCGGGACCCAGTGGTGGACGGCCCGCCACTTGTTGATGCGCGCGCCGATGAGCAGCACGGCGATCGGCTCGGTGTTGTCGGCCATGAAGCGGCCGCGCATCCGCTTGCGGGGGTCCGGCGCGCCGGGCGCGGACCGGCTCCAGTGCATGGGCATCGGGTTCTGGACTGGCATACGGTACCCCCATCGAGACGTGCTCCGGGCGGTGCGTGGCATGAGGATAGTTGAACTATCCTTGTGGCTCAGGGTAGAACCCGGCGCGACGGCTGTCGAGACCCGGAGCGGGAGATGACGTGCACCTGGCGGAGTTGAGTCGACGCAGCGGTGTGTCGGTGCCGAGCATCAAGTTCTATCTGCGCGAGGGTCTGGTCCCCGCGGGCGTGCCGGTGTCGGCGCGCAAGGCCGAGTACAGCGACGAGCACGTGCGGCGGCTGCGTCTCGTGCGGGCGATGCTGACTATCGGGAAGATGTCGGTCGCTCAGGTGCGGGACGTCCTGGCGGTAGCTGACGATCCGGCCTTTACGCGCCACGAACGCTTGGGCATCGCGCAGTACATGCTGCCGCCACATGTAGAGGCCCCTGCGGAGGACTCAGAGGAGCGCGCGGGGTGGGACGAGATGCGTGCGCTGATCCGCGACGAGTTGCGAGCACTCGGATGGCGCTTCCACGACATGGCGCCTGCGCTCGACTTGCTGACGCAGTCTGTGGTGACACTGCGGGACCTCGGTTATAAGGCTTCTGTAGAGCATCTGCGTGGGTACGCCAAGGCGATCCATCCGATGGCCGAGACGGAGTACACCACGATCGGCGAGTACGAGCAGATCGAGGAGGCGATCGAGGCGACGGTCGCCTACACCGTGTTGGTCGAGCCGGTGCTGATGGCGCTGCGGCGGTTGGCGCATGAGGACGTGTCGTCGCGGCTGCACTATGGGGACGGCGACGGCGCCGCCGACGATGATGGCGGGGAGCACACGGCCTAAGCGGGTGTCGCCTTAGCCAGCGCCTCGCGCACCCCGGGCGCGATCTCCTCCGCCCACAGCGCCGACGCGCGCTCCACCGGCAGATCGCCGACCGCGAAGTAGGTGAAGCCGCCGGCGCCGTGCTCCAACACCGCGCCGGTGAGCTCCGCGACCCACTGCGCCACCGACCCGCCGAGCCAGCGGCCGTCCTGGTCGCGCGTGCTCGCCAGCGGGGTGGCGCTGATGCGGCCGGGGAGGTTGTAGACCGTCGCGACGGCGCGGGGGTCGCGGCCCACCGCCTGCGCCGCCTCGTCGATGATCGGGCGCGACTCGCGGTAGCGCACACTCAGCCAGTCGGCGGCATGGCCGGGAATCCAACCGTCGGCCTGCCGGCCGGTGACCGCCAACGACTTCGCCCCGACCGAACCCGTCCAGATCGGCGGCGCGGCCACTGCCGCCGGCTCGACGCGGTCCAGGTGGTAGAACTCCCCGTCGAAGGTGACCGGCGCACCGCCACCGGTCAGAGACCTGATCACGGTGAAGGCCTCCTCGAAGGCGCGCACGGCCTCGCCGCCGCTCAGGCGCGGAAAGCCCAGGCGCGCGATGTCGTCCCAGGAACCGCCGGCGCCCAGCCCCAGAACCACACGGCCACCGGTGAGCGCGGACAGCGAGGTGACAGCGCGGGCCAGCATGGGGGCGGGCCGCGTCGGCAGATTGCTGACATTGACCATGCCACTGATGCGCTGCGTGCGTCCGAGAAGGACGCCGACGAGCGAGTAGGCGTCGAGCATCCGGCCGATGTAGGGGTGGTCGGAGACGGAGAAGTAGTCCAGGCCCGCTCGGTCGGCGGCGGCGACGACCTTCATGGTCTGCGCGATGTCCGGGACCGCGTTCGACACCCCGATGCCGAACTGGATGGTGTTCTCGGTGTACTCAGGCATGGGTCCTCGTTTCCCCGTTCCAGCTAGTTCGCTATACGAACCTAGTGGTTCGTGATGCGAACTTCAACGGGGGTACAAAAAAGCAGAACGCGCCGCGCCGATCGGGGGGTGCGGCGCGACGCGTTCCTTCAGACACGGTGCCGGGCCTGAGGCCCTCTCCCCTGTGCCTTGTAGATACAGGCGTCTGGTGATCCAAATCCGTTACACCTCTATGATGACCAGCCATGATCCTGGACCCGAAGGTCCTCGAAGCCGCGCTGGACCGGTTCGAGGCGGAGTACATCGACCCCGAGAAGGCGGCCAGTGCCGCCGCCGAGATCCGGCGCGCCGCGGCGGCCGGCGAATACGCGGAGTTGGACGGCGCTGCGGCGTGTGCGGCCGTGACCAAGGTGTTCGCGGACGTCTGCCGGGACAAGCACCTGCGGCTGATATGGAGCGAGGAGCCCGAGCCGCTCGACGAGGACGACGAGGAGGCCGGTGCGGCCATGTTCGCCGCGCTGTGCCGCGAGCACAACAACGGCGTCCGCAAGATCGAGATCCTCGACGGCGGCATCGGCTACCTCGATCTCACGCTGATCCCGACCGCCGAGGCCGGGGGCGCCACCATCGCGGCGGCGATGCAGCTGGTCGCCGGCACCGGCGCGCTCATCCTGGACCTGCGCAGCACCATCGGCGGCTCCACCGACGGCGTGCAGCTCTGGTGCAGCTACCTGGTCCGTGGCGCCGACACCCTCCTGACCACCTCGCACTCCACGGTGAAGGGGACCCGCCAGTACTGGACGCTCGGCCACCTCGACGCCCCGCGCTACCTCGACCGTCCCGTCTACGTCCTGACCGGCGCCCGCACCTTCTCCGGCGGCGAGGACCTCGCCTACACGCTCCAGGGCCTGCGACGCGCCACGTTGATCGGGGCCACCACGCGCGGCGGTGCGCACCCCACCGACTGGTACCAGCTCACCGAGCACGTGACAGTCACCGTCCCGAACTGCCGCTCGGAGAGCCCTTTCACCGGCACGGATTGGGAGGGTGTCGGCGTCGTCCCGGACATCGCGGTCGCGGAGGACGAAGCGTTCGCCGCGGCGATCGAGCATGCGCGGCTGTCGATCGGTACCAGTGCGGATCGTCCCTAGTAGTGAGAGGGTCGAAATCCGGCCCGCCATGAAGGGAACGCCGATGTCCAAGTACATGCTCCTCATCTATGGCAACGAGCAGCACTGGGAGACCATGCCCGCCGAGGAGATGGCCGAGATCGACGCCGGCCACGTCGCCTTCCAGAAGCGGGCCGGCGACCGGATCCTGGCCTCGGGGCAGCTGGAGCCGTCCTCGACAGCGACCACGCTGCGCGGGGACGGCGAGAGTCCCGCCGTGACCGACGGACCCTTCCTGGAGACGAAGGAAGTCCTCGGCGGCTTTTACCTGCTCGAAGCCACCGACCTGGACGAGGTCGTGGCCCTGAGCCGGGAGCTGGCGGAGGTCCGGCACGCGCACTCCGGCGTCGAGATCAAGCCACTGGTCCACCACGGCTGACCCGGCTGACCCGGCTGAGAGGAGACACACGGTGAGCAACCCCGGCGACGCCGTCGCGGCCGCTCACCGTGCCCACTGGGCCGGCGTCCTGGCCGCGACCGTCCGCATCACCCGCGACCTCGACACCGCCGAGGAATGCGTCCAGGACGCCTACGCCCAAGCCCTGCGCACCTGGCCGTCGGCCGGCGTCCCGGACCACCCGGCCGCGTGGCTGCGCACAGTGGCCGGGAACCGGGCCCGCGATCTGCTGCGGCGCGAATCGGTGTGGCGGCGCGCGATGCCGCTGCTGGTCGAGGAAGCCACCGCCACCGCCCCGGACCCGCAGGACGCCGACGAGCCGCCGGTCGTCGCCGACGACACCCTGCGGCTGATCTTCACTTGCTGCCACCCGGCGCTCTCCCGGGAAGCCCGCGTCGCCCTCACGCTGCGCCTGGTGTGCGGCCTGTCTACGGCCGAGGTCGCGCGGGCCTTCCTGGTCCAGGAGAGCACCATGGCCGCGCGCATCACACGGGCCAAGAAGAAGATCGCCGCGGCGCGCATCCCTTATCGCGTGCCGACCGCTGAAGATCTGCCCGAGCGGGTCTCAGCAGTCTGCGACGTCGTCCACCTCGTCTTCACGACCGGCAGCAACGCTCCGGTCGGGGAGACGCTGGTCCGGGAGGATCTCGTCGGCTCCGCGGTCGGCTTGGCGCGGACGCTCCATCGGCTGCTGCCGGTCGCCGAGCCCGCCGGTCTGCTGGCCTTGCTGCTGCTGATCGACGCGCGCCGCGCGACGCGCACCGACGACGACGGTCGTCCCGTCCTGCTGGAAGATCAGGATCGGTCCTGGTGGGACCGCGAGATGATCACCGAGGGGATCGACCTGCTGACGGAGTCCCTTCGCGCCGGTCCGCCGACCCCGTACGCGGTCCAGGCCGCGATCGCCGCCGTTCATGCCGAAGCCTCCGCGTTCGAGGCGACCGACTGGTCGGAGATCGTCTCCCTCTACGACGTCCTGCTCCGCCTGTGGCCCTCGCCGGTCGTCGAGCTCAACCAGGCTGTGGCCGTCGGAATGCGCGACGGCCCGAAGGCCGGTCTCGCCGCCCTCGACCGGTTGGCCGCCGAGCCCGCACTGGCGACCTACCGCTATCTCAGCGCCGCTCGCGCCGACTTCCTCAGAAGACTGGGACAGTGGCCGGAAGCCGTTACCGCGTATGAGGAAGCTCTAGTGCTCACCGACAACGAAGCCGAGCGCGCGTTCCTCACCGGACGTCTGGCCGAGGTCCGGCGGGGTCAGGAGGCCTGAAGCGTTGCCGGGGCGACGTGACGCACGTCACTTTGAAGGCGCGTCACAACATCGCGGTTCGTGGAGTCCCGTGTGAAAGTACTCGCGAGCGAACAGGTAGGTGCCGTCATGAGTGAGGAACCGTCGAGGCAGTCCGCGACCGAGACCTTCGTCGCCCATCGCAACCTGCTGTTCACGGTCGCCTACGAGATGCTCGGCTCCGCCGCCGACGCCGAGGACGTACTGCAGGAGACCTGGCTGCGCTGGACGACCGTCGACCTGGACACGGTGCGGGACCGGCGGGCGTACCTGGTGCGGATCACCACCCGGCAGGCGCTGACCCAGCTGCGCAGGCTCGGGCGGCGCAAGGAGTCCTACGTCGGGCCGTGGCTGCCCGAGCCGCTGCTGACCGCGCCGGACGTGGCCGAGGACGTGGAGCTGGCCGACAGCGTCTCGATGGCGATGCTGCTGGTGCTGGAGACGTTGACGCCGGCCGAGCGCGCGGTGTTCGTGCTGCGCGACGTGTTCAGCCTGGAGTACGACGAGATCGCCGAGGCCGTCGGCAAGACCCCGGCCGCAGTCCGGCAGATCGCGCACCGGGCCCGCAACCACGTCGCGGCGCGGCGGCCGCGCGGCGTCACGTCCAAGGCCGAGGTCCTGGGCGCCACCGAGGCGTTCCAGAAGGCGGTCTCGACCGGCGACCTGCAGAGCCTGTTCGACCTGCTCGCCCCGGACGTCGTCTTCATCGGCGACGGTGGCGGCGTCGTGCAGGCCACGCTGGTTCCGCTGCGCGGCGCGGACGTCGTCTCCCAGTTCCTGGCGGAGGGCCTGTCCCATCTGGCTGGCTTCGTGACCATGGAGAACGCCTACGTCAACGGCGGTCTGGCTGTGATCATCCGGGTCGACGGCGCGGTCGACACGATCGTGGCGATGCACACCGAGAACGGCCTGATCACCGGGATCTACGTGGTCCGCAATCCGGAGAAGTTGTCGCGGGTCGAGGAGGAGACCGCGATCGCGCGGTGACCTGCGTCATTCCCTGCGGGGAATTGAGCCGCCGCAGCCGCCCGGAGACCATCGGGTCATGGACATCGGTGTGTTGCTTCCGACCGGCGAGGCGCAGTGGGAGTCCGGGGACGATCCGCGGGCCGTCGTCGCGCTGGCGGTGCGGGCCGAACAGCTCGGGTTCTCCTCGCTCTTCGTCAACGATTCGCTGATCAGCCCGCGTATCGAGGCGCTGACCATGCTCGCGGCACTCGCTCCGGCGACCGAGCGCGTCACGCTCGGGACCGGCGCCTTGCTGCCGTTCCTGAGGCGGCCGGTGCAGGCCGCGCAGGCGCTGGCCTCGATCGACCTGCTGTCCGGCGGCCGACTCGCGGTCGCGGTCGGTGCCGGGTTCCCCGGGCGGTTCGGGCAGCCCATGTATGCGTTGTCCGAGCTGCCGTGGGAGCGCCGATTCCGGCGCCTGGACGAGACGGTGGCGCTGTGGCGCGCGCTCTGGGCCGGGGACACAAAGTTCCACGGCGAGCTCATCCGCTTCGACGACCTGCCGCCGGCGACGAAGCCCTTCCGCGCCGGAGGCCCGCCGATCTGGCTGGGCGGCGCGACGCCTGCGGCCTTGGCGCGCGCCGCCAAGCTCTACGACGGCTGGCTGCCCTACCCGCCGGATCCCGCCGACTATCGCAGCGGTCTGGCGACGATCCGCGAGACCGCGGTCAGGGAGGGCCGCTCGGCCGAGGCCGTCACCCCGGCGCTGTTCGTGACGGTGCGCGTCGACACCGACGAGGCGGCCGGGCGCGCGCAGCTCGACCGCTACTCCCGGGCCAACTACGGCATGCCGCTGGCCGATCTGGAAGGCATCCAGGCCGTCGTCACCGGTACCGCCGATCAGGTGACGGCCGGACTCGGCGCCTACGTCGCCGCCGGAGCACGCCACCTGGTGCTCCGCCTGGGCGCGATCGGCCTGTCCGCCCAGCGGGAACAGCTCGACGCCGTCGCGGCCCTGGTCGGTCGCCTGGCAGACTGCGCCGCATGGGACCTTTCCACGGCGGCACCGATCCCGGGCCGGGACAGCCCGAGACCTCGGATCTGAACGCACTGCTGCTCCAGGGCGAGGACATGATCGAGCAGCTCGGCGCCGCGCACGCCAAGGCCTGGGGCCTGGGCACCGCCGACCGCTGGGACCTGGACCAGCGGACCGGGCTGATCACCTGGACGTTCCCGGACAAGACCGCGACCGCTCCCGCGCAGATCCTCGGCAGCTTCAACGCCGAGGCCGAGTCCTGGCTGTGGGCGTGGGCGAACGACAGCATCCTGCCGGAGATGAGCCGCGACGCCTGGGCCGTCCACGAGTGGGGCCAGGCGCACGGCCACCGCGCCCTGACCGAGCCCAAGGTGCACGGCGACGCCAGCACCGCCGGTGCCCTGGTCGCCGTCGCGGTGCGGATCACCCGCGCGACCGGGTACTACAAGGGCGGAAACGGCGGCGCGATCCCGATCATCACCTTCGGCCCGGTGACGCTGATCTCGAAGGACGGCGGGACCCGGACCGTCACGGTCGAGATCGGCTGACGGCCCGCGCCATCCACTCCGCGACGACCTGCTCGCCTCACGCGGATCCGCTCTTCCGGAGCCGCCTTCTTGATCAGGGTGCTGGCACGCTGCGCCTGCTCGCTGGTCGGCGGCAATCCGATCAGGAGCGTTGATCGCGACCGGAGGGATCACCTCCGACGACAAGCTGACCGGGCGCGGGGCGAGCGATTTCGGCTTCGTCATGCGGTGGTGGCGGGTGCGGAAACGCTGATCGCGGCCCGATCGAACTCATCGATCGGGCCGCGAATCGCGGTCCCCCAGCTGAGCTGAGCTGGTCTGATCCGCTACTCCACCAGCTCCAGCACGGTCCCGGCGCCGACGGTCCGGCCGCCCTCGCGGATGGCGAACCCGAGGCCGGGCTCCATCGCGACGCCGTGCCCGAGCTCGACGGTCATCGTGACCCGGTCGCCGGGCAGCGCGAGGCCGTCGGGGCCCAGGTCCACCGCCCCGACCACGTCGGTGGTGCGGAAGTGGAACTGCGGCCGGTAGCCCGCGCCGAACCCGGTGTGCCGGCCGCCCTCGGCGGCGGAGAGCACGTACACCTCGGCGCGGAACCGGCGGTGCGGCCGGATGCTGTGCGGGGCGGCCAGGACCTGCCCGCGCCGGATCTGCTCCCGGCGCACCCCGCGCAGCAGCAGCGCCGCGTTGTCCCCGGCCTGCGCGGCCTCCATGGTGCGGCCGAAGGTCTCGATGCCGGTGACGACCGCGGTGAACGCCTCGCCGTGCCCGGTCACCTCGATCTGCGAGCCCAGCGCCAGCGTGCCGCGCTCGACCGCGCCGGTGACGACCGTCCCGCGGCCGGTGATGGTCAGCACGTTCTCCACCGGCATCAGGAACGGCGACTCCAGGTCCCGGACCGGGTCCGGGACGGTGGTGTCCACCGCGTCCAGCAGGTCCAGGACCCGCTGGGTCCACACCGGGTCGCCCTCCAGCGCGCGCAGCCCGGACACCCGGACCACGGCCACGTCGTCGCCCGGGAAGCCCTGCGCGGTCAGCAGGTCCCTGATCTCCAGCTCCACCAGGTCCAGCAGCTCCTCGTCCTCGACGAGGTCGGCCTTGTTGAGCGCGACGACCACGTGCGGGACGCCGACCTGCCGCGCCAGCAGGATGTGCTCCCGCGTCTGCGGCATCGCGCCGTCCTGCGCCGAGACGACCAGGATCGCCCCGTCCACCTGCGCGGCGCCGGTGATCATGTTCTTCACGTAGTCGGCGTGGCCGGGCATGTCGACGTGCGCGTAGTGGCGCCGCTTGGTCTCGTACTCGACGTGCGCGATGTTGATGGTGATCCCGCGGCTGATCTCCTCCGGGGCCCGGTCGATCCGGTCGAAGGCGACGTAGTGGTTGGCGCTGCCGGAGCCGGCGGACCGCTCGGCCAGGACCTTGGTGATGGCCGCGGTCAGAGTGGTCTTGCCGTGGTCGACGTGGCCCATCGTGCCGATGTTCAGGTGCGGCTTGGTGCGCGCGAACTGCTGCTTGGACATGGTGAATCCCTGAAGCTGGTGCGGGCAGGCGGCAGCGCCGCGGTCCCGCTGGAGAATCGGCTGATCGACGGCCCGCATGCGCGCCAGCCGAGGCGCGCGGGGCCGGAGAACCGGAAGGGGAGCCACCCTCCCCGCTCGGTTCCCGCCGGGGCGGGGAGGGTCAGCTTCGGACGCCGGTGAGTGCGGCGACGGTTGCGGATGCCGCAACGACTGCGAACGCCGCGACGACGGCAGCCGGAACCGGCAGGGCGATGCCTGCTGCGGTCGGCGCGAACGTCGTCGGGAACATGCGTTCATGATGACCGCGGCCCGGTGGTTTGTATAAGGGTTTTCTATCGGTGCGAGCGGGTGATCCGGGCGGCCAAGGCGTCGAGGTGGGCGATGAGCTCCGGCGGGCCGTGGACGTGGAAGTCGGTGTCCAGGGACAGCAGTCGGGTCGCCAGCCATTCGACGGTGTCCGGGTGGGAGTGCCAGCGGCAGGAGTTCCCAGCACTGGCTGCAATTTCATCGAGGGTGCCGTCACCGAGGTGGTCTCCGAGCCGGGCGGCGATGACGGTGCGCGGAGCGTGCAGCGTGACGTCGGCGCTGAAGGTCGGCGCCATGTCCATGATGCGTGTCCGCAAGAACTCCTCGACTCCTCCGGCGGGAGACCTGCGCTGCTTGAACCGGGCGCCGGTGGCCTGCAACCCGGTCATCCGGTCCACCCGGAAGGTGCGCCAGTCGTCGCGGAGCAGATCGAACGCCAGCAGGTACCACTTCCGGCTGGCGGCGACGAGGCGGACCGGTTCCACGTGCCGCGCCGCCATACTCCCGTCCTGAGTCCGGTAGCGGAAGCGCAGGCGTTCCTGATTCGCGCACGCCGAGGTGATCGCGACCAGGGCGTCCGCAGGGACCGGCGCGGCCGGCGCCAGGACGAACGGCAGCGTCGTGGCCACCAACGTCGACACCCGCCGCCTCAGCCTCGCGGGCAGCACCTGCGCGAGCTTGGCCGTGGCGCGGACCGCCGGCTCGTCCAGCCCGCTGACGGCCTGCCCGGCGATCGTCGCCAGACCCACGGCGATCGCCACCGCTTCCTCGTCGTCGAGCAGCAACGGCGGCATCGCGGAGCCGGCGACCAACCGGTAGCCGCCCTGGCCGCCCTCCACCGCCTCCACGGGATAGCCGATGTCCCGCAGCCGTTCGATGTCGCGGCGCACGGTCCGGCCGCTCACCTGCAGGCGGCGGGCCAGTTCGCTGCCCGGCCAGAGCCGGGGCGTCTGGAGCAACGACAGCAGAGACAACAGGCGTGCGGTGGTGTCGGGCACGTCTCGAACTCTACGTCGCGACTAGGACGAGATCTGACCTATACGGCTCCTACCGTGAAGGGACGACCTCGTGAAGGGGAAACGCCATGACCACCACTCCCACCGGCTACACCACCGTCGCGCCGTGGATCGTCACCACGGACACCGGAGCGCTGCTCGACTTCGTGACCGCCGCCTTCGACGGCGTCGAACTCGGCCGGGTCCCGCTGGAGGACGGCAGCATCGGACACGCCGAGATCCGGGTCGGCGACACCGTCGTGCTGGCCTTCGACCAGCGTGCGGACTGGCCGGCCATGCCGTCGCTGCTGCGGGTCTTCGTGCCGGACGCCGACGTCGCGTTCGCCGCCGCGCTGAAGGCGGGTGCACGTGAAGTGACCGCGTTGAGCAGCAACGCTTTCGGCCAGCGCGGCGGCCGGATCCGTGATCCGTTCGGCAACATCTGGTGGGTCACCGCGATCGTCGAAACCGTTGCCGCGGAGGAGGGCATGCGCCGCCTGGACGAGCCGGAGTACCAGGAGCAGATGCGCTATGCCCAGGAGTCGCTCGACGCGGAACTCAGCGGCCGTTCGGTAGGACAGGCGAGCCCTGTCGCCGGACTCCGCCTCAATCAGGCGCAGTGATCGGTTTCAGGGTTCTTATTCCGCCGCGTTGTCGTCGTAGGCCGCGCGGTTGGTGAGGACGTCGTCCATGTGAGTCTCGGCCCAGCTCTTGATGCCTCGCACCATCTGCTGGAGCGACCGGCCGAGATCGGTCAGTTCGTAGGTGACCGTGACCGGCACGGTCGGCGTCGCCTGCCGCGTGATGAGGCCGTCGCGCTCCAACGAGCGCAGCGTCTGAGTCAGCATCTTCTGGCTGACGCCGGCCAGCAGGCGCGACAGCTCCGAGTAGCGCATCGGCCGGGGCTCGTCATCGTCGCCGAGGGCGCACAGGATCAGGGCGACCCACTTGTCGGAGATCCGGTCGAGCAGCTTGCGGCTGGGACAAGCCGCCAGGAAGGCGTCGTACTCCGTCTTGGCCTGGGCCCGCTGTTGGGCCGCCGTCATCGTGGCCATCCCGCCGCTCCTCGCACTCGTGGGTCCCTTACGCACTTCGAAGTGCGTACTTCCTGTCGGGAAGTTGCCTCTCCATACTGAAGCAACAGCCCCGTTGGGCACCACTCCCCGGCACTCTACGAAAGACACACGCATGAGCACGCTCTCCTCGCTTCCCGGCGGTACCTGGACCCTCGGGGACCTCACCGTCACCCGCTTCGGCTACGGCGCCATGCAGTTGGCCGGGCCCGGCGTCATGGGACCGCCCGCCGACCACGACGGTGCGCTCGCGGTCCTGCGCGCGGCCGTCGATCTCGGCATCACCCACATCGACACGGCCGACGCCTACGGTCCGCAGGTGACGAACCGGCTGATCCGCGAAGCGCTGCACCCCTATCCGGAGCCGCTGCACATCGTGACGAAGGTCGGCGCGACCCGCGACGCGCAGGGAGGCTGGCCGCCGGCCCGAGAGCCCGAGGCGCTGCGCCGCGCCGTGCACGAGAACCTGGAAACCCTCGGCCTGGAGGCGCTCGACGTGGTGAACCTCAGGCTCGGCAACGCCCAAGGGCCCCAGCCCGGCTCGCTCGCCGAGGCCTTCGCAGCACTCGTCGACCTTCAGCAGCAGGGCCTGATCCGACACCTCGGCGTGAGCAACGCGACGGCCGAACAGGTCGCCGAGGCGCAGGCGATCGCGCCGATCGTGTGCGTGCAGAACATGTACAACCTCGCCTACCGACACGACGACGAGCTGATCGACACGCTCGCCGCGGCGGGCATCGCCTACGTGCCCTTCTTCCCGCTCGGCGGGTTCAGCCCGCTGCAATCCTCGGCGCTCTCGGACGTCGCCGATCGACTCGGCTCGACACCGATGTCGGTGGCCCTGGCCTGGCTGGTGCGGCGTTCGCCGAACATCCTGCTGATCCCCGGCACCTCCTCGGTGGCGCACCTGCGCGAGAACGTCACGGGCGCGGGGCTCAGCCTCACTGATGAGGATCTCGCCGAGCTGGACAAGATCGGCCGCTAGCTTCAGTCGTCGGCCTCAGTGGCCAACCGGCATGCAGCTCGCCGAGGCCCGGGGGATCGTGCCGATGATGACCGCCCAGAATTCATACGACCAGGTCGCCTGGATTACCGATGAAAGGAGTGACCCGCGGCCCCGTCCGGCCCCTTCCGGGCCCCTTCCGGCCAAGGAACCGCCGAGTGACGACTGCGGGTTCACACCCGTCTCTTAGGTCCACCGGCTTACAGTGGAGTCCATGACCCGAGCCGCGGCTGACGTCTCCGACGTGACGAAGGTGAAGCCGGAGACCCACACGGCGCTGGTCAGGCGTGCTCGGAAGATCTACCGCGAGCTCAGCGACGTGTACCCGTACGCCAAGTGCGAGCTCGACTTCGAGAACCCCTACCAGCTCCTGACCGCCGTCATCTTGTCGGCCCAGTCGACCGACGTCGGTGTGAACAAGGTCACCCCCGCGCTCTTCAAGCGCTATCCGACCCCCGCCGATCTGGCCGCAGCCGATCCCGAGGAGCTCGAAGCGCTGATCAAGCCCACCGGCTTCTTCCACAACAAGGCCAAGTCGCTGCTCGGCATGTCCAGGTCCGTCGTGTCGGACTACGGCGGCGCGGTGCCGGGGAAGCTCAACGAGTTGGTGAAGCTTCCGGGTGTCGGCCGCAAGACGGCGAACGTCGTCCTCGGCGACGCGTTCGGCGTCCCGGGCATCACCGTCGACACCCACTTCGGGCGCCTGGTGCGCCGCTTCGGGTGGACCGGTCTCGAAGACCCGGTGAAGGTTGAGCACGCCATCGGCGAGTTGTTCCCGCGCAAGGACTGGACGCTGCTCTCGCACCGGGTTATCTACCACGGCCGGCGGGTCTGCCATGCGAAGAAGCCCGCGTGCGGGGCGTGCCCGATCGCGAAGCTGTGCCCCAGCAGGGGGATCGGGGAGCAGGATCCGGTGAAGGCGGCGGCTTTGCTCAAGTACAAGCCGGGGGAAGGCGGTCTGCCGCTGTGAGCGTTGCTCCCGACATGGGAACTCAGATAGCCGATTCGTTGCCCGACTGGTTGCTTCCGCTCGCGCAGGCCGCCGAGAGCGGGGAGGGGCTGGGGCCCCGGTTCAAGCGGCCCGCGGATCTGGACGGGGAGCCGCGGCGCTCCGCCGTGCTGATCCTGTTCGGTGAGGATCCGGAGGACGGGCCGGACGTGCTGTTCGTCGAGCGCTCCAAGACGCTGCGGAACCATCCCGGGCAGCCGGCTTTCCCCGGCGGGCAGGTCGATCCCGGCGAGGGACCGGTGGCCACCGCGCTGCGGGAGGCCAACGAGGAAACCGATCTGGACCCGGACGGCGTCCAAGTCTTCGGAATCCTTCCCGATCAGTACGTCTTCCCCTCGGACTTCCTGGTGACGCCGGTGCTGGGCTGGTGGCGTGTCCCGAGTCCGGTGCGGGTACGGGATCCGCGTGAGGTCGCCTCGGTCTGCCGGATCGCGGTGCGCGATCTGGTCGATCCGGCCAACCGGCTGCGCGTCGGCAATCCTTCGGGGACGTCGAGCCCGGCCTTCGAGGCGGGTTCGCTGTTGATCTGGGGGTTCACCGCCGCGCTCCTGGACGGGGTGCTGAAGGCGGGCGGATGGGAGAAGCCGTGGGACACCGAGCGGGTCGAGCCGCTGCCGCAGGAGGTGCTGGCGCTGGCGGTCCGCAGCCGCGGGGCGCCGGGGGGAGAAGATAAGTAGATGGACATCCTCGACATCCTGCTGCTGCTCGTCGTGGCGGCGTTCGCAGTCTCCGGGTACCGGCAGGGTTTCGTCGTGGGAGTGGTCTCCTTCGCCGGGTTCCTCGGCGGGCTGGCGCTCGGATTCGTGATCGTCCCGGCGTTCCTGGACCGTTCCTCCAGCAGCCTGCTGGCCTCGGTGATCGCGCTGTGCGCGGTGCTGGCGCTGGCGGTCGTCGGGCAGGTGCTCGGCTCGATGCTGGGCGCCCGGCTGCGCGAGGCCATCACCTGGCAGCCGGCGCAGATGGTGGACGCGGTCAGCGGCGCGGTGGTGTCGGTGATCGCGGTGCTGATGGTGGCCTGGTTCCTGGGCCTGGCGCTGTTCACGTCCTCGGTGCCGACCATCAGCGACCAGGTGCGCTCCTCCAGCATCCTCAAGGGCATGACCCAGGTGCTGCCGCAGGGCTCGAACCAGTGGTTCAACGGCTTCTCCAACATCCTCAACCGCAACGGCTTCCCGCAGGTGTTCGCGCCCTTCCAGGCCGAGGATCCGGCGAACGTGCCGGCCCCGGACCCGGCGCTGCTGAACAGCCCGGTGATCGGCACTGACCGGGCCTCGATCGTGAAGATCCGCGGGCAGGCGCCGTCGTGCGGCAAGGACATCGAAGGCTCCGGCTTCGTCTACGCGCCGGGCAAGGTGATGACCAACGCGCACGTGGTCGGTGGCACGCGCTCGCTGGTGGTGCGCCAGTCCAACGGCCGGCAGTACCCGGCGACCGTGGTGCTCTTCGACCCCAGGCGCGACATCGCCGTGCTGGACGTCCCCAGCCTGAAGGCGTCGCCGCTGAACTTCGACCTGAACGGCAAGGCCAACGACTCCTCGCTGGTCGTCGGCTACCCCGAGGACGGCCCCTTCACCGTCGACGCCGCGCGCATCCGCGAGCAGATCACGGCCACCGGCGCCGACATCTACTCCAACGGCAACGTCCGGCGCCAGGTGTTCGCGCTCTACGCGCAGGTCCAGCAGGGCAACTCCGGCGGTCCGCTGCTGTCGACCGACGGCAAGGTGCTCGGCGTGGTCTTCGCCAAGTCGCTGGAGGACAAGAACACCGGCTACGCGCTGACCGCGCAGGAGGTCTCCTCCGACGCGGCCGCCGGCGCCGCCACCGACGTCCCGGTCAACACCCAGGCCTGCGCGATCTGAGGCCCTGACGGGGATCGGTCCTGATCGACGCCGATCCGGCGGTGATCCCACGGTGATCCCACGGTGATCCCATCACGCGCCGGCGGCGTGCCGGTGATCTCAGGCTTCTGCCGGGCCCGGCTCCGTCGTGCCTTCCTGATACGTTCATGCCAGAAACAGCACAGGACCATCAGGGGGCGGATCGGGCATGCTCGGGCACTCACACGCGACCAGCGGCGGACTGGCGTGGGCGGCGGCCGCCTCCGCGCTGCCGATGAGCGTCCTGGCCTACCCGGCCATGCACGGCTCCACAGCCCACATCCAGGCCAAGGACCTGCTGTTCGGGACCTTCATCACGGCCGGCGCGGCGCTGCTGCCGGACATCGACCACCCGAACGGCACCATCGCGCACTCGGTCGGGCCGATCACCCACAACCTGTGCAAGGGCGTGTCCAAGATCAGCGGTGGGCACCGCCACGCCACGCACTCGCTGGCCTTCGTCGCGGCCGTCACCTACGGCACGTGGGCCGGCGAGAAGTACCTCGGCCGCTACTTCACCCTCGGGCTGGTGTTCTTCATGCTGGTGCTGGCGGTGCGCGCGCTGAACCTGTGCCCGCCGGGGGAGAAGCTGGAAGCTTACGGGCCGTGCATCCTGCTGGCCGGCGGCGGCACGGTGCTGATGGACCGCTGGATAGCGAGCGCGCCGAGTTGGCTGCCGTTCGCGATCGGGCTCGGGGCACTGACCCACCTGGCCGGCGACTGCCTGACCGACCACGGCTGCCGGCTGTTCTGGCCGTTCACGCTGCGGACCGGGATACCGCTGATCCAACGGACCGGCAACAAGATGGAGACGTGGTTCCTGGCGCCGGCGATGGCAGTCGGGTGTGCGGTGCTGCTGTACATGAAGACTTCCGCGAAGGCTTAGCTTCAGCTTTTCAGCCAGTCGATCAGTTCGCTGGTGAAGCGCATCGGCGCCTCCTCGTGCGGGAAGTGGCCGATGCCCTCCATCAGCCGCCAGCGGTAGGCCGCCGTGACGTACCGGCCCGAGCCGCGCGCGACGTGCGGTAGCAGGGCACTGTCGAGCTCGCCCTGCAGATGGAGCACGGGCACCCGGACCTCGGTGCGCATCCGCTGCGCGTACCGCATCCCGTCGGGGCGGACCAGGGACCTGATGAGCCAGCGGTAGTACTCCAGCGAGGAGTGCGCGGCGCCGGGCACGAGCATCGCGTCGCGGTAGCGTTGCGCCACGTCCAGCTCCGGCCAGCCGGTCGCGCCCCACTCCGTCAGCAGCTGCTCGACCAGCATCGCCGCGTCGCGGGTCAGGGCCTTCTCCGGGGCCCACGGCCGCTGCGCGGCCCACATGAAGCGCGCCGCCGAGATCTGCTTGGGGTCGGTCAGCAGGGCCTGGCGCAGCCGGCGCGGATGGGCCGAACCGGTGACCGCCAGGCGGTTCACCGCGGCCGGCCGGAAGACCGCCGCGGTCCAGCCGAGGAAGGCACCCCAGCCGTGCCCGACCAGGGTCGCGTTGGACTGGCCGAGCGCGCGGATGACGCCGGTGACGTCCATGGTCAGGGTCAGCGGGTCGTAGCCGCGCGGGGTCTTGTCGCTGCTGCCGTAGCCGCGCAGGTCCATGGCCACCGCGCGGAAGCCGGCGTCGGCCACCGCGGGGAGCTGGTGGCGCCAGGACCACCAGAACTCCGGGAAGCCGTGCAGGAACAGCACCAGCGGGCCCTCGCCCATCTCGGCGACGTGGAAGCGGGCCCCGTTCGCGTTGATGTCGCGGTGTGTCCACGGACCGGCCAGGCGGATCGGATCGGAATCCTGCATGGGTTCAGCCTCCCACGCGGGGCGGGCCGAATGGGGCCGCGTTCACTGCCGGCGGTGCGGGTGTACAGCGTCTGGCGGGTGAATATTGGTTCGCTGTCGGGGCGAAGCGGTGTTAGCCATGGATTATGAGCTTCGAAGCCGCCTCCCATCCCGTCCGCCCGATCACGGACGACGAGGTCGAGGCTTTCACCGCGCAACTCGATCTCGGCTTCCACGAGAACCCCTCCCAGGAGGCGCACGACCTGTGGATGCGGCTGCTGCCGCGCGAGCGCTCGGTCGCCGCGTTCGACGGCGACGAGCTGGTCAGCACCGGCGGGTCCTTCCCCTTCGCCATGACGCTCCCCGGCGGCGCCACGGTGCCGACGGCCGGCGTCACGATGATCACCGTGAAGCCCACCCACCGCCGGCGCGGCATCCTGACCGCGATGATGCGGCACCAGCTGCACGGCTGGCACGAGCGCGGCGAGGAGCCGGTGGCGACCCTGCAGGCCTCCGAGCCGGCGATCTACGGCCGGTTCGGCTACGGGCTCGCCACCCAGCAGCTCAACCTCAAGGTCCCGCGCGGTGACAACGGCCTGTCGGCGGTGCCCGGCAGTGACAAGTTCCGGCTGCGGATGCTGGACCCGACCGAGGGATACGAGCGCTGCCAGGAGGTGTTCGAGGCGAACCGGCTGGGCCGGCCGGGGATGCTGCCGCGGGTCGGCGAGGGCTGGCGGGACTCGGCGCTGGCCGACGACGAGTTCGCCCGGGACGAGGCGGGGCCGCTGCGGTGCGTGCTGGCCGAGGACGCCGACGGCCGGCCCGTGGGCTTCGCGCGCTATCGGGTCAAGGAGGACTTCGACAACCCGGCGCACCCGGACTGCAAGGTGCGGGTGCAGGAGGTCTACGGCCGCGACCTCGCCTCCTACGTCGCGATGTGGCGCTTCCTGCTCGACCTGGACCTGACGAGCGAGGTCCACGCCGAGGTGCCGGTCGACGACCCGCTGATGTATCTGCTGACCGACACTCGGCGCTCGCTGCCCCGGCTGCGGGACGACATGTACCTGCGGCTCGTGGACGTGGACCGGGCGCTCGCGGCGCGTCGCTACGCGGCGCCGGTGGACGTGGTGCTCGACGTCGCCGACTCGTTCTGCCCGTGGAACGCCGGCCGCTGGCGGCTCAGGGGCGACGCCGACGGCGCGGTCTGCGAGCGCACGGCGGACCCGGCCGACCTGGTGCTGGGCGTGCGCGAACTCGGCAGCGCCTACCTCGGCGGCCTCTCGCTCGGCGCCCTCGCCCGCGCCGGACGCGTCGAGGAGCTGCGGCCCGGGACGCTGGCGGCGGCGTCGCGGGCGTTTGTGAGCGATGTCGCGCCGTGGCTGCCCTTCGGCTTCTGATCGCGATCTCATACTGTGGGCGGCATGACTGAGGTACAGGTGAAGGATTACAACGGCGTACTCCTGAAGCGGCACCCCGCGTCGGGCAACGGCGTGGTCGCGGAGATCGTGCTGAACCGCGCGTCGGCGATGAACGCCATCTCGACGGCGATGGCCGCGGCGATCCGCGACGTGGCGCCGGAGCTGGCCGAGGACCCGGCCGTCCGCGCGGTGGTGGTGTCGTCGGCACCGCCGGAGGCCGAGGGGAAGAACCACGCGTTCTGCGTCGGCGTGGACCTGAAGGAACGCAACCAGATGAGCGACGCGGAACTGGTCGCCACCCGCCCGGCCTTCCGCCGGACCTGGGGCGCCTTCGGCTCGCTGCCGATGGCGGTCATCGCCGCGGTCTCCGGCTACGCCCTGGGCGGCGGCTGCGAACTGGCCCTGGCCTGCGACCTCATCGTGGCCGACGACGGCGCGGTCTTCGGCCTCCCGGAGGTCTCGGTCGGCGTCATCCCCGGCGGCGGCGGCACCCAGACACTGGTCCGGCGCATCGGCACGAACCGCGCCGCGGACCTGATCTTCACCGCCCGCCGCATCGACGCCGACGAGGCCGACCGCTTCGGCATGGTGGACCGCCGGGTCGCGGGAGCCTCGACGGCGCGCGACGCGGCGCTGGAGCTGGCGCAGCAGATCGCGAGGAACTCGCCGATCGGCGTGCGCAATGCGAAGCACGCGCTGAAGGTCGGCGCCGACCTGCCGCTGGCGGCGGGGCTGGATGTGGAGGACGGGGCTTGGCGGGCTACGGCTTTTTCGGCGGACCGGGCTGAGGGTGTGCGGGCTTTTGTGGAGAAGCGGACGCCGGTTTGGCCGTGAGGTGGGGGTGGGGGTGGGTGGCGGTGGCTGGTGGTCTAGGTCTAGATCTAGGCCGGTCTAGATCGGTGCCGGTATGGGTGAGGTGGGTGGTGGGCTGTTCGGGGTGGGTGCCTAAGATCAAAAGCAGGCGCCTCCGGCGGGGGCGCTCCAGACTCTGAGCTTGTTCTTTAACCTACTGCCGCATTCTGCCTGGCAGTGAGGCTGAGTTCGCGTTTGACGGTTTTGCCGACGTCGTGGTGTTGCGCAGGTCTG